>CAXTFJ010000018.1:40413-50451 GCA_964243405.1 uncultured Lichenihabitans sp. | reverse complement strand
GGCTGTGGCGTACCACAGAAGCGACAGGGTGAAGACGGTGAGCCGACCGAACCGGTCCGCGACGAAGCCGAACAGCAGCGTTCCCACGAAGAAGCCGGCGAACAGGGCGGCAACGAAACCCGCGATGCCGGACGTCCCGAACAGGCCCGGCGTCGTGGGCGTCAGAATTCCGTCCCGCACCAGGCCGGGCGCCAGAACGCCGGTCAGGAACAGGTCGTAGAATTCGAAGAATCCGCCGAGGCTGAGCAGGGCGACCCACCGCCAGATGCTGCGGGTGGCCGGGAGCCGGTCCAGCCGGGCGCCGATCGCCCCCGCGTCCTGCCGGAACGGGTGCGGCACGGTTTCAGTCAGCATAAGCGACTCGTTTACAAAAGATGGTCCGCGACGCCGGACATGAGCTCCGACGCCGAGCTCCTTCTAACGCGCGGGAGACGGCAGTGCCCATGACCGATGCGCTTGCCAGGGCTGCACATCGGTCAAGGCTGTCCGGGCTTGGCGTGCGAGCTGGTGGTGCGCCGGGATCGGCCGGCTTCTTGCAAAACCGACGGGCCGCCCGCCCGATGACACGGAGATTGCGCTCTTGACCCAGGATCTCGCCAGCCTCGCCAAGGAGCGCGGCATCCGCTATTTCATGATCTCCTACACGGACCTGTTCGGCGCGCAGCGCGCCAAGCTGGTGCCGGCCGCCGCCATCGCCGACATGCAGCGCGACGGGGCGGGCTTCGCGGGCTTCGCGACCTGGCTCGACATGTCGCCCGCCGACGCCGACCTGTTCGCCCTGCCGGATGCCGCGGCCGTCGTGCAACTGCCCTGGAAGCGCGAGGTGGCCTGGGTCGCGGCCGACTGCATGATGGAGGGCAAGGCGGTTCGCCAGGCGCCCCGGGTCGTGCTCAAGAGCGTGATCGCCAAGGCCGCCGAGGAAGGGCTCCACGTCAAGACCGGCGTGGAAGCCGAGTTCTTCCTGATCGATGCCGACGGGGCCGCCATCTCGGACGGCAAGGATACGGCGCAGAAGCCCTGCTACGACCAGCAGGCGCTGATGCGCCGCTATGACGTCATCGCCGAGATCTGCGATTACATGCTCGACCTCGGGTGGGAGCCCTACCAGAACGACCATGAGGACGCCAACGGCCAGTTCGAGATGAACTGGGCTTTCGACGACGCGCTGGTGACGGCCGACCGCCATTCCTTCTTCAAGTTCATGGTGCGCTCGGTGGCCGAGAAGCACGGTCTTCGCGCGACCTTCATGCCCAAGCCGTTTCCGGCCCTGACCGGCTCGGGCTGCCACGCCCACATCTCGGTGTGGGACAGGGAGGGCAAGACCAATGCCTTCCACGACGAGGCCGACGAGATGGGCCTCTCGGCCCAGGGGTACCATTTCCTGGGCGGCATCATGAGGCACGCCGAGGCGTTGGCCGCCATCACCAACCCCACGGTCAACAGCTACAAGCGCATCAACGCGCCCCGCACTGTTTCGGGCGCGACCTGGTCACCCAACAGCGTCACCTGGACGGGCAACAACCGCACCCACATGGTGCGCGTGCCGGGCAAGGGCCGCTTCGAACTGCGCCTCCCCGATGGCGCCGCCAACCCCTACCTCCTGCAGGCCGTCATCATCGCGGCGGGCCTCGACGGCATCCACGCGAAGGCCGATCCCGGCCCACGCCTCGACATCGACATGTACCAGATGGGTCACACGGTCACCGACGCGCCCAAGCTGCCGCTCAACCTGCTCGATGCGCTGCGGGCTTTCGACCGCGATGAGGAACTGAAGACCGCGCTCGGGACGGAGTTCTCGGCCGCCTACCTCAAGATGAAGCAGGCCGAGTGGACCAGCTTCTCGTCCCACTTCACCCAGTGGGAACGGGACAACACGCTCGACATCTGAGCAAATCCATCGACGTCGATCACAGACCGAGTTTTTTCGCATGAACGAGCGTGTTGACGTTGCCGTCGTCGGCCTGGGCGCGATGGGCAGCGCGGCCCTCTACCAGCTTGCCAAGCGCGGCGCCAAAGTGGTGGGCCTCGACCGCTACGCGCCGCCCCACGACAGAGGATCGAGCCACGGCGAAACGCGCATCACGCGCCAGGCCGTCGGCGAGGGGCCGAACTACGTGCCTCTTGTCGTCGACTCGCACCGGATCTGGCGGGAGCTAGAAGCGGAAACGGGGAGGGTCCTGTTCAACCCGTGCGGCGCCCTGGTGATGGGTCCGGGCGACGGGAAGACGAGCCACCACGGCATGCGGGATTTTACGGCACGCTCGATCGACTCCGCCGAGCGGTACGGGATCAACCACGAGGTGATGGACGGTGCCGAAGTCGCGCGGCGCTTCCCGATGTTCCTCGGCCTGTCCGGGAGCGAGAAGGCCTATTACGAGCCGGGTGGCGGATACGTCATGCCCGAGGCCTGCATCGCGGCCCAGCTCGACCGCGCGGTGGCCGAGGGTGCGAGTGTGCGGACCGGGGTGGCGGTCGGCGCCATCGAGCAGGACGCCGCGGGCGTCCGCGTGGAAACCTCGGACGGCGTGGTGCTGGCCGACCGCGTCGTGGTGTCGGCCGGGGCCTGGAGCGTGCCGCTGCTCGGGGCTCCGTTCGACCGGCTGCTCACCGTCAGCCGGCAATTGCTCTACTGGTACGACCTGGCCGACTCCAGCGCCTACGGGCCGGGCTCGCCGGTGTTCATCTGGATGTACGGCAAGACCGACGTCGACTATTTTTACGGCTTCCCGCCGATGCCGGGCGACACCCGGATCAAGGTCGCCAAGGAGCAGTACGCGACCACCACGACGGCGGACGCCGTCGACCGCACGATCGACCCGGCCGAACCCGAGCGCATGTATCGCGAGATCGAGGGGCACCTGGCCGGCGTCACGTCCCGGCTCGCCAAGGCCGCAGCCTGCCTCTACACCGTGACGCCGGACCGGGGCTTCATCATCGACGCCCATCCCGCGCAGGACCGCGTGCTCGTCGTGTCCGCCTGCTCCGGCCACGGCTTCAAGCATTCCGCAGGCATCGGCGCCGCCGTGGCCGAGGTGATCACGGACGGACGGAGCCGGGTGGACCTCGCGCCCTTCGCACTGTCACGGTTCCTGTGAGCCGCCAAGGGCGAGCCCCCGCAGTTCACGCGGGCGGCCGCACGCCGATTTCGGAGGATCTGTCGTGACATCGCCCGATTGGCTGCGGATCGAGCGCGGCACCGCGCCGCTCGTCGTCAGCATCCCTCACGCGGGGACCGACCTGCCGGACGACCTCGTGGGCCGGCTGGTGTCCCCCTGGCTGGCCCGGAAGGATGCCGACTGGTGGATCGACCGCCTCTACGATTTCGCGGGCGCGCTCGACGCGACGACGATCCGCACGAGCGTGTCGCGCACCGCCATCGACGTGAACCGGGATCCATCCGGCGTCTCGCTTTACCCAGGTCAGGCGACGACCGAGCTCTGCCCGACGACCACCTTTGACGGCGAGCCGCTGTACCGTCCGGGAGAAGAGCTGCGGGCGGAGGAGGTCGCGGACCGGCGCGCGCGGTGGTTCGACCCCTACCACGCGGCCCTCGACGCCGAGGTGGCCCGATTGCGGCAGCACCATCCGCAGGTCGTCGTCTACGACTGCCACTCGATCCGCTCCGTCATCCCGCGCCTGTTCGACGGCGCCCTGCCGGTGTTCAACATCGGAACGAACGAAGGTGCGACCTGCGCGCCGGCGCTGTCGAACGCCATCGCGGGCCTTTGCGCCGCGTCGGAGCACCCGTGGGTGCTGAACGGCCGCTTCCGGGGCGGCTTCATCACCCGCCGCCTGGGTCGCCCCGCGGCGGGGGTCCACGCGGTGCAGATGGAACTGGCCTGTCGCGGCTACATGCACGAACCGCAGGGGATGGTGAACGACACCGACTGGCCCACCGCGTTCGACCCCGTCCACGCGGCACCAATCCGCGAAACGCTCACGCGCATCCTCGAGAGCTGCCTCACCTTTGCCCGCGGCTCCTGACCCCATCCTGAAGTCTGCCGAGGCGCTCCATGACGACGACGACCGTTCTTCGCGCTGCGGATGGGCGTCGCATGCCTTGGAAGAACGGCGGCGGCGAAACCGTTGAGATCGCTACACATCCATCCGCGTCAGGTCTGGACGGCATCGAGTGGCGGGTCAGCCTGGCCGCCATGACGGCCGATGGTCCGTTCTCGGCCTTTCCCGGCCTCGACCGGACGCTGGTCGTCGTTCAGGGCGAAGGCATCGAGCTGAGGATCGGCCGGCAGGACCCCGTCCGCCTCGACGCGACCTCCGACCCGCTCGGTTTCGCGGCGGACGCGGCCTGCACGGCACGGCTCCTGTCCGGCCCGGTGACGAACCTGAACGTGATGACGCGGCGGTCTCGCTTCCGTCACGCGGTGACCCGATTGCGCGTGGACGAGCCGACGGACATGACCGCCACCGCGACCACGCTGCTGGTGTGCTGCGCCGGCACGATTGCGGTCGGGGATCGCATGCTGGAGCGCCACGACTGCCTCCTCTCGGAGGAGTTTGAGGCTCTGTCCCTACATCCACGTGGCGGCCCCGCAACGGGAGTGCTGATAAAGGTGCTGCCCGTCTGACCGGCGGAACCGCCCGCCGATGGCGCAGCCCAGGTCGCACTGCTAGGGTATCGAGGCAAGGCGAACGGGGCTGACCCTGGCATCGCACAAGCAACGCAATGGCGATCGGGTGACGGCGCGGGATGGGAAAAGGTCGGCAAGCCGGGCTGCGGCAGACGAGTGAGGTCGCCGCGACCGCATCGGCCACAGCAGACAAGGCCGCCCCCGTGGGTTTCGACCCCTTCGACGTGACCCCGTTCGCGAGCAAGCCCGCGCTCGCGCAGGACCCGCATGCCCTCACGGGCGCGCGGGACAATCTCCTCGAAGTCGCGATCGGCCGCGAGGTGCACGCGTTCCGCACCAAGCTCGGGATCACGGTGTCCGACCTCGCCACGGCGTCCGGCCTGTCCAATGGCATGCTGTCGAAGATCGAGAATGGCGTCATCTCGCCGTCTCTCACCACCCTCCAGGCCCTGTCGCGGGCGCTCGGCGTCCCGGTGACGGCCTTCTTCCGACGCTTCGAGGAAAAGCGGGGCGCCATCTTCGTCAAGGCCGGCGAGGGTCTGGCGATCGAGCGGCGGGGCACCCGCAACGGCCACCAGTACCACCTCCTCGGCCACACCGGCGACGCGTCCTCCCGGGTGGTGGTCGAACCCTACATGATCACCCTTACGGCGGAGTCGGACGTCTTTCCGCTGTTCCAGCACGCGGGGCTCGAGTTCCTCTACATGCTGGAGGGTGAGGTGGTGTACCGCCACGCGGACAGGCTCTACCCGATGCAGCCGGGCGACAGCCTGTTCTTCGACGCCGACGCGCCGCACGGTCCCGAGCAGCTGCGGCAGCTGCCGATCCGGTTCCTCTCGATCATCTCCTATCCGCGGACCGACAACGCGTGACGGCTGATCAAGCGGTCGGCGCGGCTCAGGCGCAAGCCCGCGCGTAGCGGTCCAGCACGGCGGTGACGGAGGCGAGCAGCAGGTCGCGGGGCCGAGCGACGAGGGAGCCCGCCGCGACCGCCGGGAACAGGCCGCCTAAGAACTGGCTCACCAGCGGTCCCGGCAGGATGCGGTCGCCCAGCCGCGCCATCAGCCGGTCGACCGCCGCCCGCGCGTCCGGGTGGGGCCACACGTAGCGGATTCGGTCGCTGAGGCCGAAATGGCGTTGCAGCCGCAGCGCGTCGGCGTCGCCGGAATAGTATTTCCGCCAGGTGTCCGGCTCGGCGAGCATGACCCGCTCCATGACGGCGGGCAGCGTGTCCTCGGCCGGCACGGGGGCCAGGACCTGAGCCGCGGCGTCAAGGCCGTAGAGCGCCTCGCGCAGCGCGAAAGTGAGCCACGGCCCCACCTTCAGGATGGCGAAGCCGTCCGTCACCAGGGCCCGCAGCGCGCTATCCGGCTGGTAGTCGGTGGAATGGGCTTCGAACACGAGGCCGGGGAGGTGGTCGAGCGTCGCGGACAGCGAGCGGGCGGCCTCGGGTCGGTAGGCCGCCACCTCGGCCGTGCCGAACTCGACGCCGGGCTGCACCACGGCGCCCACCACGCGGGTGAAGGCGTCCTCCAGCCCGGCCCGCGCGAAGGCCGCGCGGTGGACGGCGACGGTCCGCAGCGCAGCCTCGGGCCGGGTGACTTCCAAATGGTCCAGCGCCTCCCACGCGCCACCGGGGACCGGCACCTCCGTGCCGATGACGTAGATGGGCCGGACGGGGCCGGATGCCCGCTCGGCCACGCCCGCCAGCTGCGCGGCCCGCGCCGCGACCGTCTCGTCCGGCAGGACGGCCGCTTCGCCCGCACAGCCCATGCTGGTGTCGAGATGGAGTTTTTTGAAACCCGCCTCCGCGTAGACGCCCACCATCGTGGCGGCGCGCGCCATCGCGTCCTCGGGGGACAGATGTTTCCAGGGATTGGGGCCGAGGTGGTCGCCGCCCAGGGTCAGCCGCGCCCGGTCGAAGCCCACCCGGTCTGCGATGCCCTCGACGAAGCGCCGGAAGCCCGCCGGCGTCAGGCCGGTATAGCCGTCATCCTGGTTGACCTGGTTGCACGTGGCTTCGATCAGCACCCGCCCCTCCCCCGCGACCGCGTGGCGCAGCGTCGCCTCAAGGGCCAGCGGATGGGCCGTGCACACGGAGGTGATGCCCCTGGCGCTTCCGGTCAGGCGGTCGCGGACGAGCGGGGGAACGGGTCGGCTCATGGCGGGCACTCCGAAACCATCGCTCGGGCCGATCCGCTCGTCCGATGGCAGGTTACGCCAGAATTTGAGCACGGATCGGCGCGAAAGGCATCAGGAAAGAGCAGATTCCTGATTGATTCTGATGTGCAAGCCGTTACGCTCGGTAGCAACAGCAACCACACGGTGCTCATGCAATTCGATCGGCTCGACGCCATCCGGCACCACCTCTACGTCCAGGGCGCGACCTCGATCCAGGCGCTGGCGGACGCGATCGGTGCCTCGGTCGCGACTGTGCGGCGTGACCTCCAGGTGCTGGAGCAACAGGGCGCGGTCAGCCGCACGCACGGGGGGGCGCGCATCGCGCGGGGCGCCGAGGCTGAGATCGCCTTCGAAGCGCGGGAGAAGCACAACCTCGCGGCCAAGCGGGCCATCGCGGCCGCGGCTTTCGAGACGATCGAGCCGCACAGCGCGGTGTTCCTCGACGCGGGCACCACCGTCCTGCAACTGGTCCGGCGCCTTCGCGTCAGCCCCATGCCGCTGACGGTCATGACCAACGGGCTCGCGGTCGCCCAGGAGCTGATGACGGTTCCGAAAGTCAGGGTCACGCTGCTGGGCGGCCAGCTGCGGGTCGAGAACGCCTGCCTCGTGGGTCCGGCCGCGGAAGCGGCGCTCGACCGGCTGTGGGTCGACCACCTGTTCCTCGGCGCGAGCGCGATCGGCGACGACCGGCGCATCTACAGCGTGGACGCCGCGGAAGCGAGCCTCAACGCCCTCATGCGGACGCGGGCCGCCGTCGTCACGGTGCTGGCGGACGCCTCGAAATTCGGTCGCCGCACGACACACGCGGTGCTGGACCTCGAAGCGCCGCTGCGCCTCATCACCGACGCCGCGCTGTCGGCCGAGCGGCAGGCTGCCTTGCGGAAGGCGGGCGTGACGCTCACGGCCGTCGAGCCCTTCGTGGCGCCGGGCCCGCGCCTGGTCGGCGAGGGCGCGTGAGGACGGCGGCTCCCGACCTCGTCCTGGGCCTCGACGGTGGGGGAACCAAGACCGTGCTAGCCGTGGCCGACCGTGGCGGCGCCCTGCGCCGTTTCTCGATCGGCCCGACCTTGGACCCCTTCGCGCAGCCGCGCTGGCCGGACCTCCTGGCCGGGATGATCGAGCCTCTCGGCACGGTCAGTCAGGTCGGTGGTGCCGCCCTGGGGCTGCCCTGCCACGGCGAGGTCTTGGACCTGTCACGACGGCAGGCCGAGACGGCGGCCCGCCTGCTGCCCAGGCCGCACGAGGTGGTCAACGACGTGCAGACGGGGTTCGACGGTGCCCTCGCGGGTCGGCCCGGCGTGCTGCTGCTGGCGGGCACCGGCTCCATGGCGTGGGCGGGCGACGGGGTGCGTGAAATCCGCGTGGGTGGCTGGGGCGAGGCGTTCGGTGACGAAGGCAGCGCCCACTGGATCGGCCGCGAGGCGCTGGGAACGGCCACGCGCTCGCTCGACGGACGCGGCTACGCCCTGCCCTTCGCCCAGGCGCTGCTGGCCGGGCTCGGCCTGCGCGCCGACGAGCTGGTGGGCTGGTGCCTCGGCCAGGCCGGCCGGCGGACCGCGATCGCCGGAGTGGCGCGCGTCGTGGACGCGCTGGCGGAGGCGGGCGACGGCGTCGCGACCGCCCTGCTGTCCCGTGCCGCGCGCCACTTGGCCGACCACGCGGACGCGGCAGCGACCCGCCTCGGCCTGCCGCGCGGCTTCACCTGGAGCTACGCGGGCGGTGTCTTCCGCAGCGCCACCGTCCTGCGCCGCACCGCCGAGGCGCTCGGCCGCCCACCCGCACCTCCCCGGCTTCCACCGGTCGGCGGCGCGCTCCTGCGCGCCGCGCGGCTGGCCGGATGGACCGCGGACGACGGCTGGATCGATCGGCTGGCCGGGGCACTCGCCGCGGCCGAGCCCACACCGTGCAACCTTCAACCGGGAGACCCAGAATGACGACACGATCGCTGCTGCTCGGGACCGTCGCGTCCTTGACCCTCGCCACCGCGGGCCCCGCGCTCGCGGCCGACGCCGCCAAGCCCCACGCGGGGGAAAGTATCACGGTGCTGTTCCCGCCCTGGACCACGCTGCCCAAGGACATGACGGACCGTTTTACGGAGCAGACCGGCATCAAGCTCGACCTGGAAACGCTGGGCTGGGATGACATCCGCACCAAGATCGTCACCTCCGAGGTGGCAGGCACGGCGCCCGCCGACGTCACGGAAGTGGACTGGTCCTGGGTGGGGCAGTTCGGCGCCGCCGGCTGGTACGCGCCGCTCGACGCCGTGGTCGACGCCTCGCTCAAGAACGACCTGCCCACCGACGCGATCTTCACCTACGACGGCCACCTGATCGCCCTGCCCTACAACAACGACTACCGGCTGCTGATCCTCAACGAGGACCACCTCAAGAAGGCGGGCATCGACAAGGCCCCCACCACGCCCGACGAGTTGATGGCGGACGCCAAGGTCATCAAGGCCAAGGGCATCGTGCCCTACCCGATCGCCCTGCCCTTCTCGGCCACGGAAGGGTCGGCGACCGCCTGGTACCTGCTCACCAAGGCGTTCGGGGGCGAGCTGTTCGACGAGGCCTCCAAGCCGCTGTTCACGGCTCCCGACTCGGCCGGCTACAAGGCCATGGCCTGGGAGGTCCAGGCCCTCAAGGACGGGCTGATCGATCCGGCCGCCACGGGCCTCAAGGACGTGGAGATCCAGGAACTGTTCAAGAACGGCCAGGCGACCTTCGACGTGGCGGGCTGGGCCGGCAACATCGCGGTCTACACGGACGCGTCGAAGTCCAAGGTGGCGTCCGCCGCGGTTGGCGCGCTGATGCCGAGCGTCACGGGCCGCACGCGCTCCTTCGGCCTGCCGGGCGCGGCGGGCATTCCGGCCGCCTCGCAGCACAAGGGGGCCGCGGCGGAATTCGTGAAGTGGATGGTGCAGCCCGAGAACCAGGTCGAGAGCTACACCGCGCTCGGCAACCTGCCCACGCGCACGACCGTGCTGCAGACGCTCGACAAGGATGGCAAGCTCGCCAGCGGCAAGGTGCTGCTGGAGGAAGCCGCGGTGGTCGAGCCGCTCTTCAAGCAGGGCACGCCCGGCTGGTACCCGCAGTTCTCCTCCGCGGCCGCCACGGCGCTCAACCAGGCCGCCAAGGGCCAGATCTCGTTCGAGAAGGTGGTTTTCGCCTACCCGGGCCGCCCCGACCTGCCGGCGCTCGATGGTTTCGATCTGTCCGTTCGTCGGGGAGAGCGCGTGGCGCTGCTCGGCGCCTCGGGCGCGGGCAAGAGC
>CAXTFJ010000018.1:0-40403 GCA_964243405.1 uncultured Lichenihabitans sp. | reverse complement strand
GATCACGGTGGCCGAGGCCGTCAAGCAGATCGCCGACGGGGCCGCGGACGCCCAGAAGTGATGGACGCGAACGGCGTCCCGACCTTGCGTCGGGACCCGTCTTCCCGCGAGGCCCGGTGACCGCGCAGGCGGTCGCCCCCCGCGTCGCGGCGGCACGGCCGCGTCGCGCCCCGGCGATGGCGGGTGAGCGCGGGCTCGGGCTCGCCCTGGCCGCACCGGTCGCGCTGGTGATGGGCGCGCTGGTGTTCGTGCCGCTGGCCCTCACGCTGTGGGACAGCCTGCACCGTATCGATCCCCTGCGGCCCGGCACGCCCTTCATCGGCCTGCGGCACTACGCGGACCTGATGGCGGACGGAAACGTCCGGCAGGCCTGGGCGAACACGATCGTCTACGTCGTCGTGGCGGTGACGCTGGAAGTGCTCGGCGGTCTCGGGGCCGCGCTGCTGCTCAACAGGATCAGGACGGGCCGGCGCTGGCTGCTCGCCGCCGTGGTTCTGCCCTGGGCGCTGCCGCCCGTCGTCAACGCCATCGTGTGGCTGTGGATCTACAACCCGTCCTACGGACTGCTCGACGCGGCGCTGCTGCGGCTGCACGTCATCGACACGCCCCGGGTCTGGTTCAACGACCGCACGACCGCGCTGCTGCTGGTCAGCCTGGTGCACGTGTGGCGCACTCTGCCGCTCGACGCCGTGATCCTGCTCGCCGCGCTGCAGGGCGTTCCCACCGACCTCTACGAGGCGGCGCGGCTCGACGGCGCCGGTCCGGTCCGCTGCTTCCTGTCCATCACCCTGCCACTGATCGCGGGCGGGCTGGCGATCGCGCTCAGCCAGTCCACCGTATTCGCCTTCAACCTGTTCGACGAGGCCTGGATCCTCGCGGGCTCGAGCCTCGACACAAGGACGGTGGTGGCGCAGGTCTACATGTCAGCCTTCCAGAACCTGCACTTCTCCTACGGCATGGCGCTGTCGGTGCTGCTGATGCTGGCCTCCTGCCTCGTGTCGCTCGTCTACGTGCTTCGCGTGTACCGCGAAACGAGGTTCGAGTGAGGACGCGGAGCGCGTTCGGCCGCATCGGGCTGGGGGCGGGGCTCACGGTCCTGCTCGCCTGGTCGCTAGGACCGATCTACTGGGCCTTGGCCACCAGCCTGACGCCGCCGCTCGATCTCACCGCCCAGCCGCCGCATTTCGTGCCGCCGCATCTGACGGGCGAGCACTATGCGAAGCTGCTCGGCGCCACCGGCACCTACCTCGGCAGCGACACCCAGTCCGTCTGGCCGCAGTTCAGCCGGGCGCTGGTCAACAGCCTCGTGACCTCGCTCGGCGCCACGGCACTGACCGTGCTGCTCGCGGCCTTCGGGGCCTACGCCTTTACGCGGCTCCGGTTTCCCGGCCGCGACGCGCTGTTCGTGCTCACGGTCGCGACGCTGGCGATCCCCGCCTACACGGTGATGATCCCGCTCTACCGCCTGCTCGTGTCGCTGCACCTGATCGACACCTATCTCGGCATCACGCTCGTCTACGTGTCGGCCTTCCTGCCGCTCGCGCTGTGGCTGATGCGCAGCGTCTACGGCGCGCTGCCGCTGTCGCTGGAGGAGGCGGCGTGGATGGACGGGGCGGGGCGCCTCTACACGCTGACGCGCATCGTGCTGCCGCTCGCGGCGCCCGGCCTGATCGCCGCCGCCATCCTCACCTTCCTGTCCGCCTGGGGGCAGTTCATCGTGCCGCTGGTGTTCTCGCCCACGCTCGCCACCAAGCCGCTCACGGTGCTGATCCCCGAGTTCGTGACCAAGAACTACGTCGACTACGGGCTCATGAACGCGGCCGGCGTGCTCGCGATCCTGCCGCCGGTCGCCGTCGTCCTGTTCCTCAACCGCTACCTCGTCCAGGGCCTCACCGCCGGGTCGGGCAAGTAAACGGAAAACCTGCATGAACACCACCGAACGCGTGATCCGCGAGCAGTTCCCCTTCTGGCACCGCGCCCCCGTGCCCGCACCCCTGACCGATCAGGCTACTACCTACGTGATCGTGGGCTGCGGCACGTCCTATCACCTGGCCCAGAGCCTTGCGGCCGCCTTCAACCTGCGCGGCCTGCGCGCCCTGGCGGTGCCGGGCGGCGAATGGTCCCGGCGGCGGCGCGCCTACCTGCCCGACGGCGTTCCGGCCCACGTGATCGCCCTGTCGCGCAGCGGCGAGTCGACCGAGACCATCCAGGCGCTGGAGGAAAGCCGGAAGGCCGGCCTCGCCACCACGGCTTTGACCTGCCAGGAGGGCAGCGGCGTCACGCACGCGGCGGACCGGACGCTGTTCGTCGAGACCCACCCCGACGAGGGCATCGTCATGACGGCATCGGCGAGCCTCATGGTGCAGGCCGGCCTGCGGCTCGCGGGGCTGGAGGTCGGCGCCGATGCCCCGCGTGCCGCTCGAAGCCTGATGGAGGCGCTGGACGCGCGCCTACCCGCGGCCCTGGAAGGCCGCTCGCATTTCGTCTACCTGGGCGCCGGCGCGCTGTACGGCAGCGCGGCGGAAGGCTCGATCAAGATCCAGGAGATGAGCCTGAGCTACGCCCAGACCTATCACACCATGGAATACCGGCACGGCCCCGTGAGCCTGATCGACGGGCGCAGTTTCGTAACCCTGCTCTACAGCCCGGAGACCCTGGACGAGGAGGCCCGCGTGGCGGCCGAGCTGCGCGACAAGGGTGCACTGGGGGTGGGGATCGGCGGCCCCGGCGACGTCGCGCTCGCGGTGGAGGGCGACCCCGCCCTGCGCGCCCTCACGGTCCTGCCCGCCCTTCAATTGCTGGGCGAGCGCGTGGCCCAGGTTCGCGGTCTCGACACCGGGGCGCCGCGTCACCTCAGCAAGGTTGTCGTGCTGCGCTGAACGGACCGGCGAGGACGGATCCCCAGGGCTCCGAACTCGGGTTGACGCGATCGGTGGCGAGCGATGCCCTTCGCCCCGCTTGCGCGGCTATGCCATTCACACAGCTCGGCGCTCTGCCGGTTCCGCCCTTCTCCCGCCTGGGCGGGAGAAGGTGGCCGACAGGCCGGATGAGGGTGGGGCCACGCACGGCACGAGACCCCTCATCCGCCCTGTCGGGCACCTTCTCCCCGGAGGGGCGAAGGGCACACCGGCCAAGCCAAGAAGATGTGTGAATGGCATAGCCGCGCAAGCGAGGAGAAGGGCAGAACCGGCCGTCGTTTACCGAAATTCGGAGCCCTGAACGGATCCCGGGCACGATCGACCTCGGACACGTCATCCCGCCAGGATCGTCATGGGATCACTACCTGCGGCGACCCGTGCTCCTCAGTCCCCGCACGGCGGGAAGTGCAGGGCCGCCTTGACGTAGTCAGGCCATCGCTCGGGAGGACGGTCCGGGTTGAAGCGGACGGTGTCGCCGATCCCGCCCACCTCGACGATCGTGCCACCGTCCCGGCGCGGGAGGATGCGAACGAACGCGGGCGTGCCGTCGAAGAGCCGGCAATCGAGTGGCGTCTGGCACGTGAAGACGGGCGCGGGCGGTGGGCAGAACGTCATCGTCGCGATCTCCTGCTATGTCACGGCGCTGTGCGGGCCGGCCTCGGACATCGAATGCGTTGGTTTTACTGCTGGTCGCGGGAGCGCGCGTTCGGGTCGTTCGGCAAATAGACCGCCAGACGATCAGGGGCGCGGGTCCGGGATGTAACATTTCGCGAACATCGCGACGACCTCATCGACGCGTTCGGCGACTTCCACCGGGCTCATCGGTGGGAGATCCGGCAGGACGAGACGCGCCATGTAGATGTGCGACATGAGCGCGCCGAGGAAGAGGCTCGAAGCGAGGTCGACGCTGTCTCCCCGGAAATCTCCGCGGGTCCGCGCGCCCTCCAGGTAGCGCGCGAGCTCCGCGCGTGTCCGTTCCGGCCCGATGGCGTAGAAGGTCTGGCCCAGAACGGGATTGCGCGGCGTCTCGGCCACCACGATGCGCATGAGGGCGACCACCTCGGGTTTGGTCATCTCCTCAAGCAGGTTGGTGCCGAGGTCGCGCAGGACGTCGCGGATAGGCGCGGGATGCGCGAGGTCGGCCTCGAGACCCCGTCTCAGGCACCGGCCCCGGTTCTCGACGATTTCGGCGAACAGGTCCTCCTTGCTGCCGAAATGACGGTAGAGCGTTTCCTTCGACGCGCCGGCCTGGGCCGCCACCGCCTGCATGGTCGTGTCCGCGTAGCCGGACTCCAGGAACACGCGCTCGGCCACGGCCACAATCTCCTGCCGCCGCCGCTGCCCGCGAGCCACAGGAACCGTTTCGTTTCGAGGCCACTCGACCGATGCGCTTGACTTCGTCACCGTTCCTCGCCTTACATCCGAACTCGAAAGTTCGGTTAACCTGTAAGCAGGCTATACCGCTCGGACGGACCCGCAAAGCGCTCCGTCGGCGCGATGCGTCCCGGATACGGTTTGCGATGACACAGCGCGACGACGATCTCGACCGGGACGACGACCGCCCCCGCTATCGGCGACGGGCCAGCCGGGATGTCCTCAATCTCAACGGGCCGGACGACGCCGGTCCGCGGCGCGGGGCCCGAAGGACGGACCATCCCCGCGATCTCGACGAGGACCGGGACGACTCCGACCGGCGGGACGACGGCCGCGATCGCCAAGCCCGTCGCGACGATGACGACGGTCGCGAGCGGGATCGGCGTCGCGAGCGGTCCGACGACGACCGCCGGCCCGATCCGCCGCGTGCCCGCGACGTGCGCCGCCGCGACGACGAAGCACGCGACCGGGACGAGCGAGCGCCTGCCAAGCCCTCCAAGACCGACGACGACGGCGAGGCCGACGATCGCAAGCAGGACCGCAAGGGCGCTGAACAAGGAGGCGACGACAAGGCCGGCTCCGAGAAGGAGGACAAGGACAAGGCCGCGCAGGCCCAGCGCAGGAAGCGGCGGCCCGTGATCATCGGCATCGCGGCGGTCGTGGCCCTGCTGCTCGTGGCGGGCGGCGTCTACTACTACGTTTCGACACGCGGCAAGGTGGACACGGACGACGCCTATACCGACGGCAACGTGGTCAACATCTCGCCGCAGGTATCGGGTCAGGTGATCGCTCTCGAGGTCAACGACAACCAGTTCGTGCACAAGGGCGATATCTTGGTCCGCATCGACCCTCGCCAGTTCACCTACAGTGCGGAACAGTCCCAGGGCATGCTGGAATCCGCCAAGGCGCAGGTCGACAGCCAAAAGCTCGGTGTCGAAATCTCCAAGAAGAATTTCCCGGCAAGCCTGCAACTCGCGAAGGCGAACCTCGAATCGGCTCAGTCCAATCTCGCGCTGCAGAAGAACAACTACGACCGGCAGAAGAGCCTGCCCAAGCAGGCGACCACGCAGCAGGACGTCGACTCCACCACCTCCCAGTTCCAGCAGGCGCAGGCGCAGGTCGATCAGGCGCAGGCCCGCGTCGTGCAGGCGGAGCCCGTCCAGCAGAACATCGGCCAGTCCGAGGACCAGGGGAAGCAATATGTCGGGCAGGCCGACCAGGCCCAGGGCCAGCTCGACCAGGCCAACCTCAACATCGAGTGGGCGACGGTCCGCGCGCCCCAGGACGGGTGGGTGACGCGGCGCAACGTCAACGCCGGCAATTACGTTTCGGCCGGCACGCAGATCATGTCGCTGGTCACGACCGACGTCTGGGTCACGGCCAACTACAAGGAGACGGAACTCAACGGCATGCGGCCCGGCCAGCACGTCACCATCAAGATCGACGCCTACCCCGACCTCGACATCCGCGGCCACGTCGACTCGGTCCAGCGCGGCTCGGGGTCGCGCTTCTCGGCCTTCCCCGCCGAGAACGCCACCGGCAATTTCGTCAAGATCGTGCAGCGCGTCCCGGTCAAGATCGTGATCGATTCGGGCCTGAAACCGGACGACGCGCTGCAGCTCGGCGTCCGCGTCGTCCCCACGGTGCTGCTCCAGTGAGCGACGCCGCCCAGAGCTGGAAGCCGTCCTTCAATCCGTGGTTGATCGCGGTCGTCGTCACGCTCGCGGCCTTCATGGAGATCCTCGACACCACCATCGTCAACGTGGCCCTGCCCTACATCGCGGGCTCGCTCGCCACCTCGAGCGACAACGCCACCTACGCGCTGACCGCCTACCTGGTCGCCAACGGCATCGTGCTCACCATCGCGGGCTGGCTGTCGGACACGATCGGCCGCAAGCGCTATTTCCTCATCTGCATCACCATGTTCACGGTCTGCTCGTTCCTGTGCGGCATCTCGCAGTCGCTCGGGCAGATCGTCCTCTTCCGCGCCCTGCAGGGCTTCTTCGGCGGCGGGCTCCAGCCCAACCAGCAAGCCATCATCCTCGACACCTTTCCCCCCGCCAAGCGGGCGGCAGCCTTCGGCATCACGGCCATCGCCACCATCGTGGCGCCGGTGCTGGGACCCACGCTCGGCGGCTACATCGTCGAGCACTCGACCTGGCGATGGATCTTCTTCGTCAACATCCCGATCGGCGCGGTCACGGTCTTTCTCAACTCCGTGCTGGTCGAGGACCCGCCCTGGGAAAAGGAGAAGCAGAAAGGCAAGACCCGCGGGATCGACTACATCGGCCTGTCGCTGATCACCCTGGGCCTGGGCTGCATGCAGGTCATGGTGGACCGCGGCGAGGACGACAACTGGTTCGGGTCGGGGTTCATCCAGATCATGGGGCTCGGCGCCTTCGTGGGCATCGTGGGCGCGATCCTGTGGCTGCTCACCGCCAGGAAGCCGATCATCGACTTGGACGTTTTCAAGGACAAGAACTTCGCCATGGGCTGCGTGCTCATCGGCGCCATGGGCTTCCTGCTCTACGCCGGTGCCGTGCTGATCCCGCAACTGGCGCAGCAGCAACTGGGCTACACGGCCCTGCTGGCCGGCCTCGTGCTGTCGCCGGGCGGCATCGTGGTCATCGTGCTCATTCCTCTCGTCGGGCGGCTCCAGAAGGTGCTGGCGGCCCGCTACGTCGTCATGATCGGCTTCGCGTTCTTCGGCGTCTCGCTCCTGTACTCGTCGACCCTGGTCCCGGGGATCGATTTCAGGCACCTGATGCTCATCCGGTCCCTGCAGTCGGCGCCGCTCGGCTTCCTGTTCGTGCCGATCTCCGGCATCGCCTACCTGACCCTGCCGCAGCGCTACCGGAGTGACGGCGCGGCGCTGTTCTCGATGTTCCGCAACGTGTTCGGCGCGATCGGCATCTCGCTGTCCCAAGCCTGCGTGACCGAGCGCAGCCAGGCCGACCAGGCGCACCTGGCCGAGTTCGTGACCCCACTGTACCAGGGCTACAACACGTTCATTCAAACGACCGAGCAGGGACTCCTGGGGCTGGGCAGGGCGGCGTCCTCGGTCCAGAGCGAGGCGATGGGGCGCCTGTTCACCACCTACAAGGGCCAGGCCGTGATCCTGGGCTACAACAATACGTTCCAGTATCTGGCCGTCCTGGCCTTCTTCGTGGTGCCGTTCTGCTTTCTGATCTCGAACAAGACCTCCGCGGGCGGCGGGGGTGGTCATTGACATGAGAGGCTTCTTCGCACGCGCGCTCACGGCCGCCCTGGGTGGCGCGGCGGCGCTTGCCCTCGCGGGCTGCACGGTGGGTCCGGACTTCATCGCCCCCGTCCCGCGCCTCGCCGAGAGCCGCACGTTCCTCGACACCGGCAAACCCGTTCGGACGCCGCTGCCCGTCCTGAAGAACACAACGCCCGCCCCGCCCGACGCTGACTGGTGGACCGCGTTCCACGACCCCATCCTGAGCCGGCTCGAGGCGCGGGTCGCGGCCGACAACCTCGACGTGCGGACCGCGACGCTCCGCATCACCGAAAGCCGCGCGCAGCTCGGAACGGCGGCGGCGGCCGAACTGCCGACGGTGAACGGCGCGGACTCGGCGTTCCGGGAGCAGTTCAGCCAGAACGGGGTCGTGAGCCTGGCGCAGAATACGCCCGGCCTGCCCAAGAACTTCACCCAAACCTTCGCGACCCCGTTCGAGAGCATTTCCGCGGGCTTCGACGCGTCCTGGGAACTCGACCTGTGGGGGCGCGTCCGCCGCTCGGTCGAGGTGGCGGACGCTCAGGTCGACTCGTCCACGGAAGCGCGTCGCGACACGCTGGTGTCGAGCCTGGCCGAACTCGCGCGCGACTACATCCAGCTGCGCGGCACGCAGGAGCTGATCCGCATCGACCAGGCCAACATCAAGGTCGACCAGGACCTCCTGGACCTGACGCGGACGCGCCAGCTGAGGGGCTTGGTGACCGGCCTCGACACCGCCACCGCGGCTTCGCAGGTTGAGGGCATCCAGGCGCAGCTTCCGCAGTTGCAGCAGCAGGAGCTGCAGATGGTCAACGCCATCGGCCTGCTGCTCGCCGAGCCGCCGCTCACCCTGTCGCAGGAGCTGTTGCCGCCCAAGAAGGTGCCGCCGATCCCGCCGCGCATCCCGGTCGGCGTGCCCTCGGACCTCCTCAAGCGCCGGCCCGACATCCGTCGCGCCGAGGCCGACCTGCACGCCGCCGTGGCGCAGATCGGGGAAGCGGAGGCGGAGTTCTTCCCCAAAGTGACCATCATGGCCGACCCGACCTTCAACGCGCTCGATGTCGGCAAGGTGTTCCGCGCGAGTTCGTTCCAGACGATGCAGGTCGGCCCGAGCATCAGCGTTCCCATCTTCGAGGGCGGGCGGCTCAAGTCCAACCTGGTGCTGCAGGAAGCGCGGCAGCAGGAGGCCGCCATCACCTACCAGAAGGCCGTGCTGCAGGCCTGGCACGACGTCGTCAACGCGCTGGTCTCGCTCAAGGCCGACGAGGCGCGCCGGGCGCGGCTCGCCAAGCAGGTCGGCGACGCCCGACAGGCCCTGTCGCTGGCGCGGTCGCGCTACAACACCGGCGTCGAGACTTTCACGACCGTCCTGACCAATTCGCAGACCGTCCTGCAGGCCGAAATGCAGTCCGCCCAGGCGACGGAAGGCATCTCGACCGACCTGGTCGCCCTTTACAAGGCTCTGGGCGGCGGGTGGGAGGTGACGTTCCCGGACCATCCGACGACGCCTCTGCCCCTGGTCGACGTCGTCGTCCCCGCGTCCGACCTGCTGCCGAAGCTGGCCACCCCCTGAGCAATAGCCTCGAGGGCCGGTGCGCGGCTCAGCCCCTCCGGCATGCCTCGAGGTAGGCCCCACCTTCCGCCTCCTCGACGACGTCCGCGTATTTGGCGTCCATGTCGAACAGATTGGCCTCGTGCGGCCCGGCGGCGCGATCGCCGCAGGCCTCGCGGACCACGACCGGCCGGAACCCGTGGCTCATCGCGTCCACGCAGGTGGCCCGCACGCAGCCGCTCGTCGTCAGGCCGGTGAGGAGCACGGTGTCGATCCCGTTCGCCGTCAACGTGGACGCGAGCGACGTGCCGAAGAAGGCGGAAGGGTACTGCTTGACGAGGACCAGGTCGTCCGGCGCGGGCACGAGGCCGCTCGCGAAGTTGCCCAGCGGGTTGCCGGCCTCCATGCAGCGCAGGGCAGGCACTTTGCGATAGAAGATGCCGCCGTCCAGCCCGCCGGGATGCAGCACGACCCGGGTGAGGATGACCGGGAGTCCGGCGCGCCGGGCAAGATCGCGCAGGCGGAGCGCGCAGGCCAATGCCGCGTCGACCCCGGCGAACAGCGGCGAGGTCGGTTCGAAATAGGCCTGGACGAAGTCGATCAGCAGGAGGGCCGGCTTTCGCCCGAAGCCGAGGCGGTGATGGTAGCCGGCTCGCTCATAACTGCTCTGGAGATCCTCGGTCATGGCGGGCTCCGCTGGAGGGTTGATCGCCGGTGTCGCCGAGCGGCGCCCGTTCCGATGGTCCTCGGACATCCTGAGCAAGGCTGATGCCGCTCAGGTCACGTCGCGGACCGAGAGCCGCCCCTTCGGCGAAGAAAAGGGCGCGGACGCCTCACGCGACCCGCTTCGATCGGCCTCCCGCGAAGGGTCACTCATCCGCCGTCGATGCCGAAAAGCCTCGATGGCGAGGATGCCCTCGCGCATGGCACGGCGCTTGCCTCGCGCTCGACGCTTCGATCGAGGAGGTCTCGCATGGACATGGGCGTCTTTATTCCGATCGGCAACAACGGATGGCTGATCTCCGAGGCGGCGCCGCAGTACAAGCCGAGCTTCGCCCTCAACAAGGCGGTCGTGCAGAAGGCGGAGGGCTACGGCTTCGAGTTCGCCCTGTCGATGATCAAGCTGCACGGTTTCGGCGGCAAGACAGAGTTCTGGGACTACAACCTCGAGTCCTTCACCCTGATGGCCGGGTTGGCGGCCGTCACTAGCCGCATCAAGCTCTACGCCTCCACAGCGGTCCTCACCTTGCCGCCGGCGCTCGTCGCCCGCATGGCCACGACCATCGATTCCATCTCCGAAGGCCGCTTCGGCATCAACATCGTGTCGGGCTGGCAGAAGGCGGAATACGACCAGATGGGGCTGTGGCCCGGCGACGACTACTTCGGCTACCGCTACGATTATTCGAGCGAATACGTCCACGTCATGAAGGAGCTCTGGTCGACGGGCGAGTCCAATTTCAAGGGCCGCCATTTCCAGATGACGGATTGCGCGATGAAGCCGCGTCCCTCCGCCGACATCAAGATCGTGGCGGCGGGCCAGAGCGGGCGCGGCATGGAGTTTGCCGCGCACTACGCCGACTACAATTTCGTCATGGGGTCGGGGGTCAACACGCCGACGGCCTGCGCACCGGTCTGCCGGTCCCTGGTGGACGCGGCGGCCAAGACCGGGCGGGACGTGGGATCCTACGTGCTCTTCATGGTGATCGCCGACGAGACGGACGAGCTTGCGCAGGCCACCTGGCTGCGCTACCGCGAGGGTGCCGACGTCGACGCCCTGTCCTGGATGGCGGACCAGGGCGGCAAGGACGCCAGCAGCGACGGGACCGCCAGGCACATCAACCTTCCCGAAGGAGCCGTGAACTTCAACATGGGCACGCTCGTGGGCTCCTACGCCACGGTGGCGCGCATGCTCGACGAATTGGACGCGATCGACGGGGTGAAGGGCGTCATGCTGACCTTCGACGACTTCCTCGCCGGGATGGACAAATTCGGACAGCGGATCCAGCCGCTCATGGCGTCGCGGCGGGCCGTGACCTCGAAACTGGCCGCGTAACGGGTTTCGGCGCGAAGCGGCGGCCGAGGATCCTGCCCGGAAGGGTGGCGACGCCCTTCGAGGGCAGGAGGTAAACTCCGAAGGTTTCGGTGAGCGTCGCGCTCATCGAAGGACGCGGCGAACCGGGCCCGATGGCGGGCAAGATCCTTGTAGTCGCCCATCCCGGTGTTCCATACGCCAATGCGGCTCGCCCGCTCCCAACAGGAGCCGTCGGGCCGCACCTGTCCCGCCCCGATCATGGCCCGTCCGTCGGCCAACCTGCCGTCGTCCCAAGAGGGACTCGGCGAGGAGCGGGCAGACGCGTCGCGGAACGGTCCACCGCCCTCATGATGTGCTCCACCCAAGCCGCCAGCCGGGTGTCGATTGCCGGTCGCTGGACGATGCGGAGGCGGTCATGTCGACGAGAGACGAACACCGCATCGGCTCGATGATGCGGTGTCGCTCGACGTAAGCCGGCCCCCGTCCAAGGATGCCTTTCTTAGGCCGCGGGCGAACGTCACACGCCAGTCCGCACCACGCCCGCGTTGTCCGAGGTCGAACGATCCGCCCATGACGATCACCCTTTCTCCGGGCTCCGTCCCGCTGCACGACCTCGAAGCCCTCTACTGGACGGGGACGCCCGCGCAACTGGACCGTTCCTCCGACGCGGCGATCGAGAGAAGCGCGGCGCGCATCGCGGAGATCGCGGCCGGTACCGCACCCGTCTACGGTATCAACACCGGGTTCGGGAAACTTGCCTCGATCCGGATCGAGGCCGCGGATGTGGCCACGCTCCAGCGCAACCTGATCCTGTCCCATTGCTGCGGCGTCGGCTCGCCGCTCCCCGAAAACGTCGTCCGCCTCATGATGGCGCTGAAGCTGATCTCCCTGGGGCGCGGCGCTTCCGGCGTCCGCCCGGGACTTGTACGCCTGATCGAGGCCATGCTGGAGCGCGGCGTCATCCCGGTCGTGCCGGAAAAGGGCTCCGTGGGCGCCTCGGGCGACCTCGCGCCGTTGGCCCATCTCGCGGCGGTGATGATCGGCAGCGGCGAGGCCTGGATCGACGGCGAGCGGGTCGACGGCGCGGCGGCGCTCGCCCGCGCCGGCCTCGAACCCGCCGTGCTCGCGGCCAAGGAGGGGCTGGCGCTGATCAACGGCACGCAGACCTCGACGGCGCTGGCGCTGGCCGGTCTGTTTCGGACCCATCGCGCCGCCCAGGCGGCGCTGGTCACCGGAGCCCTGTCGACGGACGCGGCCATGGGCTCCTCCGCCCCCTTCCACCCCGACATCCACACCTTGCGCGGCCACAAGGGTCAGATCGACGCCGCCGCCGCCCTTCGCAGGTTGCTCGAAGCTTCCGAGATCAGCGCGAGCCACGTCGAAGGCGACGAGCGGGTGCAGGACCCCTATTGCATCCGTTGCCAGCCGCAGGTGAACGGCGCCTGCCTCGACCTTCTCCGCTCGGTCGCGCGCACGCTGGAAATCGAAGCCAACGCCGCCACCGACAACCCGCTGGTGCTGTCGGACGGCTCCGTGGTCTCGGGCGGAAACTTCCACGCCGAGCCGGTCGCCTTCGCGGCTGACCAGACCGCGCTCGCCGTGTGCGAGATCGGCGCCATCGCGCAGCGTCGCATCGCGCTCCTGGTGGATCCCGCCCTGTCGTACGGCCTGCCCGCCTTCCTGGCCAAGAAGCCGGGCCTGAACTCCGGCCTGATGATCGCGGAAGTCACCTCGGCGGCGCTGATGAGCGAGAACAAGCAGCTCGCCCATCCGGCGTCGGTCGACTCCACGCCCACGTCGGCCAACCAGGAGGACCACGTCTCCATGGCCTGCCACGGCGCGCGCCGCCTGCTGCAGATGACCGACAACCTGTTCACGATTATCGGTGTCGAGGCATTGACCGCCGCCCAGGGCGTCGAATTGCGCGCGCCGCTCGCCACGAGCCCGGAACTGGCGAAGGCGATGGCCGCGATCCGCGCCGTCGTGCCGACGCTGGAGGAGGACCGCTACATGGCGGACGACCTGGCGGCGGCTAGCGCCCTTGTGGCTTCCGGCGCCCTGGGCGCCGCCGTCGCCCCCGGCATCCTCCCCTGCCTTCTGGACTGAGGTTGGACTTGGTCCAGGTCGACGGGCGCGCACGCGGCCAGATTTGGCCGGTGTTGGTTCCAACGTCGGTCGAAGCAGTTGGGAACACGGGATCATCTGGCTTCCCGCCGAGTTGACCGCGTTACGCGCTGAGGCGGCCGATCCTCACGAGGTGACCATGACATCGTCCCGACACGTCCGATCCCTGATCGATGGCGCCATCAGTCACAGCAGCGAATTGGGATCGATCACGCGATTGACCTCGGACAGTTTTCCCATCCTGAATCGCCTGTCGATCAAGCGGTTGCTCCTGGCGCCCGACGCGATCCGCGAGCCTCACTGGCATGCCAACGCCAACGAGCTGACCTACTGCGTTGCCGGGACCGTGCTGGTGTCGATCATCGACAACCTGGACGCCGTCGCCTCCTTCACCATCTCGGCGGGTCAGATGTTCTACGCGGATGTGGGCTCGCTGCATCCCATCGAGAACATCGGTTCCGAGACCGCCGAACTCATCCTGGGCTTCAGCCACGAAGAGCCGAAGGACTTCTCCCTGCACGCCTCGTTCGGCGCGATGTCCGACGCGGTGCTCGGCAACACCTACGACCTTCCGGCGGCCGATCTCGCCGCGCTGCCGCGAGACACGAGTTCGGCGTGGCTGGTGCGCCGCGCGGGACCGCCGACCGTTCCGAGCAACGCCGCCTTCGTCGATCCGCACAAGTTCGACCTCGGCGCGCAATCGCCGCCGATCGACCATCCCTACGGTACCGCGCGGGTTTCGCGGACGCAGTTCTGGAAGACGCTCAAAGACATCTCGATGTACGAGATCCGGGTGAGGAGCGACGGCATGCGCGAGCCGCACTGGCATCCCGACACCGCCGAGATGGGCTACGTCCAGAAGGGACAGGCCCGCATGACGATCCTGGATCCGGACGGGACGACGGACACCTACCTGCTCAAGGCGGGCGATACCTACTTCGTCCCGCGCTCCTATCCGCACCACATCGAGGCGCTGGATGAGGAGATCCGTTTCCTGATCTTCTTCGACCAACCCACGCCGGGCGACATCGGCTACCGCCTGACCGCGTCGGCGGTTTCGCCCGACGTGATGGCGGCAACGTTCGGAGTGGCTAGGACCGCGCTTCCCAAGTTCCCGTCCACCCCCGTCGATCCGCTGATCGTTCCCCGCGGCAACCCGCTCGACCCCGTGCGCTAGCTTCACTGGCCAGCAGGTTGAGGCGCACCAGACCCGAACGGGCGCCAGACGCCGCTACGACGTCGAGCGAGCGAAGACGTTCGGCTGTCGTGAAGAGGGCGCATCGACCTTGGGCAGCCCCACTTTCCCACCGCATGACTGTCGGCTCAGCGCAGCCGACCAGGAGCACATGAGAATCAATGACCGACACGTCTCAAGCCGCCCTCGGTTTCCTCGGACTCGGCACGATGGGAGAGCCTATGGCGCTGAACCTCGTGCGGGCCGGAACGCCGGTGGTCGCCTGGAACCGGACCCCGGGCAAGGCGCCGACCTTCGAATCCGAAGGGGGACGCGTCGTCGACAGCGTGGAGGAGGTGTTCGAGCGGGCGGACAAGGTCCTCTTGATGCTCGTGGACAGCGAGGCCGTCGATGCCGTGCTCGGGCGGGGATCGCCGGCCTTCGCCAAGCTGGTCGCGGGCCACACGATCATCAACATGGGCACCATGGCCCCGGGTTACTCGCGCGGGCTGGAAGCCGACCTCGTGGCCGCGGGCGGGCACTACGTCGAGGCTCCCGTCTCGGGCTCGCGCAAGCCCGCGGAGGCGGGCCAGCTCGTCGCCATGCTCGCCGGTCATCCGGACAGCGTAGCGGCGGTACGTCCCCTGCTCTCCCCCATGTGTCGCGAGAGTGTGGTGTGCGGCCCAGTCCCCAACGCGCTTTCGATGAAGCTCGCCTCGAACCTGTTCCTCACCATCATGCTGGCCGGCTTGGCGGAGGCCGTGAACTACGCCAGACGTCAGGGCGTCGACCTCGACCAGTTCGTGACACTGCTTGGCGCAAGCCCCCTGTCGAGCGACGTGTTGAAGATGAAGGCGCCCAAGTTCGTCGCTCGCGACTTCACCGTCCAAGCGTCCATGGCCAACGTGCTGGAGAGTCTGCGCCTGATCACCGAAGCGGCAGGGGAAACGGAGACCGCGCTTCCGGTGTTGGACACCTGCCACGCGCTCTACCGCGAAGCGTCGGACCTCGGGTTGCGCGACGCGGACGTGAGCGCCGTGCTCAGCGCCATCGAGGAACGATCCGGGCGAAGCAAGCCGTAGACGGCGCGGGGAAGAACGGTCGCGTGCCGTCGGGTGACCTGCTATGCCCTCGGGCGAGCTTCCTGGCGAAGGCCCGTCGTGATCGAAACCTTCATTGCCTCCCTCGCCTCCGTGATCGTCGCGACGATCCAGGCCGGCGGCTATCTCGGCGTCGCGCTCCTGATGGGCATCGAGTCGGCCTGCGTGCCGCTGCCGTCCGAGATCATCATGCCCTTCGCGGGGTCGCTCGTGCCGGCGGGCCGGTTCTCGCTCGCCGCTCTCGCGACCGCCGGCGCGCTCGGCTGCAATCTGGGATCGACGCTGGCCTATCTCGTGGGCGCCTACGGGGGCCGGCCGGCCGTGGACCGCTGGGGGCGCTACGTGTTGCTGACCCACGGCGACGTCGACTGGAGCGAGCATTTCTTCAAGCGGTACGGGAGCGTCGCGGTCTTCCTCAGCCGCCTCCTGCCCGTCGTACGGACCTTCATCGCGCTTCCCGCGGGCATCGCGCGCATGCCGATGCTGCGCTTCCAGGCCTACACGTTCGCGGGATCCTGGCTCTGGTGCTTCGGATTGGCCTTCGTCGGCGCGAAGCTGGGCGAGGCCTGGGACCGGAGCCCGACGCTGCGGACGACGTTCCATCGGCTGGACGCGGTCGTACTGGGGATCGGCGTGATCGCGGCCGCCCTCTTCATCCGGCACAGGCTGCGCGCGCCGAAGACCGGCGGGTCGTCAGCCCGGTTGAAATGACGTGGCCGCGAGGTGACCCAACATCTTAAGAACGACGGCCGATAGTTCTTGCACGCCGATGCCGTCGAGGCAGATTGGCGAAGATGACCAAGGTCGGATGGCGCCGTCGCGATGCTGCAGGTCCACGCGAAAGCACCGGTCAGCTGCCGGCTCATCGGTGAATCCGATCTCGACGGCGTCGTGGACCTGCTGACGCGCGGGTTTCAGGTGCGGACGGCGGACTACTGGCGGCGCGGGCTGGCACAGCACGCCGCGCACCCCGTCCCGGACGGGTGCCCGGCGTTCGGCTTCCTCATGGAAAGCGACGGCCGGCCCGTGGGCGTCCTGCTCACGCTCTACTCTACCCGGGACGACCGGCGATCGACCGGCGTGCGCTGCAACCTCTCGAGCTGGTACGTGGAGCCGCGGTTCCGGGCTTTCGCGCCCCTGCTCGACCAGGTTGCGCGCCGGCACAGGCACGTCACCTACGTCAACATCTCGGCCGCACCCCACACCTGGGCCATGCACGAGGCGCGCGGCTACGAACGGTACTGCACCGGCCAGATGCTCGCCTTCCCCCTGCTGGGTCCGGCGCGGCGGGGCGTCCGTCTCCGAGCCGTGCGTCCCGGCGACACCCTGGACGACCTTCCCGCTTTCGAGCGACGCCTCGTGGCCGATCACGCGAGGCTCGGCTGCATCTGCCTGATCGCCTCGGACGAGGCCGGAAGCCGTCCCTTCGTGTTCCTGCGCCGTCCGGTGGACGCGCTGCGCTACAGGATCGGCTGGAGCCCGTTGCACTACGGCCAGCTCGTCTACTGCCGGGCGACGTCCGACCTGACCCGGTTCGCCGGAGCCGTCGGCCGACACCTGCTGCGCCACCACGCCCTGCCCTGCGTCCTCGTCGACGCGAACGCGAAGCTCGACGGGTTGGCAGGCCTTTGGCTCGGGGGACGGGGCACCCGGTTCAAGCGCGGACCGGACACGGTCCGGCTGGGCGACCTCGCCTACAGCGAACTGGTGCTGTTCGGCCCGTGAGACGCGATCGGAATCCTGCCCGTTCCGTGGCGGCCGGGAGCGCCCGACGATGGCGGGGCGGACGGGATCGGCCGTCATGAGCAGCGCCGTCTCGCTCCCGTCCGACCGGCCGTGGCCCGAGGGGCTGCAAGCGGCCGCCACGGTTGTGCTCGCCTATATCGGGCTGATCGGCAGCAGCGCCTTCCTCGACCGCGACACCACGCTCGCGGTCGTGTCGAGCGACGGGGGCAGTCTGGCCACGCAGGTGCTGTTCGTCGTGATGGCGGCCGTGGCGGCCGCGATCTTCGCGCGCCGGGCACCGCCGTGGCGGGCGCTGCTCGGCTGGACCGCGGCCCTCGCCCTGGGGGGATGGCTGCTGGTCAACATCGTGGTCTCCGCCGAGCCGGGCAACACGCTCCGCCGCGTCGTCACGATCCTGATCGGCATGGCGGGCGCCACGTCGGTGCTGGTGGCGAACCGCTCGCCGCGGCAGCTCGCGCTCAGTCTCGGCCTGTTCGCCTGCCTCGTCCTCGCGATCAGCTACGCGAGCCTGGTGTTGGTGCCCGACCTCGCCATCCACAACGTCCACGACGTGAGCGAGCCCGAACACGACGGCAACTGGCGCGGCCTCTTCCCGCACAAGAACAAGGCGGGCGCCGCGATGGTGGTGTTCATCTTCATCGGCTGGTTCGCGTTGCGGAGCGGCGAACGCGTGCTGGGCTTCCTGACGGTGGCGCTCGCGACGGTCTTCCTCGGCTTCACCATGGCGAAGAGCCCGATCGGCCTGCTGCCGCTCGTGCTGCTTCAGACCTGGGTCTACGGCAGGCTCCGATCGGCGTGGCTGCGCGGCGCCTTGGTGTTCGGCCCACCGGTCTTCCTGTGCCTAATCACGGTCGGTCCCGTCGTCTGGCCTCCGGTGGGCGAGCTCACGAGGGCCCTGGTCAGCGATCCCACCTTCACGGGCCGCACGGACATCTGGAGTTTCGCGCTCGACCACGTGGCCCAGCGGCCACTCACCGGGCACGGCCTCGGCGCCTTCTGGGGCACGTCGCAGGTCGTGTTCGGCGGCCAGAACGCGAGCGGCTGGACCAACCTGGCCGGCGACGCCCACAACGGGCCCGTCAACCTCGCCGTCGAGCTCGGCCTGCCGGGCTTGGCGATCGCGATCTGGTTCTTCGCGGTCACGCCGTTTCTCGACCTCCAGCGCGCGCTCGGCGGGGAACGCCCCGGACCCGCGGCCGTGTTCTTCCTCCAGGTCTGGCTCTTCACCATCGAGCTGTCGATGTTCGAGGGCGTCTATTTCGAGCCGAACGACCTGTTCTGGTTTTTCGGGATGAGCATCGTCGGCCTTCGTTTTCTGGCGACATACCGGCTCAAGCCGTGACACTTCGACGAACAGCGTAAACATTAAGACTACCCGCAGAGCCCCCTTGCCGACCCGCCTGCGCGGTGGTTTCAACGGGGTATGGGGGAGCCGTCCCGGCACCGCCCTGGGCCGCGACGTCATGGTCATCTCCCCCCCGGTCACGCTCGCGCCCGAGAGCGTCGCTCCGCTCTCGGCGCGCGGACACGACGATGCTGGCCCGAGCCCCGATGGTTCGCCCTGGCCCTCGGTATCGATCGTCGTCCTGTCGGCGACCGGCAGGGTTGGTTTCCGGACGAGGCAGTCGATCACGGCGCAAAGCGGCGTGAGCGTCGAGGTCATGGGCGTCGCGACCGGTTCGAGCCGGTCGCGGGCCATCGCCGACGCGCTCGGGCGCGTCCGGCACCCTTGCGCGATGATCCTGGACGACGGCGACCACCTTGCGCCCGACGCCCTGCCCACGGCGCTCATGACGGCTTTCGTGGCCCGCAGCGCGGTCGTGGCCGGGCTGCGCGTCGGTCCCGACCGGTCCGTCGACGTCATCGGTCTCAGGCCGGGGCCTCTTGACGCCAACCCGCTTCTCGCCGAAGCCGAGACCTCGGACGCGACCCTGTCGACCGGGGCGGACCTTCTCTTCAGGCGGGACCTGCTCGACGGCGATGCCCTGGCCCGCATCGGCGCGAGCCGCGATCCCGTCACCACCCTGCTCCGAGCCCTTGCCGGGGAAGGCGCCGAGCTGGCCGTCATGGGGCAGGTGATCGTCCACGTGGGTCGCGCGATCCACCCGGTCGCGACCGCCGAGCCCATGCAGGTCATGGCCCTGAACGACAGCGGCCTGTCGGGAGGCGGGGCCGCGATCGCGCACAGGCGCCTCGTGCAGTCGTTGCGGTTCGCGGGCCACGCCGTCGACGTGGAGGCTCTGTTCGATCGCGCCCGCAAGGCTGCGGCGGAGCGGACACGACGCTTTCCGGCCTTCGAGGAACGGCTCGCCGCCAAGCCCTACGACCTCGTCCTCGCGGGCAACATCCACGGCGTGACCCGCGGCATCGACGTCCTGCGGGAGGCCAACCACCGGGCCCCCGTCGCGGCGGTGACGCATGACCTGTTCCTCCTCACCGGCCGCTGCGACATCCCGATCGACTGTCCGGTTCTCGAGACCGGGTGCGACCGCTCCTGCCCCACCCCCGACGCCTACCCCGAACTCCGGCCCGGCAGGATCGCGTCCGCCTTGGCGGAGAAGCGGGCGTTCCTCGGCGGCGACCCGGCTCCCCTGCTGCTGAGCAATTCCGACTGGATGACCGCGGAGGGGCGCCGGCTGCTCGGCGCTGGCTTGGCGGACCGCGTCGCTCAGATCGACCTTCCGTTCCCGACGCAGGTCTTCAGGCCCCGGGACCGTGCGGGCCTGCGCCGCTCGCTCGGCCTGCCTCAGACCGACGTGCTGATCCTGCTCGCCGCGGTCGTGGCCGACGCGCCCCGCAAGGGCCTGTCCGACGTCCTCACGGTCCTGCGCGGCCTCGCGCGGCCCGGCGTCGGGTTCGTGGCCATCGGGCGTCTCGACCGACCGGACCGCCTGGGCCTGCCCAACCTGATCGCCACCGGGCCGATCGGCAGCGAGGACGAGATGGCGCGCTGGATCGGGGCCTGCGACCTCCACGTGACGGCGAGCCGGTCGGAGACGCTCGGGCAGACGGCGATCGAGGCGGGCCTGTGCGGCGTGCCGACCGTCGCCTTTCGCCGGACCGGGCTGACCACCGCCGTGATCGACGGTGTGTCGGGCATGCTGGTCGACGACACGGAGCCGGGAGGGTTCGAGGCGGCGATCGAGGCGCTGGTGGTGGACTCCGCCCGTCGCCGGGCGCTGGGCGCCTGGGGAAGCCTCGCGCTGGCGTCGCGCAACAGCTTCGCGGCGGGCGCCCTCAGCCTGCACCACGCCCTCGTGGCGCACGGACGGTCGGGACTGCAGACGACGGATCGGATCGCGTTCTCGCCCGACATCCTCGGCGTGCTGCGCGGGGCGGAGCGCCCGCAGCCGGGAGTCGCGGGTGCCGTGCCGCCCCGACCCGGCCGGCTGACGCGCCTCGCCCGCAACGGCAAGCGGCGCGTCTTCGGGCAGGAAACCCCCACCTGGCTCCGCTGGTCGGTCGATGCGACGCAACGGCTCGGCGGCGCGGCCCGGCGCTGCGTCGGAACGGTGAAGCGGATGGGGCGCGCATGACCCTTTACATCGACCACACCCATCTCGGCCGCACGATCACGGGCGTCGAACGCGTGGCCATCGACCTCTTCGACCCGGCCGGTTTCCGACCTCATGCCGCGCAGGCCGTGCGGTCGCGAGGCCTCGCCTCCATGGTCCTGCGGCAGCAGGTCTCCTTTCTGGCGAAGGGGCTCGCGGACCCGGGCAGCCTGGCCCTGTTCCCGGGCTTCCCGCCCTCGCCCCTGTCGTGCCTGCTCGGACGTCGCTGCATCGCCTACATCCACGACGTGTTCCCGCTGACGCGTCCGGCCGACCTGAGCTGGAAAGCGCGGTTCTACACCGCGCCCACCCTGCGCTGGGCGATCCGCACCCTGGACCAGTTCTTCGTTTCCTCGCTCACCACCGGCGCCGACCTGCGGCAGCTGTGCCGGCCCGACGCGCTGATCGTCCCCTACCGGGCGACGGTGCGAAACGTCTTCGGCCTGACCGCGCGTCCGGCGAGCCGCGCCCCCGGGACCGCGCGGCCCTTCCGCCTCGTCGCGATCGGCACGGTCGAACCGCGCAAGAACTACGAGGGTGCGGTCGCCGTCGCGGCGGCGTTGAACGCGCTCGGCTGGCCGACGGAGCTCCACATCGTGGGACGCCTGGGCTGGGGGCGGCACGCCTTCGTGGACCGGCCGCCGTCGTTCCTGACCCTGCACGGCTACCTCGACGGAAACGCCACCCGGGCGCTGATCGAGTCGGCCGATGCGCTGATCTCGACCTCGCACGCCGAGGGCGTGGGCCTGCCGCTGCTCGAGGTGCAGCACGGGTCCGTTCCGGTCATCGCGCCGGTGGGTGCGGTCTTCCGCGAAGTGCTCGGCGAGTCGGGCCTGCTGATCCCGCGGGACGACCCGGCGGCCGCGGCGGCCTCGATCATCGAGGCGTTCGACCGGCCCGCGCAGAGGAGCCTGCTGAGGGACAGGGCCCTGGGCAACGTCGCGCGGTGGAACGCGCTGGCACGCGAGGACGGCGAGTTGTTCAGGGCCTTCCTGAGCCGCGGCCGCGAGGTGTACGCGTCGCCCGAGCCGCTGGAGCACGCTGCCTGACCGCGCGGGACGCCATTTACCCTGTGCGGACAAATACCGCGGAGACCGGACGCTCTGGCATGACCGTTTGACGGTTGGTGTCTAGGCTTCGGGGACAGTGCGAAGAGCCGGATCGCTCGCGTTTCGTGTCAGGCCACCGATGTTCCACTTCGATCAACCCAAGCATCCCCTGCCGGCCGACATCGATGCGGACACCCCGCCCGCGTCCGATACGGTGCTGAAGGTGATCGGCGTCGCTCGGCGCAACGCGGGGCGGATGGCTCTTTTCGGCGCGATCGGGCTCACCGCCGCGGTCGCGTTCTCGGCCCTGGTGCCGCCGAGCTACACGGCCACGGCCGAGATCCTGGTCAACCCGAACGACCTGAACCTGGTGGACAACGCCCTCACCCGCCAGGCCGAATCCGCCGACAGCGGTGCGACCTACTCCGAAACGCAGGCGAAGATCCTGGGCTCGGACAGCGTGCTGGCCCGCGCGGTGAAGATGCTCGGGCTCGACGGGGATTCCCGCTTCGTGCACGAGGCCTTCTGGCGGGACGGTGGCCTGCTCGAGGACGGCATGGTCTGGCTCGGCGCGCCCGCCAGCGGCGGCGACGCCGGACGCTCGGCGCTCGACCGCCTCAAGGCGCTGGTCAGCGTCCGACGCACGGAACGCACCTTCGTGATCGACGTCAGTGCCAAGAGCGGCGACCCGGCGCTGGCGGCCAACCTCGCCAACGGCGTCGTCAACGCCTACCTCGCGGAGAAATCCGATGCGCGGACCACCCTCGCGGAACGCGCCTCGGCCGATTTCACCGCGAGCCTCGGCACGCTGCGCGACGCCGTCCGCTCCGCCGACGACGCGGTCGTGGCGTTCCGCACCAAGCACCGGCTGATCGGCGGCACGAGCGGGTCGATCACCGACCAGCAGATCAACGACGCGGTAGCGGCGCTGAGCCGGGCGCACGAGAGCACCGAGCAGGCCCGCGCGCGCTACGAGCAGATGCAGGAGGCCGTCGCGGGCAGCGGGCAGGAAAGCCTGCCCGACGTCGTCCAGTCGGTCGAACTGCGCAACCTGCGCCAGACCCTGCAGGACCTGCTGCGCCGTCAGGCGCAGCTCGCGGCGCAGTTCGGGCCCCGCTATCCCGAAATGATCGACGTATCGGCCAACATTGCCCAGACCGAGCGCGCGGTGTCGACGCAGGTGTCCCGGCTGGTCGCGTCCGCCCGGAAGGACTACGACCGCGCCACCTCGGCCGAGAAGGGGTTCGCCTCGAGCCTCGACCGCCTCCGCAACGAGGGAAGCGTGAACGCTGTCGCCGACGTGACGCTGCGGCAGCTCCAGGCCGACCTCGACGCCAAGCGATCGATCTACGAGGCCTATCTCAAGCGCGCGAAGGAAACCGCGGAACAGGCGCGCATCGACCCGACCGACGCCCGGGTCATCAGCGCCGCGGATGAGCCGCTCAAGCGCAGCTTCCCCCCGTCGCCGGCCGTCCTCCTCCCCGGGGGCCTCCTCCTCGGGGCCTGCCTCGGGTTGGCGCTCGCGATCCTGTTCCCGGCGCGGGCGGTCAGGTCGCCGCGACCGGCGCTCCGGCCCAGCTACGGTCTCGCCGACCAGCCTCTCGGCCGACGGGCCCCACCCCAATTCGGCGACAGCCGGTGACCGTGGGCGGGCGGCCCGTCAGCCGCCGCGCCGCCGCGACCGGTGCGGCCTCGGTCCTCGGAGCCGGTTTTATGGCGGGCGCGTGGGCCTGGGGTGGCGAGCCATCCCCGGTGACACACGAACCTGAGGCGACTTCGTCATCCAGTCCGCTGCGCGCCCTTTCGGCCGCGAAAGGCGTGGCGTTCGGCGCCGGGATCGGTATCCGGCGGATCGAGACCGACCCCGCCTTTACCCGGGCCGTCACCCGCGACTGCTCGATCGTGGTCGCCACCAACGACATGAAGATGGAGGTGGTGGAGGCATCTCCCGACCGCCTCGACTTCGCGGGCGCCGACGCGACGGCGCGGTTCGCGCGCGACCATGCCATGCGGCTGCGCGGCACGACCCTGGTCTGGTATCGCGGCATGCCGGACTGGTTCGTCCCCACGATCCGGTTCGCCAACGCGGAACGGCTCATGCGGGCGTGGATCGCAACGGTCGCCGGACGCTACCGCGGCGCGGTCGACTCCTGGGACGTGGTCAACGAGGCGATCGAGCCCCAAAAGTCCGGAGACCCGGGCGCGGCAGCGTTCCGGCGCACGCCGTGGTTCAAGGCGCTGGGGCCCGCCTACATCCCGCTCGCGTTCCACCTGCTGGCCGAGACCGATCCGAACGCCGCGGGCCTTTGGAACGAGGACGACATGGAGCCGGACGCAGGCTGGGTCGAGGCAAGGCGGTCGGCCTTCCTTTGCTCCCTCGAGAACCTGGTGCGCGCCGACGTTCCGATCCGCAGGGTCGGGCTGCAATCGCACCTGAACTCGACACTGCCCTTCGACGACGGCCGGTTCCGGGCCTTCCTGAAGCGCATCGCCGACCTCGGCCTGGCGATCGAGATCACCGAACTCGACGTCGACGACCGCGCCTTCCCGGCGGACCCGGCGCTGCGCGACGACGCGGTCGGAGCCTTCGTCAAACGCTACCTCGACGTCGTGCTCGACGAGCCGGCCGTCCTGAACGTGCTGACCTGGGACTATGCCGACGGCGATTCCTGGTACGACCACGGGCCGCGGCGGCGCCCCGACGGCCTCCCGAACCGCGGCCTCCCCTTCTCGGCCGAGATGCGGCCGAAGCCGATGCGGCGCGCCATCGCGGCGGCCTTCGCCGGAGCGCCCGACCACCGCGCGACCCGCGACAGACTCCGGATGGCGGGGCGACCCGTCCCCACCCCCCTCTGAGGGAGGTGGGCCCGTCCCGGCGCTACGGCGCGGAGCGGCGGATCGCCATCATGGATTTAGGCAGGCTGAGGACCCGCTCGAAGGCGATCTCCGCGTCGGGAAACAGGGCGCCCATCTGCCGGCCGTTGAGCAGCCGGGCGCTCTCGATGGACGCCATCGCGTCGTCGACCGTCTCGGCCCGATCCATGTAGCCGTTCCGCCGCGCCATGACGATCGACATCTTGACCGAGGTCGGGAGCCAGTGGAACAGCGGCAGCCGGAAGTGCGGCTCGATCGGGAACCCGGCGTAGGGGGTCTGGACGAAGTAGGCGCGGCCGACCCGGCGCACCTCCCCCGCCATTGCCTTCATGTCGGCCCAGGTCCCCACGTGCTCGATCACCGAGTTGGAATGGACGAGGTCGACCGAGCCGTCGGCGAAGCGCGACAGGTCGCGCGCGTCGCCCGGCACGAAGGAGAAGCCCTGTGCCTTGATGTCCGGCTCGTAGGTGTTCAGGAGCACGAACTCGACCGGCAGGTCCGCCCACAGGTCACGGTGCAGCAGCCAATATTCCGGCGTGCCGCCGAGGTCGAGCACCCGGCACGCGCCCTTGGCCGCGACCACGGCCTTCATCAGGTCCGCGACCATCGCCATGCGGCGCCGCCGGAAGGGGTTCTTCGCCGAAACCGGCGAGAACAGCGTCCGGTCACCCCTGATCTGCATCGTGGCTGCTTCGGCCATGGTCCGCAAAACTCCAACTCGCTGCACGCGCTCCGCCTAACTACTTTGCCTTCACCTTAAAAGACAGATGGTGCGGTGGGCCCGTCGCGTTCTTGCGTGCGACAAGGTAAAGAGCCTGCATCATGATTGCACGACATGGATTGATCTACTTCGGGTCGCGCGTTGTTGCCGCGGCCGGCAATCTTGCCGGCGTGGTCCTGTTCACGCGCCTGGCGGGTCCCGAGGTCTACGGACGCTACGCCACCGCCATGGCGATCGCGGTCGTGTGCGCAAGCTTCGCGGTGCAGTGGTGCCGCTACGCCTACTTCGAACTCTACCGCCCGTCGCGGGCCGGCGACGTCCTGAGGACCTATGCCGCGATCGTGGCCGGCTCGGTGGCGCTGGCCGCCTGCGCCATGGTGGGCCTGTCGGGCCTGCTGGGCTGGACGCGCGACATGACGGGGGCCGCGATCCTCCTCATGGCGGCCAGCGCGCTCTTCGACGCGATCCTGGAAGTCTACCGGACCCGCCTGCAGCCCGAAGCGGTGGCCCGCCGCTGGCTCACCCGGACGGTGCTGGTCCTGATCCTCGGGTCCGTCGCGCTGGTGTGGACGGGTCGCGCCTTCACCCTGGCCTGCGCGGTGACGGCGGCCTACCTGGCCGCGGTGGTGCCCGGAGCCGTCGTTCTCCTGCGCCGGACGGATGGACGCGTCCGCTTCGGGGACGCGCGGAACTTCGCCTCTTTCGGCGCGCCGCTGATCCTGGCCTTCGGTTTCGCGTCCCTGGCGCAGAACCTGGACCGACTGATGCTCGCCCAGGTGGGCGGCCTGATCGCGGTCGGCAGCTACGTGGCGATCAGCGACCTCGTGCGGGCCAACATGCTGCTGCTGGCCGAGGTCTGCAACATCGCCGTGATCTCCGTCGCCAAGCGCCAGCACGAGGCGGGCGAGATCGCCCAGTCCCGCCGGACGCTCGAGCTGGCCTATCGGCTGCTGCTGCTGCTCGGCGGGTTCGGCAGCGCCGCTCTTCTCATCGCCGGGCCGCCGCTGTTCGACCTGCTGCTCCCTGAAAAATTCCACATCGATCTCGGTGTGCTGCTGCCCGTCAGCACGCTCTCCTCCGTGCTGCTACTGTTCCGTAACAACTACTTCGCGCAGGTCATCTATTTCAGCGGCAGGAGCCGGATCGATGCCTACGGGGGAGCCGTGCTGCTGGCCGCCATCGCGATCTCCTGCGCGGTCCTGATCCCTCGCCTGGGCACGGATGGCGCGGCCTTCGGGTTCCTCGCGGGCCAGTTCGTCGCGATGATTTTCTACCTGACGGTCGGGCGGCGTGCCTACGCGATGCCGGCCCCGGTGCGGCCGACCCTCGCGGTCGCCGCGCTCAGCCTCGGTCTGATCGCCCTCAAGACGGGCCTCGACACGACCGGAGTTCTGCCGGGCGTGAAATACCCGGCGGAGGCGGTGGCCTTCACGGCCTGCCTCCTGGGGACCGTCCTGGCCTGGACGGACCGGAGCGCGCGGGCCAGGGCGGTCGAGGCGGTCAGGCCGGCGGTGCGGGATTGGGTCGGGCGAGTCCGTAGGCGGAAGCCGCCGCCGCGATGGTCGAACATCTGAGACCCATCGAGGCCGCGAGCCTCAGGGTGGTGGCCAGCAGGCTGGGCGACGAGCCCATGAAGCTCGGCTCGTCGCTCACGTCGTGCGTGTAGAAGATGAGCCAGGCACCGCTCCGCACGGCCGTTTCCAGAAGGGTCGCGAGGGAGCGCTCGTCGAACGCGCTGTCGAAGAGCCCGATGGCGCCGAGGCAGCCGAGATCGACGCGCCCGGTGTTGAGCCGCTCGTAGATGGAGCGGCAGGTGAGGAAGTGGCGCTCCAGCACGCGTTTCTGGCTGATCCCGAGATCGCCGAACGGGTAGGCGAAATGCTCCGACACCGGTGCGCCGGTCATGTCGGCGATCAGGGCGGCGTTACGCTCCCACTGGTCCGCGAGCCCGCCCCTCGACAGTGACTGGACGTTGACGTGGTCGGCGGTGTGGCAGGCGATCTCGTGACCGGCCGCGCGCAGGGCGCGGAGGTCCTCGGGAGCCGCGCACGTCCAATGGCGGTCCACGTGCCGGACGGTCGCGCCCGCGACGTAGAACGTTCCCCGGACCCCGTGCGTCTCGAGCACCGGCGCGCCGGCCCGCACGGCGCTATCGGGCACGTCGTCGAACGTGATGGTCATGGTCGGCTCGTGCGGAAGATCGAAGGGTCGGGACACGAGACGGCGCGCCAGGGCCCGCTTGATCTTGCGGTCGATCGAGGCCGACCATCCCTGCTCGACTGTCATCCGCCCCGTTCCACCGTCGATCCTCGGCTCGCAGCCCAGCATTTTTAGAGCCGCAAGTTGTAAATTCAATTTAATCTCTTCCGCATCGTTAAGGCGCTGGGATATTTACTTCAAAACTGTCCTTTCCTTGTGACGCCGCTGCTGCAGCGTTACTGGCAGCCCATGGGACACAATCCGCAATTCAATCTGCAAAATTCTCGTCCTCTTACAAAACAATGGGGCACGGAAAGCGCTCCCTTGAGCTTCGAGGAGATCGATGGGCACTTTCAACGCCCCGTTCGTTGCTTACTGGGGCTGCCCGTAGATCTTGTCGACCTCGACGAAGCGGTGGCCTTCGTGGCGAGTGCAGCGCGCGATCGACGCCACGCAATCATCGCGACGCCCAACACCAACGATCTGGCGAGGGCCCGTCAGGACCCGGCTTGGCGCGACGCCGTCCTCACCAGTTCCCTTTCGATCATCGATGGCATGCCGCTCGTCTGGATCGGCCGGCTGCTCGGGATGCCGATCGGCGGCCGGGTCGCGGGAGCCAATCTGTTCGAAGCGCTTCGGGCCGGTCGCGGCGGCCCGCTCAGGGTCGTGTTCTACGGCGGCCCTCCGGGTGCCGCGGACCGGGCCCGCGAGCGCGTCAACGCCGAACAGGGCCCGCTCGACGTGGTGGGGGCCGTCAATCCCGGCTTCGGCTCCGTCGAGGACCTCGGCTGCCCTGACGCGCTCCGGCAGGTCAACGACCTCGACCCCGACCTGGTGATCCTCAGCCTCGGCCAGAAAGGCAAGCCGTGGGTCGCGGCCCACGCCCGCAAGATCCACCGGGGCGTCGTCACCCACCTCGGGGCGGTCGTCAACTTCGCGGCCGGAACGGTCCGGCGCGCGCCCGAGCGGGTCCAGCGAGCCGGCCTCGAATGGGCGTGGCGCATCGCGCAGGAGCCGTCGCTCTGGCGCCGCTACGCGTTCGACTTCCTTCGCCTCGGGCCGATCCTCGTCGCCCAGGTCCTGCCGCAGGTGCTCGACACGCAGTGGCGGAAACTCCGCACGGGCACCGGCTCCCCCGGAACCGCCCGGCTCTCGATCCAGGGCGCGTCCGCGTCGATCACAGTAGCGGGAGGGCTGGATGCGAACGTGCAGGACGAGCTCCGCTCGCTCCTCGCCGCCGCGGTGAAGGGTGGGTGCCACATCGACCTCGACCTGTCGGCGGCGCGCAACCTCGACAGCACCGCGGCAGGCCTGCTGCTGCTCGCCTACGGCCTGCAGCGGCGCCTGGGGCGCCGCCTCACCCTCGTAGCGGACAACCCGCTCGTCCGCCGCCGTCTCCGCTGGCACGGGTGCGACGACCTTTTCCCGACACCGCGGGTGGCGCCGGCCCGCAGCCCGGGGCCGCTCGGGAGTCCGACCGTTCCGTCGACCTAGACGGCGGTTCGGCCTGCCGTCCTCAGGCCTTGGCGGTGGAGGCTCCGTAGATCTCCTCGATCGCCGCGCCCAAGGTCGCGTCGAACTCGGCTTCGCTCATGTCGTGCCTGAGCGTTTCCGTCAGCGCGCGCGAGAAGCTCGCGATCATGCCGTGGTTGGCGGCTAGGCGCTGGCAGGCTTCGGCCAGCGGGTAGCCGCCCGACAGGGCCACGACCCGGGCCACGCGCGCGTGGCGGATCAGCGGGGCGTAGAGGTCCGGGACGTCCGGGATCGTCAGCTTGAGCATCACCTTGCGGTCACCCGGCAGGGCATCGAGCTGTTTCGTCAGTTCGTCGAGGAGGATCGCTTCCGCCCCCGCCTTGTCCGGGCTCTTGATCGACACTTCGGGCTCGATGATCGGCATCAGGCCGTGGCGGGCGATCTGGGCCGCGACCTCGAACTGCTGCGCCACGATCGCCGCGACCCCGCCGCGCGAGGCCAGATTGATGACCGAGCGCATCTTGGTGCCGAAGACCCCGAGGCTGACGGCCCGGTCGAGCAGCGCATCGAGGCCCGGAATGGGCTTCATCAGGCTCACGCCGTCCGCCTCGGCCTCGAGCCCCTTGTCGACCTTCAGGAACGGGATGACGCCCCGCTCCTCCCACAGGAAGGTCGGAACGGGCTTGCCCTGCGCCTGCCCGTCCATCGTCCCTTCGAACAGGATCGCTGCGATCACCTTGGATCCCGTGAAGGACGGCGCGGTCATGATGCGCACGCGCATCTCGTGCATCATCCGGAACATCTCGGCCTCGCCACTGTAGGCACTGTCGGGGATGCCGTAGTGGCGCAGCGCTCCGGGCGTCGAGCCGCCGCTCTGGTCGAGCGCGGCGATGAAACCGCCCTTGCCGGAGATCTGCGCCGTCATCGTGTCGTTCGCCATCGCCACCGCTCTCCCCTGAGATCCGCAGGAGCTGGAGCGCGGCGGTCTCGACCACCCTGCCCCGGCTCCGCGATCCTCTTGCCATAACGCACGAGACCGGCGCAATTTCCGCCCGCTCGCGGGCGGCACGCCGACGTCGGGATGGGACGGGTGTGTTCGCAGCGGATCAGCGGGACTTCGTCACGCGTCAGGGAAAGGCGCGTCCCGCGGATCAGGCCGTTTCCGAATTGGCGTAGCGGCGGCAATGGTCGAGGTAGCCCGCCTCGTGGCTGGCGGCGAGGTCCACGACGCTCGCCCAGAGCCACGACGGCGCGTCGAGGTCGACGGGATGGTGGCGCTGCAGCTCGCGGCACCAGGTCTCGCGCGTGGCCGGGTCCATCTGGCGACCGTGGGCGCGGCCCACGACGTAGGCAAGGTAGTGGGCCGCCACCGCGGCCTCCTCGCGCGTGAACTGGTCGATTTCCAGCTTCAGGTCCTGCGGCATCAGCTCGCGCACGATCACCGGCCGGTCCATCAGCTCGGCTGCCGCCATGCGGTCGCCGAGATTGGGCGAAAGCGCGCGGGCGCCCGCCGCCACGCGCTCGGCGTGGCCCGCCGGCATGGCGGCGCCCGGAGCGGCCGGGGCGGCGGCGGGCACGGCTTCCTTGACGTCGACCAGAACCAAGTCGGCCGAGCCGCCCTTCCGCGGGGTGCCGAGCAGCGCCGCGAACCGCAGCTTTCCCAACGAGCTGCACCCCTTCATCCAGTAGGCGGCGTCCAGGAGTTCGATCCGCGCGTCCGGCTTCTTGCCATGCAAGGCCAGCACCAGGCGGCGGACGTCGGCAAGGTCGAGCAGCACGTCGAGCGCCTGACGTTCCTCCTCGTCGAGGGCCCAGAAGCGCTTGCCGAGCGGGATCGTGGGCCTGACGTCCTCAAGCCGCTCGCGCGCGAGATGACGCCAGCGGCGCCCGAGGGCGCGGTGCTTCACCATGCGGACGACGCCCGGCTCGGGGACGTGCTCGTCGTGCGCGGGGTCACGCAGGGCGAGCTCGTAGCCGCGGACCATCTGCTCGATCATGCGGGCCGTGGTGACGCCCGGGAGATCGGAGCCGCGCGCGGCGCTCGCGAGCGACAGTCCGAGGCGGATCAGGTCGTGCGCGGGATTGCCGATGACGGTCTGGTCGAGGTCGCGGATCTGGATGTCGACGTGCCCGTCCGCGTCGGCGAGCGGTCCGAGGTTGCCGACGTGGCAGTCGCCGCAGATCCACACCGGCGGCCCTTCGGGTAGTTTCGCCGCGGCGCGGGACTCGGCGAGCCACGCGTAGAACTGGATCGTGTTGCCACGCACGTAGGCGTGCGCGGAGGTGGCCATCTTCAACCGACGCGCGCGTTCGAGCACGGCCGGTCGTTCTGCAAGGGACGTGACGAGCGACATTCCAAGTCCGGGTTCGAGCGGTCGATGCCGCTTCAACATGGGCCGAAGCCTTCAAGGGCGCTTTAACATGGACCGCCTGGGGCGGGAGGGCAGCCCTTGGACGCAGGCTGGTCCGCTGGGGCGGTGGACCCCGGATTTGCGGGGCGGCACGCGACCTTTAGGGTCGAGTTGGTGTTTGCCTGCTTGAAACTCGACCTCGCATCGCTCCGGACCCTTCGCATGGCAGAACTCAAGTTCCTGAACGGCGGAAGCGACATGGCGACGCTGATCCGGGCCCATGACTGGACGGACACGTCGCTCGGCGATCCCTCGACCTGGTCGCAATCCCTGCGGACACTGGTGGGCGTCGCGCTGAGTGCGAAACAGCCGATGTTCGTGGCCTGGGGCCCCGACCTCGCGATGATCTACAACGATGCCTACGTGGCGCTGCTGGGTGCCAAGCATCCGGGGGCGCTCGGCCGGCCGTTCGAGACCGTGTGGCAGGAGGCCTGGGCCGACCTCCGGCCCCTCGTCGATCAGGTGCTCGCGGGCGATCCCGTCCACATGGACGACATTACCCTGTTCGTGAACCGCGACGGACGCGACGCCGAGGCGCATTTCGCCTTCTCCTACACGCCGGTGTTCGGCGACGGGGGAAGCGTCGCGGGGTTGTTCTGCCCCTGCGCGGAGACCACCGAGCAGATGCTGGCCGAGCGCGACCTCGCCGCCGCGCGCGACCTGGCCGAGGAAGCCAACGTCGCCAAGAGCACCTTCATCGCCAACATGAGCCACGAGCTCCGCACGCCGCTCTCGGCCATCATCGGCTACAGCGAGATGCTGATCGAGGACCTGTCGGAGGGTGGCGACCCCGAGGCCCTCGTGGGCGACATGCGCAAGATCGAGACCAACGCGCGCCACCTGCTCGGCCTGATCAACGACGTGCTCGACCTGTCGAAGATCGAGAGCGGCAAGATGGAGGTCTTCGCCGAGGCGTTCGACACGGCCGACGTGGTGCGGGAGGTGGCGGGCACGGTGCGGAGCCTCGTCGACAAGAAGGGCAACAGCCTGACGCTCGATGTCGGCGACGCCTTGGGCTCGATGCACACCGACGTCACGAAGCTCCGCCAGATCCTGCTCAACCTGCTCAGCAACGCGGCCAAGTTCACCGAAGGGGGCACCATCACCCTGACCGCAACCCGCATCGGCGGCGCGGGGCCGGAAGCGTGGCTGGCTTTCCGGGTGAGCGACACCGGTCTCGGCATGTCGGAACAGCAGCTCGGCCGGCTGTTCCTCCGCTTCAGCCAGGCCGACGCCTCGACCACCCGGAAGTTCGGCGGCACCGGGCTGGGCCTTTCCCTCACCAAGGCCTTCAGCCTCATGCTGGGAGGCGACATCGCGGTGGAGAGCGCGCCGGGCCTGGGCAGCACCTTCACCGTGATGCTGCCCGCGACGCTGTCCGAGCAGGCCGAGGAGGCCGCGGTCGGATCGGCGCGCGACGGCGCCTTCGCGGGATCTCCGGGCGCGGCCGGCAAGACGGATTGGGTCCTGGTCATCGACGACGACCCGGCCCAGCGGGACCTCATGTCGCGCTTCCTGGCGCGCGAGGGTTTTGGCGCGCGCACGGCGCCCGACGGGCCGAGCGGGATCGCGCTCGCGCGCACCCTGAAGCCCAAGGCCATCCTGCTCGACGTCATGATGCCCGGCATGGACGGGTGGTCGGTGCTGAGCGCGCTCAAGGCCGACCCAGAACTCGACAGGATCCCGGTCGTGATGGTGACGTTCGCGAGCGAGCGAAGTCTCGCGACCTCGCTGGGCGCCGCGGACTACGTCGCCAAGCCGGTGAAGTGGGACCGCTTCAAGCAGGTGATGGACCGGTTCCGCGACGCGGTCGGCGACGTGCTGGTGATCGACGATTCGCCCGACACGCGCGAGCGGCTCCGGCGAGCCCTGGAGCGGGACGGCTGGACGGTGGCCCAGGCGAGCAACGGGCGCGAGGCGCTCGACCGCATCGGCCAGGCACTGCCCCGCGTGATCCTGCTCGACCTCACCATGCCGATCATGGACGGCTTCGCCTTCCTGCAGGCGCTCCGCGAGCGCCCGGACTGCCGGGACCTGCCCGTGATCGTGCTGTCCTCCCTCGACCTGACCCGCGAGGACCGCAGGCGATTGCGCGGCGCCAACCAGATCCTCGACAAGGGCACGACCAGCCTGCCCGAGCTCGCCAGGGACCTGCACGCGCTGACCGACGCCAAGCTCCCCGCGGGGAGCTGAGCGTCGCCGCAAGGTCTGTGACCGGCACGGTTCGTTCGACAAGCCTTCGACGCGGCGCAACGTTGCTCGCGATTCGGCATTGTCACTTCTGAAGAGACGGAGATCGTTCCATGTCCGGGGTTGCTCAACCGCCGTGCGGCTTTGCCCGTGCCGTGTTCCCGGTCGGACGATCGCAGCGATCAGGGTCCAGCCAGGCCGCCCCCCGGATCGCGTTTGTCCGCCCGGAGCTCAACTGATGCGCATCCTGCTCGTCGAGGATCACGAGGAGATCTGGGACTTCCTGTCCCGCCGCCTCAAGCGCCGAGGGTTCGAGGTGGCGCTCGCCGCGGACGGGCAGCAGGGCATCGACGCCGCCGGAACGGAGCGTCCGGACGTTATCCTGCTCGACATGAACCTGCCCACCATGGACGGCTGGACCGTCGCGGGCCATCTCAAGCGCGACCCTCAGACGTCACACATCCCCATCATCGCACTCACCGCCCATGCTATGGCCGGGGATCGGGAAAAGGCGATCGCGGCGGGGTGCGACGACTACTGCCCCAAGCCGATCGACTTCGCGCAATTGCTGGTGCAGATCGACCGGCTGGCCGCGCCCAAGCCGTCCGCCGCCTGAGACGCTCTGATCCCGCTCGGGTCCGCGGTCTTTCGGACCGGCGTCGGCTTTCCTATGTCACGGGATATCCCACGCCCCGGACCCATCGTGTTTCGCAGTCTCGGTCTTGCCTTCGCCCTGGTCTATCTCGCGCCCGTGGTCCTGTCGGCGGGCCTCTATGCCATCCGCAGCCGCGGCGTCGATTGGCGCTCGGCCGACCGATCGAGCGCGGGTCTGCTGCATCCGGCCGCGGATGCACCGGAGGCGATCATCCGCGTGTTCTCCGCCCGCACGGTGAATTGGAAGGGGATCGTCGCGAGCCACAGCTGGATCGTGATCAAGGACGCGGGTGCGCCGGCCTACCAGCGGTTCGACTACACGGCCTGGGGCCAGCCGATCTGGGTCGACCGGTTCGTGGCGGACGGGCGCTGGTTCGGCAGCGTTCCCGAGATCGTCTTCGCGGCGGACGGCGCGGAAGCGGAGCGCATGATCCCGCGCATCCGCGCCGCGATCAGCGGCTACCGCTACGCACGGCTCGGGGATTACCACCTGTGGCCGGGCCCGAACTCCAACACCTTCGTGGCGACGGTGATGGCGGCCGTCCCCGAGATCCGCGCGAGCCTGCCCGCGACCGCCATCGGCAAGGACTTTCCCTACGATGGGCGTTGGATCGGCCTCACCCCGTCCGGCACCGGCGTCCGGCTCAACCTTGGCGGCTATTTCGGCGTCACCCTGGGCTGGGTCGAGGGACTGGAACTCAACATCCTGGGCGCCGTGGCGGGGGTCGATTTCCGGCATCCCGGCCTGAAGGTGCCGGGGTTGGGCCGGGTCGGTCCGTGATGGCGTTTTCGCCACCGGTCGTGTTGGACCATTCAAGCCTTCCTGAGCCTCGACGCCCATTGTGGTGCGCGATCCGAAGGCTGCCGCCGCAAATTGGCAGACCGTCCTGACGGTCCTCGCCCGGCTCGGCTGAGAACGGCCGCGACCGCCACGCTACTCGGCGGCGATCGCGATCGGTGCCGGACGCGGAGCGTGATGGTGCGAGGGTTCGAGCAAACTCTCGTCGCCGCGCTCGACGAGGCGTCCGAACAGGCGTCCGAGCACCCCCTGCGCGTCGTCCATCAGCACGAAGATGGCGGGGACGAAGACCAGCGACAGCAGCGTGGACACGAGCAGCCCGCCGATCACCGCGATCGCCATCGGCGAGCGGAACTCGCCGCCGATGCCCAGGCCCATGGCGGAGGGCACCATGCCGGCCGCCATGGCGATCGTGGTCATGACGATCGGCCGCGCCCGCTTGCGGCCCGCGTCGATGATGGCGAGCGCACGGTCGACGCCGTTCGCCATCTCCTCCAGCGCGAGGTCCACCAGCATGATGGCGTTCTTGGTCACCACGCCCATCAGCATCAGGATGCCGATCACCACCGGCATCGAGATGGGCTTGTGGAAGATGAGCAGGCCCAGGATCGCGCCGCCGATGGAAAGCGGCAGCGAGAACAGGATCGTGAGCGGTTGCAGCACGCTGCCGAAAAGCAGCACGAGCACGGCCAGCACCATCATCAGTCCCGTGCCCATGGCGAGCGCGAAGCCGGAGAACACCTCGCCCATGATCTCCGCGTCGCCCACCTGGGCGAGGCTGTAGCCGGGCGGCAGCGACCGGGCGGTCGGGGTCGCCATGGCCTGCGCGAGCAGGTCGCCCAGCGCGTCCGAGCCGTGCGTGTCGGCCTCAACCGCGACGCGCACGGTGCGATCGTAGCGCTCGATGGCCGTGGGGCCGCGGCCGAGCGAGACGTCCGCGACCGCGCTGAGCGGCACCGCCGACCCGCCGGTCACCGGCACCCGGAGCGCCCGCAGAACGTCGAGGTCGCCCCGCACCGCCTCGGGCAGTTCGACCCGGATGGGGATCTGCCGCTCGCCGTCGGTGAACTTGGCGAGGTTCGCGCCGATGTCGCCGATGGTGGCGACCCGCACGGTAGCCGCGATGGCGGCCGTCGACACACCGAGGTCGGCTGCGGCGTCGACCCGTGGCCGGACGCGGATTTCCGTGCGGTCGAGGGGGGCCGTCGAGATCACGTTGACGAGGTGCGGGATCCTCGCCATGTCGCGCTGCAACCGGGCCGCGAGTTCGGCCACCATGGCCGGGTCGGGCCCGCGAACCACCAGCGCAACGTCGCGCTGGCCGTTGTCGCCCAGCGCCCAGAAGCGCAGGTCCGGCTGGTCGCGCAGGATCGCGCCGATGTCGGCCGACACCTCCTCCTGCGTGCGGGCGCGGGCCGCCTTCGGCACGAGTTCGACGGTGAGCGTTGCGAGCTGAACCTCCTTCTTGGAGGGAAGCGCGCGACCCCCGTCCACGAAGACGGAGGCCACTTCGGGCAGCCTGCGGATGCGCGTCGCCAGCCCGTCGGTCACCGACGCCGTGTCGTCGAGCCGGCCGCCCGGCGGCAGTTCCACCACGAACTGCGCCCGCGCGTGGTCCTCCTTGGGCAGGAAGCCCGAGGGAAGCAGGCCCGTCGAGGCGATGGAAGCCGCGAACAGGCCGAGGCCGACCACCAGGGTCAGGTATTTGTAGCGGACCGACAGGGTGACGACCCGCAGGTAGGCGCGCGTCACCCATCCCTCGCGCTCCTCCCGATGCCCGTGGCCGCGCATGAAATAGGCCGCGAGCACGGGGGTGAGCAGGCGGGCGACCAGCAGCGACACGCCGACCGCCGCCGCGATCGTGAGACCGAACTGCTTGAAATACTGCCCCGCGATGCCGCCCATGAAACTCACGGGCATGAAGATCGCCACGATGGTGGCGGTGATCGCGATCACCGCCAGGCCGATCTCGTCCGCCGCCTCAACGGCCGCCTGGAACGGGCGCTTGCCCATGCGGATGTGGCGGGCGATGTTCTCGATCTCGACGATCGCGTCGTCGACCAGGATGCCCGTCACCAGCGTGATGGCGAGCAGGCTGATGAGGTTCAGCGAGAACCCCATCGCGTTCATGATCCAGAACGTGGGCAGCACGGACAGCGGCAGCGCCACCGCGGCGATCAGCGTGGCGCGCCAGTCGCGCAGGAACACGAACACCACCAGCACGGCCAGCGCCGCACCTTCGAGCAGCCCGTGCATGGCGGATTCGTAATTGCCGATCGTGTTGGTGACGGCCGAGTCGATGAGGGTGAACCGCACGCCGGCGTGCTCGCGCGCGAGGTCCGCGACCTTCTTGCCGACCGCCTCGGCCACGGACGCGTCGCTCGCGCCCGTGGCGCGGGTGATCGCCAGCCCGATCACCGGTTTGCCGTCCAGGCGCGCGAAGGTGCGCGGCTCGGCGGAGGTGTCGACGATCCTGGCGAGGTCGCCGAGCCGCGCGGTGCGGCCGCCCGGCAGCACGACGGAGGTTTGCGCGAGGGTGTCGGTGGTTTGCGCGCCCGCGAGCGTGCGGATGGACTGCTCCAGCCCGCCCAACTCGCCGCGGCCGCCCGCCATGTCGGCGCTGGTGAGCAGCAGTTGCGCGTTGACGTCGGCGGCGGTCACGCCCAGCGCGGCCAGCCGGTCCGGGTCGAGCTCCACCCGGATCTCGCGGTCGACGCCACCCAGGCGCTCCACGCCGCCCACCCCGCGCACGCCCCCGAGCTGCCGGGCCGCGACGTCGTCCGCGAACCACGACAGGTCCTCGGGGGTCATGGCGGGCGCCGACACGCCGTAGACCAGGATCGGCAGGCCGGCGACGTTGATGCGGCTCACGATGGGCTCGTCGATCGTGCGCGGCAGGTCGGTCCGGATCTTGGCGACCGCGTCCTTGACATCGTTGAGCGCGCGGTCGCTGCTGGTTTCCAGCCGGAACTCGATCGTGGTGTCCGACCGGCCCTCCGAGATCGCGGAGGTGATGTGCTTGACGCCCGACACGCCCGCGACGGCGTCCTCGATCCGCTTGGTCACCTGGGTCTGCAGCTCGGACGCCGCCGCGCCGGACTCGGTGATCGCCACCGACACGATCGGCAGGTCGATGTTGGGGAACTGGGTGATGGGCAGATCGGCGAAGCCGAACAGGCCGAGCGCGAGCAGGACGGTGAACAGGACCAGCGGCGGGATGGGCGCCCGGATGGCCCAGGCCGAGATGTTGAGGCGCACGGGTCGTCTCTCCTAGAGCTTGGCCGATGAAGTAGACGGCGCGGGCGCGACCCGGACGGCATCGCCGTCCCGCAGGAAAGAGCCCGCGCGCGCCACCACGGTCTCGCCGTCCGCGAGCCCATCCACGACCTCGACGAAACCGTCGGCGGTCAGACCGGTGTGGACCTTGCGCTCGGCCACCCGGCCGTCCGCGACGACGAGAAGGGTGGTGTCGCCGCCCTCGCCGTACTGGAGGGCGGACAGAGGGACCGCGAGGCCGCGATGCCGGGCGAGCTCGACCGTTCCGCGCGCGAAGGCGCCAATGTGCAGCGCCGGGTCCGGGTCGAGCGTGATGCGGACCTTGCCGAGCCGGGTGGCCCGGTCGACCTCCGGGTAGATGGCGCGGACCCGTCCCGCAACCGAGGCGGCACCACCCACGTCCACCAGGGCCGGTGCGGCGACGTGGAGGCGGCCGAGCCCGAACTCCGTCACCTCGCCTTCGAGTTCGACCGTTCCGTGGGCGATGAGGCGGAACAGGGGCTCGCCCGAGCTCGAGGCCGTCGCGCCCACCCGGGCGGTGCGGCGGCTCACGATACCGTCGACGGGCGCCTTGACCTCGGTGCGGGCCAGGCGGAGGTCGAGCTCGTCGCGCTGGGCCTTGGCCTGCGCGAGGTCGGCCTTGGAGATCTCCAGCCCGCTGCGGGCCGCGGCCAGGCGACCGTCCGCGTTCTTGGACGCGGACACGCGCTGTTCCAGCGTGGCCTGCGTCGCATTGCCCGACCGGATCAGGTTCTGCGCGCGGTCGAGATCCGCCTTGGCCTCCACGGCGGACGCCTGGGCCTGGTCGATGGTGCTGCCGGCCTGGAGAACGGCGGCCTGCGCGCGATCCACCGTGGCCACGTTCTGGCTCACCTGCGTGTCGAGCATCTCGCGCGACAGCCGGGCCAGCACCTGCCCCTTGGCGACGCGGTCGCCCTCCTCGGCCAGAACCTCGGTGACGCGCAGCCCGTCGACCTCGGGGGCGACCAGGACCTCGTCGCGGGGCACCAGCGTGCCGGACACCAGCGTCCGTTCGACCAGTTCGCGCGGCGCGGGCGTCACGGTGCTGACGACGGGAAGGGCGACGTCGGGTTCGGCAGCCCTCGAGGGCGAGCATACCAAAGGTCCAAACATGAGAGCTGCGGCGAGAACGGACGGGCGCAAAGCGACGGTCACGGCAGCACCTCTTCGGTCGGGGCCGGTGCGGGATGGGTCGGCAGAGACAAGGTCCCGTCCAGGGCGGCGCCTACGATGGCGAGCAGGTCCTGGAGGCGCCGCTCCGCCATGGCGGGGCCGGATCCCGCCGCCAGCTTCAGCATGACGCCGCCCAGGAAGGCCATGACCAGTTCGGCCAGGTCGCCGGGGCTCGGATCGGTGGGCCGGCCCACGACCGGGCGAGCGCCCATTGCGGCGCCGAAGAAAACAACCAGGTGGCGGGCGACCTCGGCCTCGAAGGCCTCCGTGACGGCCGCGACCGCCGGGTTGCGGGTGGCTTCGGCGCAGATCTCGAGGTGCAGGATCGCCGTCTTCCGCCCCCGATCGACGATCTGGTCGCGCATCAACGCCGCGAGCGAGCCCATCACGTTGTCGGCTCGCAAACGTTCGAACCCCGCCGTGACCTCGGCGCGGTCCCGCGCCACGAGCCCCTCGACGATGGCATCCTTGGACGGAAAGTAGCGGTACACGTTGCCCGCGCTCATGCCCGCTTCGGCGGCCACGTCCTGCATGGTCGTTTTATGGAAGCCGGTCCGCACGAAACAATGCTCGGCAGCCGACAGAATGCGCAGGCGCCGCTCCTCGAGAGGTGCCAGGGCTCGGATGTCGGGGTGGGTCAGGACGGTCACACGGTGGGTCTCGATGAGAATGAACGATCATTCTCACGAACCCGTCCGGAAAGCAAATGGCCTGCGGGGCGCGGCAGGGCTCCGGCTTCAGGCTAACCATT
>CAXTFJ010000017.1:25190-50630 GCA_964243405.1 uncultured Lichenihabitans sp. | reverse complement strand
GGCTCCTCGAGCGTCTTCAGCAGGCCGTTGAAGGCCGCCTTCGACAGCATGTGGACTTCGTCGATGATGTAGACCTTGGTGCGCGCCATCACGGGCCGGTAGCGCGCCCCCTCGATCAGGTCGCGGATGTCGTCGATGCCGGTGTGGGACGCGGCGTCCATCTCGATCACGTCGACGTGGCGCGACTCGATGATGGCCTGGCAGTGGGTGCCTAAGGTCGGCATCAGGATCGTGGGCCGGTCGTGGGCGGGCTGCCCGTCGGCTGGGGCGCGATGGTAGTTCAGCGCGCGCGCCAGGATGCGGGCCGTGGTGGTCTTGCCGACCCCGCGCACGCCGGTGAGCAGGTAGGCCTGGTGGATGCGGTCGAGCGCGAAGGCGTTCGACAGCGTCTGCACCATGGCGGACTGGCCGATCAGGTCGTCGAAGCTCGACGGCCGGTATTTGCGGGCCAGCACCCGGTAGGCTTCGGGCTTGGACGTCACCGCCTCGAACAGACCTGAACCGGACGGCGCGTCGCTCATGGTGATCTCGGGGACGGGAGGCCGGCCGGACGCGTCTCGGGCGGGCGCCACCCTGGCGGGGGTAGGAGGCTGGACGAAGACCCGCTCGGTCTCGTTAGGGCTGCTTCCTTCCGGACCTGACCCGGTTGGCGAGTGAAACGTCCCCCGCCAACCTCCCACGGCCTCTATGGCCCATCGGGGGCGGATTCGCAAGATTGACCGGGGGCCCCGCCCGGCTACCTAGACTGCACGCTTGCCCTCAACCCTTCAGCGACGGACCGCCCGTGAGCCTTCCCAGACTGCCCTCCCCGGACGCGTTCGGCGCCGACCTCGGCTTCGTGGACTTCGCGCTCGACCGGATGTCCGCCCGGCGCGACGACCCCGCCTTCGTGGCAGCGCGTCGGGGCGAGGCCGGGGCCCGCGCGCTGGTGCTGGCCGGCGACGCCGTGGTGCGGGGGGCGGACGGCGGCGTGTGGCATCCCCTGCCCGCGGCGGAGGCGCTGGGCACGCCCGAGGTGGAGGCCTTCCTGGGGCGGCGCGACGGGGTCAGCCACTTCGCCCTGGGCTTGCCGGCTGCGGCGGGCGAGGCGCTGGCCTCCCGCGGCGACCCCGCGCTCGGCGAGTTGCGCGCGATGGCGACGGGCGGGCTCGCGCCCAACGCCGACATCGGCGCGCTCGCGGCCGCCAAGGCGCTGTTCCACTGGCACCGCACGCACCGCTTCTGCTCCGCCTGCGGGCAGCCGAGCGCCGCGGCGGCCGGCGGCTGGCGGCGCGAGTGCCCCGCCTGCGGCACCCACCATTTCCCGCGCACCGACCCGGTGGTCATCATGCTGGCCGTGGATGGCGACCGCTGCCTGCTCGGCCGTCAGGCGCGCTTCCCGCCCGGCATGGTCTCCTGCCTCGCGGGCTTCCTGGAGCCGGGCGAGAGCATCGAGGACGGGGTGCGGCGCGAACTGCAGGAGGAGGCCGGCATCGAGACCGGCTATGTGACCTACCTCGGCTCGCAGCCCTGGCCCTTCCCGGCCTCGGTGATGCTGGGCTGTCTCGCGGAAGCCGCCACCACGACGCTGGCGGTGGACACGGACGAACTGGAGGACGCGCGCTGGTTCACCCGCGACGAGGCCCGCGCGACGCTGGAGGGCACGCACCCGGACGGGATCGTCTGCCCGCGGCCGATGGCCATCGCGCACCATATTTTGCGGGCGTGGGTGTACCGCGAGGGCTGACGGGGAAACGGCGTCAGAGCGCGCTGCCAGAGCCCGCCTGCGTCTCGACCCGGAACGGATGCGCGGGGTAGACGCCCAGGATACGGACCTCGCGGGAGAAGAAGCGCAGTTCCTCCAGTGCGCGGGCCAAGCCGGGGTCGTCCGGGTGGCCGTCCACGTCGGCGAGGAACTGGGTGGCGGAGAACTCGCCCTCCACCATGTAGCTTTCGAGCCGGGTCATGTTGACCGCGTTGGTCGCGAACCCGCCCAGCGCCTTGTAGAGCGCGGCGGGCACGTTGCGGACGCGGAACACGAAGGTCGTCACTACCGGGCCGTCGCCGGCCGGCGGCACGCGGGGGCCCTTCGACAGGATCACGAAGCGCGTCGTGTTGTGCGCCTCGTCCTCCACGTCCTCGGCGAGAATTTTTAGTCCGTAGATGCCGGCCGCGAGCCGGGGCGCGAGCGAGCCGCGCGTCGGGTCGCGCCACTCGGCCACCTGGCGGGCCGACCCCGCCGTGTCGCCCGCCACGACCGGCGCGGCGCCAAGCTTGCGGATGATCCGGCGGCACTGGCCGAGCGCGTGGATGTGGCTGTGCACGGTGCGGATGCCGGTGAGCGTGGCGCCCTCGACCGCCATGAGCTGGAAGTGGATCGGCAGAAAATACTCGCCGACGATGTGCAGCCCGGCGCCCGGCATCAGCGCGTGGATGTCGGCGACCCGCCCCGCGATGGAGTTCTCGATGGGGATCATGGCGAGCCCCGCCGTGCCGTCGGTCACGGCCGCGAAGGCGTCCTCGAAGGTCGCGCAGGGCAGCGGCGTCCAGTCGGGGTAGGTGTCGGAACAGGCGATGTGCGAGTTGGCGCCCGGCTCCCCCTGGTAGGCGATGACGGTCGGGGACGGGCTTTGCGACGGCACGGGTTCGGTCAACCTCCAAGCAGCGCGCGGGCGCGGTCGAGGTCGGCCGGCACATCGACGCCGAGCGGCACCGTGTCGACCAGCGCGATGTCGATCCGCATCCCGGCTTCCAGGGCGCGCAACTGCTCCAGTTTCTCGCGGCGTTCAAGGGCGGAGGGCGGCAGGGCCACGAAGCGGCGCAGCGCGGCACGGCGGTAGGCGTAGAGCCCGATGTGGTGGAACAGCGGCCCCGGCCCTGTGGGTGCCGTGGCACGGGTGAAGTAGAGCGCGCGCATGATGGGTGCGCCGGGCGGGCTGCCCACCACCTTGACGACATTCGGGTCGTTCCGCTCCTCGTCGCGGACGATGGCGGCCGCCAGCGTCGCGACGTCGACCGCGGCCTCGGCGAGCGGCCCGAGCGAGGCGCGGATCGCGCCGGGATCGAGGGTCGGCAGGTCGCCCTGCACGTTGACCACGATGTCGTGGCGCCCGTCGGGGTCGGCCCGCTCCATCGCCTCGTGGATGCGGTCGGACCCGGCGGGGTGGTCGGCCCGCGTCATGATGGCGGTGCCGCCCGCCGCGCGCACCGCCTCGGCCACCCCATCGTGGTCGGTCGCGACCAGCACCGGGCCGAGGTCGGCCTCGCGGGCGCGCCGCCACACGTGCACCACCATGGGTTCGCCCGCGATGAGGAGAAGCGGCTTGCCGGGCAGGCGGGTCGCCCCCAGGCGGGCGGGGATGACGACGATGGGGTTCGGCACAGGCGGGGACCTCGGCTCCGGGGCAGCGGGCCGTGTGGCAAAAAGGCGGGACGAGCCACCACTATACGGGTTGCCAAGCTCGCGGCAAAACTCGTAATCACCAGATCGATGGTCAGGCTGGCGCTGGCGCGCGCCGTCGCGAGGAGCCTTCCGAGCATGGATTCGTTCGAGTTCAACAAGGTCGCCGGAGCGGCTTTGGGAACCCTGCTGGTGACCATGGGTCTGGGCCTGTTCTCGGGCTACGTGTTCTCGGCCCCGACCCTGAACAAGCCGGGCTACGAGCTGCCCAACGCGCCGGCCGAGGGCACCGCGGAGCCGGAAGCCACCGCGCAGGTCGCCCAGCCCCTGCCCGTGCTGCTCGCCAAGGCCGACATCCACAAGGGCCAGGCCGACACCAAGGTGTGCCAGGCCTGCCATAATTTCGAGAAGGGCGCGGGCGCCAAGGTCGGCCCCCCGCTCTACGGCGTGGTGGGCCGCCAGGTCGCCACCATCGCGAACTTCGACTACTCGTCCGCCCTCAAGGGCAAGGGCGGCGACTGGTCGCTCGACGACATCAACAAGTTCATCACCAATCCCAAGGCCTACCTGCCGGGCACCAAGATGGGCTTTGCGGGCGAGGAGAATCCCGAGAAGCGGGCCGACATCCTGGCCTACCTCGACACCCTGTCCGACAACCCGCAGCCGCTGCCCAGGCCCGACGCGCAGCCCGTGCCGGCGCCAGCCTCCGTGCAGGGCGGCGGCGGCCCGGCGCCCGCGACGCCGGCCGCGCCGAAACCCTGAGGGCGTCAAGGCCCTCGGCCAGATCCCGGGCGCGGACCGCACCCGGACGTGAAGCGGGAAAGCGCCGATGCCGATCATCACGCGCCGTAGCGCGCTAGCCCTGGGAGGGCTGGCTGTCCTGACGGGGGCGTCGGGTCGCGGACCGTTCGGCACCGCGCTCGCGGTGGAGGAAGGCGAGACCGAGTCGCACGGCCTGTCGGTGTTCGGCGACCTGGCGCTCGCCGCCGACTTCAAGGCCATGCCCTACGTCGACCCGCAGGCTTCGAAGGGCGGCGCGATCTCGCTGCAGGTCAGCGCCACGGGCGGCAACCAGAACTTCGACACCTTCGACACGTTGAACGTCTTCATCCTGCGCGGCAACGGCGCGGCCGGCATGGGCGGCACGTTCGACACGCTGATGACGGGCTCGCTGGACGAGCCGGACGCGGCCTACGGGCTGGCGGCGCGGGCGGTGCGCTGGTCGGCCGACAAGCTGACCTACCGCTTCCTGCTGCGGCCCGAGGCGCGCTTCCACGACGGCTCCAAGCTGACCGCGGCGGACGTGGCCTTCTCGCTGGACCTGCTCAAGACCAAGGGCCACCCGCTCTACCGCGCCCTGCTGCGCCATCTCGACGGCGCGGAAGCGGAGAGCGACGGCGTCGTGGCGATCCACCTGAACCCGGCCCGCAGCCGCGAGCTGCACCTGATCGTGGCGGGCCTGCCCATCTTCTCCAAGGCCTATTACACGGCCCATTCCTTCGAGGAACCGACGCTCGACGCTCCGCTCGGCTCCGGCCCCTACCGGGTGGCATCGCTCGACCAGGGGCGACACATCGTCTTCGCGCGCGTGCCCGACTACTGGGGCCGCGACCTGCCCGTGAACCTCGGCCAGAACAACTTCGATACGATCCGCTACGAGTATTTCCGCGACCGGCAGGTGGCTTTCGAAGCCTTCAAATCGGGCGCGTTCACCTTTCGCGAGGACGCGACCTACAGCACCTGGGCGACCGGCTACACCTTTCCCGCCGTGCTCGATGGCCGGATCAAGCGGGACACGGTTCCCCGGCAGGGCCCGTCCACGATCCAGGGCTGGTATTTCAACACGCGCCGCAAGCAGTTCTCCGATCCGCGGGTCCGGCAGGCGATCGGCCTCGCCTTCGATTTCGAGTGGACCAACCAGAACATCACGTTCAACCTTTTCGACCGGACGTGGTCCTATTTCCAGAACACACCCATGGCGGCCACCGGCAAGCCGGGGCCAGACGAACTGGCGCTGCTGGAGCCGTTCCGCGGCAAGGTGCCGGACGCCGTCTTCGACGACGCCGCCATGCCGCCCGTGAGCGACGGGTCCGGCCAGGACCGGGCGCTGCTGGGGCGCGCGTTCAAGCTGCTCGCCGAGGCCGGCTGCAAGCGCGATGGCTCGCGGCTGCTGCTGCCCGACGGCTCGCCGCTCGCGGTCGAGTTCCTGGACTTCGAGGGTTTCATGGGCCCGCGTCTCGGCCCCTTTATCAAGAACCTGCGGCTGCTCGGCGTCGACGCGACCTACCGCGTCATCGATACCGCGCAGTACCAGAACAGGGTGAATACCTTCGACTACGACGTCGTCGGCCGCAATCATGGCGCCAGCCCCACGCCCGGCGAGGAGCTCCGCGACCAGTTCGGCTCCGAGGCCGCGCGGACGCCGGGCTCCGGCAATCTGACGGGGCTGGCGGACCCCGTGGTGGACGATCTGATCGGCCAGGCGCTCGTGGCCGACAGCCGGGACAGGCTGACCACGGTCTGCAGGGTGCTCGACCGGGTGCTGCGGGCGGGCTATTACTGGGTGCCGAACTGGCACCTTCGCGACTTCTGGCTCGCCTACTGGGACCAGTACGACCGGCCCGCAACGTCGCCCAAGACCGACCCCGGCGTGCTGTCCACCTGGTGGTGGGACGAGTCCAGGGCCAAGCGCCTGAACCTGCCCGGCTGAGCCGATGGCCGCCTATATCGCGCGCCGGATCCTGCTCATGATCCCGACCCTGTTCGGGATCCTGTTCATCTCCTTCGTCGTGGTGCAGTTCGCGCCCGGCGGCCCGGTGGAGCGCATCATCGCGCAATTGCAGGGGGCCGACAGCAGCTCGGGCGGCCGCCTCGGCGGTGGTTCGGAGATCGGCGCGGCCGCGACCTCGCCAGGCGCGGGTGGCGGCTCGAGCTACCGCGGCGCGCAGGGGCTCGATCCGAAGTTCATCGAGGAACTCAACCACCAGTTCGGCTTCGACAAGCCCTGGTACGAGCGCTTCTGGCTGATGCTTCGCTCCTACGCGGTCTTCGACTTCGGCCGCAGCTATTTCGGCCACACGTCCGTCATGGGCCTGATCGCCGAGAAGCTGCCCGTGTCGATCTCGCTGGGGCTGTGGATGACGCTGCTGTCCTACGCGATCTCGATCCCGCTCGGGATCTCGAAAGCGGTGCGCGACGGCTCGCGGTTCGACCTGTGGACCTCGGGGGTCATCACCGTGGGCTACGCCCTGCCGAGCTTCCTGTTCGCGGTGCTGCTCATCATCCTGTTCGCGGGCGGCTCGTTCTACGACCTGTTCCCTTTGCGGGGGCTCACCTCGGACAACTGGGCGGACCTCGACTGGCCGCACAGGATCACCGACTACCTGTGGCACATCACCCTGCCTGTGACCGCCATGACGATCGGGGCCTTCGCGACCACGACCTTCCTGACCAAGAACTCCTTCCTGGACGAGATCCGCAAGCAATACGTGCAGACCGCCCGCATGAAGGGCCTGAGCGAGCGCCGCGTGCTCTACGGCCACGTGTTCCGCAACGCCATGATGATCGTGGTGGCGGGCTTTCCGGGCGCCTTCATCACGGCCTTCTTCACTGGGTCGCTGCTGATCGAGAGCATCTTCTCGCTGGACGGGCTGGGGCTGCTCTCCTACGACTCGATCCTCAACCGCGACTATCCGGTCGTGTTCGGCACGCTCTACGTCTTCGCGCTGCTGGGGCTCGTCGTGAACCTCGTCTCCGACCTCACCTACGCCTGGATCGACCCGCGCATCGATTTCGAAACGCGGGAGGTTTGATCCGTGGTGGACGCGGCCCTCGGTCCCACGCGCCGCGAGGCGCTCGCGCCGCCCCTGCCCCGCGCGGGCCGCTTCGCGCTCTCGCCCGTCAACCGCAGGCGCCTCGACAATTTCAAGCGGAACCGGCGCGGCTACTGGGCCTCGATCCTGTTCACGGCGATCTTCGTCCTGTCGCTGTTCGCGGAGGTGATCGCCAACGACAAGCCCATCCTCGCCCTCTACAAGGGCGAACTGCTGGTGCCTATCCTCCACGCCTACCCGGAGGAGACGTTCGGGGGCTTCCTGGCGGAGACCGACTACCGCGATCCGGTCATCGCCGACGAGATCAACGCGCACGGCTGGATGCTCTGGCCGCCGATCCGCTATTCCTACACGACTCACAACCTCGCGCCCCCCACCGCTGTCCCCTCGCCGCCAACCTGGACGCTCACCGACGCCCAGTGCCGCGACGCGATCCTTCGGCACAACGGCACGCCCCCGGCCGCTCACCCCTGCGGCGCCCTCGAAATGAACTGGCTCGGCACCGACGACCAGAGCCGCGACGTGCTGGCACGGCTGATCTACGGCTTCCGCATCTCCATCCTGTTCGGCCTCCTGCTCGCCGGCATCTCGTCCGTGATCGGCATCGCGGCGGGCGCCGTGCAGGGCTATTTCGGCGGCTGGACCGACCTCCTGTTCCAGCGCTTCATCGAGATCTGGTCGTCGCTGCCCCACCTCTACCTGCTGATCATCATCTCAGCCGTGCTGACGCCGGGCTTCTTCGTGCTGCTCGGCATCCTGCTCCTGTTCTCCTGGGTGAACCTGGTCGCCGTGGTGCGGGCGGAGTTCCTGCGAGCGCGCAACCTCGAATACGTGACGGCCGCGCGCGCGCTCGGCCTGTCGAACGTCAAGATCATGACCAAGCACCTGCTGCCCAACGCCATGGTGGCGACGCTGACCTTCCTCCCCTTCGTGCTGAACGGCTCGATCACCACGCTGACGTCGCTCGATTTCCTCGGCTTCGGCCTGCCGCCCGGCTCGCCGTCGCTGGGCGAGTTACTGCTGCAGGGCAAGTCCTACATCCAGGCGCCCTGGCTGGGGCTCACCGGCTTTTTCACCATCGCGCTCATGCTCTCGCTCCTGGTGTTCACGGGCGAGGCGGTGCGCGACGCCTTCGACCCGCGCAAGACTTTCCGCTGAGGGCGCGGTAGGGTCTGGTGAGGAGGCGCGCCATGAATAGGCTGGTCCGCGAACACTATCCCGTGTCGAAACTGCCGGAGGACCTGCGGGAGGGGTTTGAGGCGGAGTCGAACGTGCGCGTGACGGTCGATGTCGAGCCGAACGCATCGGGTGAACAATCAGCGGCGCGAGAGGCTGACGCGGAGTCCGAGATCGTGCCCAAACCTGGGCTGTTCTCGAAATTCAGACATCTCCGGCGCGTTAATTTCGAGAGCGACGAAGACGTCGATGCCTACGTGAACGCTCTGCGAGACGAGTGGTCAGATCGCGGGCGATGATCACGGTCTACGTCGACTCGAACGCCTTCATATCCGCCTTCGAATCGGCAACCGAGAGGGCAGACCATATCCTCCGCGTGTTCGACGCGATCGCGGATGGAGAGTTCAGCGCCGCGACGAGCGAGATGACCTTGGCGGAAATCCTGCCGAAACCGTTCTCGCTCGGCCAGGCCAGCTTGAGCGAACTCTACCAGGAGGTCCTATCCGGCAAGGGTTTCGTTCAGGTGGTCCCGGTTACCCGCTCCATCCTGATCGAGACGGCACGAGTTCGGGCAACACATCGCTTCGTCGGGCTTCCCGACGCGATCCATCTCGCGACCGCGTCACTGACCGGCTGCACCGTCATGCTGTCCGACGACCGACGGCTTCCGACCATCGAAGGCATACGGGTCGTCCACCTCAGTTCGCAGAGCCTCGACCACCTCCGGCAGTCGAGGAGGTGACCTCGCCCCTCCTCCACGTCCGCGACCTGTCGATCACCTTCGCCCAGGGCGGGACGGTGACCCGCGCGGTCGACCAGGTCTCGTTCTCGTTGGAGAAGGGTCGCACCCTCGCGCTGGTGGGCGAGTCCGGGTCGGGCAAGTCGGTCACGGCGCTGTCGATCGCCCGGCTTCACGGCGCCTCGGCGGCCAGCGTGACGGGCGAGATCCTGTTCGAGGGGCGCGACCTCCTGAAGGCGAGCGAGGCCGAGATGCGCGACATCCGCGGTCAGGCCGTCACCATGGTGTTCCAGGAACCCATGACGTCGCTCAACCCGCTGCACACCATCGAACGGCAGGTGGGCGAGATCCTGGCGCTGCACGGCGCGCGCGGGCGCGACCGGGTCCGCGAGCGCGTCGTGAGCCTGCTGCAGGACGTGGGCATCCCCGACCCGGCGGGCCGCCTGGGCGCCTATCCCCACCAGCTCTCGGGCGGCCAGCGCCAGCGGGTGATGATCGCCATGGCGCTGGCCAACAAGCCGACGCTGTTCATCGCGGACGAGCCCACGACCGCGTTGGACGTCACCGTCCAGGCCCAGATCCTGGCCCTGCTGAAGGACCTGCAGGCCCGCCTCGGCATGGCCATGCTGTTCATCACCCACGACCTCGGCATCGTGCGGCGCATCGCCGACGAGGTCGCGGTGATGCAGCGCGGCCACCTGGTCGAGGCGGGGCCGGTGGCGGAGGTGTTCGGGGCGCCGCAGCACCCCTACACGCGGATGCTGCTCGCGGCCGAGCCCAAGGGCGCGCCGCCCGAGGCCGACACATCCGCGCCGAAGGTGCTGGAGGCCAGCGACGTCCGCGTCTGGTTCCCCGTCAAGCGCGGCTTCCTGCGGCGCACGGTCGGCCACGTCAAGGCCGTGGACGGCATCTCGGTCACGGTGCGCGAGGGGCAGACGGTTGGCGTGGTGGGCGAGTCGGGCTCGGGGAAAACCACGCTGGGCCTGGCGATCCTCCGGCTGATCCGCTCGGAAGGCCGCATCGCCTACCTGGGACGGCGCATCGACGGGCTCGACCGCGACGCCATGCGGCCGCTGCGCCGCGACATCCAGGTCGTGTTCCAGGACCCCTACGGGTCGCTGTCGCCGCGCCTGTCGGTGGCGGAGATCGTGGAGGAGGGCCTGCTGGTCCAGCGGTCGCGGCTGTCCTACGCGGAGCGGCGCGACGTGGTGGCCCGCGCGCTCGCCGACACGGGCCTCGACCCGGCCGCCATGGACCGCTACCCGCACGAGTTCTCGGGCGGCCAGCGCCAGCGCATCGCCATCGCGCGCGCCATGGTGCTCGAGCCCAAGTTCGTGGTGCTGGACGAGCCGACCTCCGCGCTCGACATGTCGGTGCAGGCGCAGATCGTCGACCTGCTGCGCGACCTGCAGCGCAAGCGCGGGCTCGCCTACCTGTTCATCAGCCACGACCTGAAAGTGGTTCGGGCGCTCGCGGCCGAGATCATCGTGATGCGCCAGGGCCGGGTCGTGGAGGCCGGTCCCGCCGCCGACCTGTTCCGGGCGCCCAAGAGCGACTACACCCGGGCGCTGTTCGCCGCCGCCTTCCGGGCCGAGGCCGACGCCTCGGGCGCGGTCGCGCAGTAGGCGGATGCCACGCGCCCTCGTCATCGTGCTCGATTCGGTCGGTTGCGGGGGCGCGCCCGACGCGGCCGCCTACGGCGATGCCGGCGCCGACACGCTCGGCCACATCGCGGAGGCCTGCGCGGCCGGACGCGCCGACCGGACCGGCGTGCGCGCGGGGCCGCTCCGCCTGCCGATCCTCGACGCAATGGGTCTCGGGTCGGCCTGCGCGGCCGCCAGCGGACGCCTGCCGCCGGGCCTGTCCATCGCCGGCAGCGCGGCCTCCTGGGGCTGCGCCACGGAGGTGTCGGACGGCAAGGACACGCCCTCGGGCCATTGGGAACTGGCGGGCACGCCCGTTCCGTTCGCCTGGGGCACCTTCCCGCGGCAGGTGCCCTGCTTCCCCTCCGCCCTGACTGCGGCCCTGGTGGCCGAGGCGGGCCTGCCCGGAACCCTGGGCAACCTGCACGCCTCGGGCACGGAGGTGATCGCGACCTTCGGAGCCGAGCACCTGCGGACGGGCAAGCCCATCTGCTACACCTCGGTCGACTCCGTGCTGCAGATCGCCGCCCACGAGGACGCCTTCGGGCTGGACCGGCTCTACGCGACCTGCCGCGTCGCACGCCGGCTCTGCGACCCGCTCAACATCGGGCGGGTGATCGCCCGTCCGTTCACGGGAGAAACGCCGTCCACCTTCCGGCGGACCGCCGGTCGACGCGATTTCGCGATGCCGCCGCCGCCCGGCAGCCTGCTGGAGCAAGCCGTGCAAGCGGATCGCGCGGTCGTCAGCGTGGGCAAGACGGCCGACATCTTCGCGCATCGCTTCACGGGGGAGGCGCGCAAGGGGGCCTCGAACGACGGCAATCTCGACCTCGCGCTGAAAGCTCTTCGCACCCTGCCCGATGGCGGGCTGGTCTTCGCCAACCTGGTCGACTTCGACACCGACCACGGGCACCGCCGCGACGTGGCAGGTTACGCGGCCTGCCTCGAATCGTTCGACGCCCGCCTGCCGGCGGTGCTCGGAGCACTCCGGCCGGACGACCTGCTCGTGATCACGGCCGACCACGGCAACGATCCCACCTGGGACGGCACGGACCATACCCGGGAACGCGTCCCGGTCCTGGCGCAGTGCGCCGCGCGCGGACCTATGAGGATCGGTTGCCGGAAGACCCTCGCGGACGTCGGCGCCACGGTGGCCGACCACCTCGGGCTCGCGCCGCCACCGAGCGGCACGAGTTGGTTGTCGTGAGGCCGTCGTCCCGCCGCCTTCGCGGCGGTGGGACGACGGACCGGCCGTTCACATCGGCGGGACGACGCCGTCCTTGCCGACCACGAGACGGCCGCCGGACAGCGTCGAGTCGGCGTTCGGCTCGCCCACCATGAACACCGCGACGCCGGGCTTCACGTCGTCCTTGTCGGCCATCACGATCTTGACGATCGGGATGTCCTTGCCGATCGTGACCTTCTTCTCTCCACCCTTGTAGGACAGCGAGACCGTCTGGCCGTCGACGCCATCGACCTGGCTGGTCACGGTGGCGTTGGTCATCTTGCTGTTGGGCTTCAGGTCCCAGCCGTAGTCGCCCTCGCCGGCACCCTTCAAGGCCTCGGGGAAGACCACCACTTCGAGCGCCTTGTTGCCCGTCGCCTCTTCCATATTGGCGGTGCCGATGAAGGTGCCGGGCTTGATGTCGGCGACGGTCGCCTTGGCGACGCCGCCGATCTTCCAGGCGTCGCCCAGCATCAGCTTGAGGTCGCGGCCGTCCTGCGTCTTCACGGTGACGGTGGACCCGTCCACGGACTCGACCGTGCCGCGCAAATGCGTGTCGGCCGCCCGAGCGGCAGGAGAGGCAAGCAGGACGGCGGCACAGGCGGCCGCGAGAGTGATCCGAACCGTCATGGTCATGTCCTTCGATCTTTTTTGCGGGGATTGCGGCCGGGCCCGGTCACAGCTCGCCGTCGGCCTCCTCGATCTCCGCCTCGACCAGGCAGAAATCGGGTACGCTGCCGGTTTTGATCTCGTCGCTGATCTCGGCGTACCAGAGCACGTCGACGGTGCCGCTCGCCGAACTGGTGACGATCATGGCGGGTCCGCCTGCCTTGAGCTGGACGATGTCGCCCTTCTTGAAATCCATGGTGGAGCCCCTTTCGCGGAAGATGAGGCCGCCCTCGAGGACCGCCCGATCGCGGCTCCGTAGCACGATCGCGGAACGCAGCCTAATCGTCCGCAGACCGTTTGCGGGGATCGGGACGCGTGCTAGTCACCGAGTGCCCCGGGGGAAGCGAACCGCCGCACCCCGGTGGACCGGGCCGCCTCGGCGGCGACAGCGCGAGGGTGCCGCCCGCACGATGCAGACCGAACACCCGTGACGGCACCGGCGTCCGACCTGACGTTTCCTCTCGGCACCATGGCGCCGCTGCGCACGGCGGACGCCACCCATCCGCGCCATTCCCGCCACGGCGCGAACCCGCGATGGCTGCTCGCGACCACCCTGCTCAGCGTCGTGTCCGCCGCCTTCCTCTGGCTCGCGCTGCACGCGGTGCTGACGGCCTCCTCGCGCGTCTCGCAACCCGAGCGGGCGGCCGTACTGCCGACGGGACGGGTCCTGGTGTCGGGCTTGCGCACCGAGCGACTCGTGGGCCGGCCCGCGAACCCGTCGGAACCCTCCCCCATCCGGACCCGGACGCTGCAGTCGACGGGCCTCGGCGACCGGCCGCTGACGGTCCTCATGGCCGACCTCGGTCACCTCGACGACGTGGGACCCGACACGTCCCCCGTGGCCGCGACCCCGTCCGGCGACAGGCCGCACGACAATGCCGCGTCACCGGCCCCCACCCCGCTGCCGTCGGTGATCCTGTCGGGGGGCGCCGTTTCGCCCACTCTGCCCCGGCAGGCCTCCGGCTACGCGGCGGTCGAGGCTCCAGCGCCTCCCCCCATCGAGCCCGGCCCGCTCGGCACGCCCCTCAACGTCACCAGCGTGCCGCGCGGCCCGGCGGCCGCCGCGGAGCACACCGACCTCGTGGTGGCACAGCGCGGCGACACGCTGGGCCGGGCGCTCTCGCGGTTCGGCCTCACCGGGGCGGATCTCGTCGACCTGTCCGCGGCCCTCCTGCCCGACACCAAGGTGTTCTCGGGCGGCGAGACGCTGGAGCTTCGAGGCGCCGCGGCGTCGCCGGCCGCACGGCCCTACATGGTCACGCTGACCCGTCCCGCCGGAGGGACCAGGGAGGCGGCGCTCACCGATGCGGACCGCTACGCCCGCGTCGAGGTGGCGGCCGACGCGACGCCGGAACCCGAGGCCCTCGCCCCGGCCGAGGCGGCCGGCGACGAGGTGTCGGATGACGGTGACGACGCGGGCAGCATCAGGGAGGCCCTCGACGCCCTGGACGGACACGATGGGGTCGACCAGGCCCTGACCGCGAGCATCGTTCGCGTGCTGGGGGCGGGCGTGGACCTCGGCCGTGGCGTGGCGGGCGGCGACAAGGTCGTGGCGCTCTACGGCGCGGCGGCCGACGGCAGCCCCGGCGATCGGGACGTGCTGTTCGCGGGCATCGATCGGGGCGGCCGGGCGACCCGCTTCTACCGCTACGCCTCGGCCGACGACGGCGGCGTCGACTATTACGACGCGGGCGGGCACTCGGTGATGAAGTTCCTGCTGCGCAAGCCGGTCGCCAACGGGACCCTCGGCGACGGCTTCGGCTGGCGCATCCACCCCGTGCTGCACGACCGGCGCTTTCACGAGGGCGTCGACTATCGCGCTCCCTACGGTTCACCCATCGTGGCGGCCGGCGAGGGTGTCGTGGACAAGATCGGCTTCGAGCGCGGCTACGGCAAATACATCCGCGTGCGCCACGACCTGGGCTACGAGACCACCTACGCGCACGTGTCCGGATTCTCGCGCTCGGTCGCGGTGGGGCGGCGCGTGCAGCAGGGCGAGACCATCGCGTTCGTGGGCTCGACCGGCTACTCGACCGGGCCGCACCTCTACTACGAAGTCAAGATCAACGGCCGCAACGTCGATCCGCTGACCGTCAAGCTCGCCGCGGGCCGGTTCCTCGACGGCGCGGACCTCGCGAGCTTCGACCGTCAGCGCGACCGCGTGGACACGCTCGTCAAGGCCTCGATCGGCGAGGACGGGCGGTAGGCAGCTCGGATCAGCGCTCCTTGATCGCCTCCGACGTGACTTCCGAGAGGGGCGAGAGGACGTAGTCCAGGATGCGCCGCGTGCCGGTCTTGATCTCGACGGTCACCGCCATGCCGGGGGTGAGCGGGACGCGAGCCCCGTCGATGTCCAGGCTCTCGCGCTTGAGGGCCAGCGTCACGGGATAGACGAGGTTCTGCACCCGCTCGGCCCCGCCGAACGCGGCCGTCCGTTGCGCGAGGGCGGGACGGCCTTCCTGCTGGTCCGCCTCGGGCTGCGGGATCGCGTCGGTCGCGACACGCTCGACGGCCGCTTCGACGGTGCCGTAGCGGGTGAACGGAAAGGCCTCCACCTTGACCTGGGCGTCGGCGTTCGGCTTGACGAATCCCACGTCGCGGTTGGGCAGGTAGCACTCGACCTCGAGCCCGGCCCCTTCGGGCACGACCTGCAGGACGTCCTGGCCGGACGTCACGACCTGTCCCGGCGCCGTCACCGCCAATCCCTGCACGATGCCGTCCGCCGGACTCCGGAGCAGCATGTGGTCGGTCGTGATCTTGGCCTTGTCGAGCTGGTCAGAACTTTCGTCCGCCCGCCGCGCCGCGTCGGCGCGCTTCTGCGCATTCTCGGCGACGAACGTGTCGTAGGCCGTGTCGATGCTCCGGGCCGCGATGGTGAGGCCGTCCTGCACCTGGGCCAGTTGCCCGCGCAGGTCGACCAGGTAGGTGGTCTGCGTCCCGAGCGACTCCCGCGCGTCGATGAGGTTCGCTTTCGAGCCCGACTTGGACTCGACCAGGCTCGTTCGCATGGTGACGCGCTCCTGCAGCGTGTCGACCAGGACCTGCTGCGCCGCCACCATGGCGGTCAGCCGGGCGGCCTCGCTCGCCTTCTCGGCGGCCTGCGCCTTCAGGCCCGCGACTTCCGAGGAGAGCTTCGCCAAATCCCCGTCGAGGACGTGGCGTTCGCGGTCGGCAAAGTCCTCCGGCATACCGTCAGGCCAGGCCACCGCGGCAGCCGGAGCGGTCGACCGGGCGGTGGCGGCCGCCAGGGCGGCCGAGCGGCGCATCGCTTCGGCGCGGGCGCTCCACAGCGTCGAGGTCGCGGCCAGTTCGTCGGCCAGGGACGCGCGGGCGTCCAGTTCCAGGACGACGTCGCCCGCGTGGATCTTGGTGCCGTTCGCCACGGCGACGCGCAGGACCCGGCCGGTCTCGAGCGGCTGGACCGTCTTGGTCCGGCCCACCGGCTGCACTTTCCCTTGCGCGACGGCGACGATGTCGACCCGGCCGAGATAGGACCACGTGAGCGACGCCACGACCAGCAGGCTGATCGACCCGATCAGGGCTGCGCTGATCGGCGAGGGCGGCGTATGCAGGATCTCCAGCGCGGCGGGGAGGAATTCCAGGTCGCGGCGGGCGAGGCGGGGCGCGACGAGCTGGAGCTGGTTGGGCTGGGCGCTCACGCGGCGACCTGCTCGGTCTGCAGGGCCCAGAGCCGCGCGTAGACGCCGTCCGGATGCCGCACGAGCTCCTCGTGCGATCCGGTTTCCACCACGCGGCCGTCGACCATCGCGACGATCCGGTTGCACGGCCGCACGGCCGCCAACCTGTGCGCGATGATGATGACGGTGCGGTTGCGGACGATCTCGCGCATGTTGGTCTGGATGATGCGCTCGCTGTCGTAGTCGAGCGCGCTGGTGGCCTCGTCGAAGATGAGGATCGGCGGATCGGTGGAGAGCGCTCGGGCGATGGCGATGCGCTGGCGTTGGCCGCCCGACAGGTTGGCGCCGCGTTCCTCGATCAGCGTGTCGTAGCCGGCGGGCAACCTGGAAATGAACTCGTCCGCCCCCGCGAGCCTCGCGACCGCCATGACCTGCGCCCGCGGCATCGCGGGCGAGGCGAAGGCGATGTTGTCGTGGATGGTCCGGTTGAACAGCAGGTTGTCCTGCAGCACCACGCCGATGTTGCCGCGCAGCCAGGACGGGTCGAGGTGCGTGACGTCGGACCCGTCGAGCAGGATCTGGCCCTCGTTCGGCACGTAGAGGCGCTGGATGAGCTTGGTCAGCGTCGACTTGCCGGAGCCCGACGGGCCCACGATGCCGATGACCTCACCCGCGCGGATCGACAGGGTCACGCGCCTGATCGCGTCCGGCAGGCCGGGCCTGTAGCGGAACGCCACATCCCTGAACTCGATGTCGCCGCGCGGCGCGGGGAGGACCGAGCGCGCCTGGATGACGGGTTCGGCGGGCGTGTTCAGGATGTCGCCGAGCCGCTCCACCGAGATCTGCACCTGCTGGAAATCCTGCCAGAACTGCGACAGGCGCAGGACGGGCTGGGTCACCTGCGCGGCGATCATGTTGAAGGCGACCAGTGCCCCCACCGACATCTCGCCGTCGATGACCGCCCAGGCGCCGAACAGCAGGAGCAGCGCTGTCGACACGCGGCTCACGTACTGGATCGCGTTCTGCCCGCCCGCACCGAGCATCGTGGCCCCGAACGAGGTCTGGACGTAGGCGGCCAAGCGCTCCTCCCACTGGGCCAGCATGATGGGTTCCACCGCGGAGGCTTTGATGGTGTGCATGCCGACCACCGCCTCGACGAGGAACTGCTGGCTCAGCGCGCCGCGGTTGAACTTCTCCTTGACCTTCTCCCGCAGCACCGGCCGCAACACGCCCGCCGTGATCACGTAGAAGGGGATCGACCCCAGTACGATCAGCGTCATCTCGACCGAATAGGTCCACAGCACCGCGATGAACACGAAGGCGAACAGCAGGTCCAGGGCCGCGAACAGGCCCGGGCCCGTGAGGAAGGCCCGGATGGTCTCGAGCTCGCGGACGCGGGCCACGATCTGGCCGGTGGGCCGCGTCTCGAAATAGCCGAGCGGCAGCCGCAGCATGTGCCGGAACAGGCGGTGGCCCAGCTCGACGTCGATGCGGTTGGTGGTATGGGACAGGGCGTAGGTCCGCAGGTATTGCATGACCACGTCGAACGCCCCGATCAGGGCGATGCCCACGACCAGGACCAGCAGGGTGGCGTAGCCCTTGTGAGTCAGGACCTTGTCGACGATCACCTGGAAGAACAGCGGCGTGACGAGCGCGAAGAGCTGGATGAGCAGCGAGGCGACGAGCACCTGGCTCAAGGGGACGCGGTAGCGCCACAGGGACGGGATGAACCAGCTGAAGCCGAAGGTCTTGGGGTTCGCCCCCTCGCCGCCCACGCGCCGCGCGAGCAGGACGACCTCGGGTTCGACCTCCGACCAGAAGTCGTCGGGCGCGAGATGGCGGTCGATGCTGGTGATCGGATCGACGAGGCGGCAGGCCCCCGACGGCGTGCGGCCGCCGAAAACGGAATAGGCCCCGCTCCTGAGCTTCACGATGGCGGGCACGGGGGCGGCCGCGAGGTCCTGCGGACCGCGCCGGGTCACGAGCCGCCCCTTGAGGCCGATGGCCTTCGCGCCGCGCAGCAGGTCGACGCTGCTCGCGTCCCGGTCGACGATCGAGAGTTCCCGCTGCAGGTGGGCGGGATCGGCCGCGATCCGGTAGTAGGCCGCGATGCCGCACAGCGCGCGCAGGCCGGAGTCGAGTCGCGTCACCGGTCCGAGGGGGCTGACTGTTTGGTTCATGCGGCCATTATCCGGGTTGCAACAGGAGGACGACGCCTCGGCCTTCTGCCAAGCCGACGCGGCCCCCTCCGCTCGCGATTGTCTCCCTCGTGGACCGGAACCCGGCCGACGCGCTCCGTTCCTTTCGGGGATGGGGATCAACTCCAGTCCCGCGCTCGCGTCCTTGACCGCGAAACGGGCAAACCCCCATCGACCAGCAGTGATATCAGCGCACCACGACGTGGTTAATGCCGCGTTAATTAACTGCCGGGTGCTCGATGGTCGAGAAGGGGCCTCTCGCGGGGCTCAGAGGCCGGACGGATGCCCCGCAGCAGGGCGGGCGCTGGTGCCGGAGGCCCTTCGAGGCGGAAGGCTTTCCGGACCGCCGCTGGGGATTTGGGAGGACTTATCCGGCTTCGCCGGCGGGCGCGGCAGGATCGGTCATCTGCGAACCGGGGGCACTCCGCCGCTCCGACCGCGGGTCAGTCACGCGGCGACGCGTTCTTTCAATCGCCCCAGGAGAAGACCTGACGATAGGGCTTGCGGCGCAAGGGGCTCGCCTCGACCACGCGCTCACCCAGGGGACCGTCCAAGTTGGGAAGAACGACGACCGGGCCGCATTTCAGCACGAGAGCATCGTCCCCGTCCTCGCAATTCGGCACCACGCGGGCCTCGCTCAGTCGCGCGTCTTCGAAATGACCCGCGTGCCGTCCCAGAGAGGCGGGCGGAAGGTCCGCGGCCGATGCGGCGCCCGCCTGCATCACCAGCAGGACCGTGGCGATCCGTGTGCGCCTGTTCATCCGTTGATTTCCTCCGCGCTGCACGGCCGGGGTCGGCCGCCGGTGGCTCGCGTCATGGGCTGACCGCGCCCCGACCTTGAGGGGACACGCACCCTCGTCCGGGGGTCAGTAGACGTCGAGCGGTCGAAACATCTGCACCACGGTCCGGTACAGGGAGATGACGTCGAGTCTCAGGCTCCAGTGCTTGATGTACCACAGATCATGCTCGATCCGCTTCTCCATCAGCGGCAGCGTCGAGGTTTCGCCGCGGCAACCGTTGACCTGCGCCCATCCGGTGATGCCCGGCTTCATGTGGTGCCGGAAAGCGTAGGAGGCGATCAGGCTGTCGTACTCGTTGTCGTGCGACAGCGCGTGGGGACGCGGTCCCACCAGCGACATGTCGCCCTTGATGACGTTGAGGAGCTGCGGCAGTTCGTCGACGCTCGCCCGCCGCAACCAGCGGCCGAGGCGCGTCACGCGATCGTCGTCCCGGGTCGCCTGCCGGACCACGGCGCCGTCGTCCATTGCCGTCATCGAGCGGAACTTGAAGATCTTGAACGTGATGCCGTTGAAGCCGGCCCGCCTCTGACGGAACAGGGCCGGACCCGGGCTGTCGAGCTTGATCAGCACCGCGATGAGGACCAGCACGGGCGCCAGGACGACCAAGCCGGTCGAGGCGAGCGCGAGATCGAAGGCGCGCTTGGCGACCTGCTGGGCGAGGGTCAAAGGCCCGCGCTGCAGCTCGATGGCCTTGTCGGAGCCGAGGTCGGTGATGGGACGGGACACCAGCGCGCTCAGCGCCGGTGCGCAGATCATGTGGATCGGCAGCGGAAATACCCGCAGCGACTTGATCGCTTCCTCCAGGCGGTCCTGCGACACCGGTTCGATGGCGAGGAAGATCTCATCGATACGGTTCTCCCGCACGAAGCTCCTGATCTGGGCCACCTTGGATGCATCGAGCGCCAGCGTTTCCGCTCCGCCGAGCGGCAGGGCCGCCTCGCCGAGCACGTTGTAGCCGTGCCGTTGCAGGTTGCTCCTGATCGGCGCGACGGCCAGGATGCGCACGTCGCCCACCAGCAGGACGCGCCGCCGGCCCGCAAGCCTGTTCTCGGCGATCAGCTTGGCCATCGTCCGCCTCGCCACCACCCGGACCACCGGAATGGCCACGGCGGCATCGAGGAAGAACAGCATCGTCGCCAGTCGCGACAGGTCGCGGGACAGGTGGGCGAGGAACGCCAGCGCGAGAAAGCAGCCGAACACCGCCACCCAGGTCATCACCGACGACCAGATCGGCGACCGGCCGTTGAGGATGTTGGCCGGAGCGTAGAGCCGCTGAGCCTGGATGCTGAGCAGGAACAGCAGGGCGCAGCACGTCCCCATGCCGACCGTCAGGCTGCTGTCGCGCGGAAGCGAGGGAACCGCCAGGTGCGACGTCCAATCGGCCGTGTAGCTCAAGGTGATGATGAGAACCGCGTCGACGCCGGCCAGCAGCAGACCTGTGCGGCGATAGGAGAACGGAAGGGATCGGATCGGGCGGTCTGGCCGCCGTGGAAAGGTGAGGAGGCCTCCCTCGCCGTCCTGGTCCCACCTCTGGTCCACCATCGAGGACCGAGCCAAAGCGTTCGAATCGACCATCTCGCACCGCTTTTTATTTAACGTTATTTTAATTATCGCAGTGCATCATAAACTTCAACCCGGTCCTCGCCGGAATTCGAGAAAGGCGACTGTTAGACGTCGTGGTCAGCTCGAGTCCGCCTGAGCCACTCGGTCCCGTTGTTGGGAGGCAGCAAGATCGGTACCAATCGAGGTCAGGGCCGGAAGCGGGCCGGAAAACCGCTCTCGCCGCGCAGGCCAGCCGCCCAACCCGCGAGCGCGGTGGCAAACAGGGACGGGCCGCCCGCCCGGAGATATTTCAACGTGAACGCGCCCGCCGTCAGCGCCACGAGCGGCAGGAGCGCCGGACGGAACTTGCGGGTCAGGAGCAGACCGCTGCGTTCGAGCAGGTAGACCGACAGCGCCGAGCGTCGGCTCAGCGAGGCGTTCGAGCCGATGGTGGCGCCCTGATCGTGATGGACGACCGCCGCGTGCGCGTAGCCGATCGACAGGGAGCCGCGCCGCAGGCACCAGTCCACTTCCTCGGAATACAGGAAGTAGCGCTCGTCCATCGCGCCGACCGACTGCACGAAATAACGCGAAACGAGCATGCAGGCACCCGATGCGTAATCCAGTCCGTCTTCCACCGCCGGCACGTCCGGACGCAGGTCGGCGGGGGCGCCGAGCCCGACGTTGTAGCCCCGGCCGAGCCACCATCGCCATCGGCCGCCGTACTGCTGCATCCGGCCCGTGCCGGCGTAGACCAGCCTGGCGCCCACGATCCCGTAACCGCCTTGCCGCTGGTGGCTCAGCAGCGCCTCCAGCGCGTCGCGCTCGGGCTGTGCGTCGGGGTTGAGGAGCCAGAACGCCGACCAGGTCGGATCGCCGGCAATCGAGTGGAGGATGGTGTTGACGCCACCCGAATAACCCAGGTTGCCGGAGGCGTGGTGGATCACGAGGTCCCGACCCGTCCGCGTCCGGTAATGCCGGCTGGCGAGCACCCTGGGCGAGACCGGTCGCGGCGGATCGTCCCGGAGCGTCGCGCCGCCGTCCTCGACGGCCGCGAGAAGGCTGCTGTAGGCCGCAGCACCGCCGTTCTCGCAGACGTGGATCGCGAAGTCGCGGTGCGTCCACGCGTCCGAACCCTGGATCAGTCGCGCGATGAGGGGCTCGCACCGGTAGCCGACGATTCCGACGACCGTGCGTGCGTCCACGGCATTCATCGGAACGCTCCGCTGGTCAGGAGCCACTGGGATAGGCCGAACCGGTAGATCCGGATCCAGATCAGCGCCCCGCCGGCCAGGGCGCGATCCCGCAGGGAGTCCAGCCGGCGGGTTCCCGCGAGAAGGACCAGGTGGGGCACGATGGAGAACAGCACCACCCAGCTGCGGAATAACCACAGCAGGAGGGACAGGCGGTTCTCCGAAGCCAGGTGGTACGATTCCGTCGTGGTTCGGCGCCATTTGCGCTGGAGGTCGGCCATCGTCCTGCGCGCCGGGTGTTCCACGACGGACTGGTCCGCGAAGCCGATGTGAAAGCCCTTCTTCCGGGCCCGCCGGCACCATTCGACATCCTCCGACACCGCGCTCGCAAACCCGCCGACGGTTTCGAACACGTCGCGCCTGACGAACATCGAGGCCGTCACGGTGAACCCGACCTCCTCGACGTAGCGCTTGTTGCGGAAGGCGAAGACGCGCTCGAAGGCCTCCGCGGGGGTCATGCGACGGTCGTCGTCCACCATCACCTGCACCCGCCCGCCCGCCACGTCACAGTCGGACAGGGCTTCGATGCCCTTTTCCAGCCAGCGGGGATCGGGCCGGCAATCGCTGTCGATGAAGGCGAAGATGCTGCCGCGGGCCTTTCTCACGCCCGCGTTGCGGGCGGGGCCCGCTCCCCGCTGCGCGACCGGGATGACCCGCGCCGAGCCTCCGACGACCTGGCGGACGGCCGCGATGCCGCCCGCCGTCCCGTTGTCGGCGACGATGATCTCGACGTCGATCTTCGGGTAGGTCTGCCGGGCGAGGAGGTCGAGCACGCGCGGCAGACCGTCCAGGTCGTCCAGATGGGGCATGATCACGGACACGACCGGCATCGTCACGCTTCGCCCGGGTTCGCGCGGTGCATGTCCCTCACCCCGCGCCGGAACAGCCAAGGCAGGACGACCCGCGCCGCGGCAAGGCCGTCGCGAGGCCGCGGGGAACGCGGCTCATCATTGCGGCTTGCGGCACAGGAAGATCTTCTCGCCGCGCTTCAGGCCGTGCCGGACCACGTCCGGCTCCCGGCACGTCCAGGCGGAGATGGAGAAGCCCGTCTTCTCCAGCCGGGCCGCGAAATCGCGCCCGTAGTAGCGGACATGGTCCTCCTGGCCGAAATGCAGCAGGCTGTCGGCCCGCGTGGCGATCGCGGGGTTCTCGTAGGTTTCGTCCCAGCCTTCCTCGAGCGGAACCATGAGGATGGCCGCCCCTCCGGGCCGCAGGATGCGGTAGAGTTCGGGCATCGCCTTGCGGTCGTCCACGTGCTCCAGCACGTGCAGGCAGAGCAGGAGGTCGAACGACGCGTCGGGCAGGTCGATGCTCTCGATGTCGATGCGGAGGTCGACGTTCTTGGCGAACAGGTCGCAGGACTTGTAGCTCCGCGGTCCCCGGCCCTTGACCAGGTTTGTCATCCCGACCTCGGGCGCGAAATGGAGGATGTCCTTGCCCGCGAAGATCGGGTGGCGGCTCTCGTAGAGCGCGAGCGCGCGGTGCCGTTCCAGGGACAGGCATTTGGGACACAGCGCGTCCGCCACGAGCGGGAAACCGTAGGCGAAGAACCGCCCTTTGTGCCCGCACACCGTGCATTCGCGCGGATGGTGGTTGCCGAACAGCCGGACGAGCGACTTGCCGGCGAAGCGGATTGACCGCGCGTAAGGCTTGAGGGGCCTCGGAGCTTTCAGGATCGACATCTGCCTCGCTTCGTTGCTGGGGTGGTGGCGTCGGCCGTTGGCGGCCGCCTTTCTCCCTCGGGATGATCCGCGGGCGTCCAGACGCGCCCGCGGTTGGCCAAGGACTCGCGTCCCGGCACTGCCTCACGAACCGCAGCCGGTCCGCAGGAAAGTCGTTGATCCCGACAAGCCTGGCAAAAGGACGGTCAGGCAATCTGCATATCGGCGCCGGGTCGGATCGAGCATCCAGCCCGGCGAGTCACACGGTCGAGGACAGCTGGCCATCTCGGCACCCGGACCCGCGGATGCACCCCTGCGCTGCCACGAACGTGCCATCGGCGAGCCCCCGGTTCAAGCCATCCTACCAGCTTTCGAACGGCTTCGGACAAGAAATTATACGCTTTTAAAATTACACGGATTTGGCCGACGATTCTCTAAGACCTGTCCAGCAACTTTCGACGCATGGAGCTTAGAGGCCGTTCTTCGCGGCGCAGTTCAGTCGAGGTGAAAGTCATGACGTCCACGACCTCAGTCCAGTCCGGTGCCGTGTTCTCCTACGACGGCCAGACCGTCACGGCGCAGAACGCCGACAAGCCGCAGTCGTTGAGCCTGTCGAGCGACGGAGTCCTGCGATTCGAAATCAATCCGGGTGATCAGTGGAGCGCCGATCCGGCAACCAAGAACCGGTCGGAGATCGCCGTGCTCGACAACCCGATCGCCGAGGGCGCGCCCGTCCACGTCGCCTATACCCTGACGGTCGAGCCCGGCACGGGGTCGAACGCCATCATCGGGCAGTTCCATCAGGACGAGCAGACGAACGGGATCGCGCCGCCGCTCTCCATCGCGCTGGTCGACGACAAGATGGTCGTCAACATCGGCTACGTGGACAGCCAGGGCGTCCAGGCCACCAAGACGATCTTCACCGACGCGACGCCGATCACGCGCGGCGCGGCCTACGCGATGGACATCAACGTGACGTTCAGCGCCGACGGTGCCGGCCACGTCGACATCACCCGCAACGGCCAGACCATCGCCGACTACGACGGGCCGCTCGGCTGGAGCAGTTCCGAAACGCTCTACTGGAAGGAGGGGATCTACGGGCAGACCTCCGACCAGAGCCTCGCGATCGACGACAAGGACCTGTCGATCACCATGTCCGCCCCCACGGCGACGCCGGCCACGAAATCCAACGCCCAGCAGTATTCGACCTACGATTCGGCGGGCCGGAAAACCTCCACGGTCGTGACCGACGGTTTCGGCACGACCACGACCACGACCTTCGACCCCGCGGGCGCCGTGACCAAGAAGGTCCTGGTCAATCCGGACGGCTCGCAGACGGCCGACGATTACGGCATCCAGGGACAGGCCTACGCGGCCGACAGCCGGGTCTACAACGCGTCTGGAACCCTGGTGGAGTTCGACACTTACACCGCCGCGGGCGCCAAGATCGAGACCGACAGCTACGACGTGACGGGCAAGCCCTACACCACGCTGCGGCAGATGTTCGACGCCTCCGGCGCCCTCACCTCGTCGATCGCCAACAACACGGACGGGTCGACCACCTCCGATACCTACGTCGCGGGGGCGCTCACGAAGGTGGTCACCCAGGCCGCGAACGGCGCGAAGACGGTCGACGACGACGGCATCAAGGGCCAGGCCTACGTGTCCGACCAGCGCGTCTACA
>CAXTFJ010000017.1:0-25090 GCA_964243405.1 uncultured Lichenihabitans sp. | reverse complement strand
CGACACCTACGCCTCGGGGGCGCTGACGAAAGCGGTCACCCGGGCGGCGAACGGGGCGCAGACCGTGGACGACTACGGCATCAAGGGCCAATCCTACGTGTCCGACCAGCGCAACTACAATTCCGCCGGAACGCTGCTCGAGTTCGACGCCACGAGGCCCGACGGATCTCTTCAGGTCCAGGCCACGACGCAAGGCAGGACCCTGTCCGGCACGAGCGGCAACGACCTCTTCACGGGGGCCGGCAAGGATACGTTCGTGTTCACCGGCGCTTTCGGAAACGACGCCGTCACCAACTTCGCCGCCGGGTCGGGGACGAACCACGACGTCCTCCAGCTGTCCAAGGCCGGCGGCATGGATTTCTCGCACCTGAACATCCACCAGCAGGGCACCGATTCCATCATCACGATCGACCCGAGGGACACGATCACGCTTCAGCACGTGACCGCGAGCACCCTGGTGGCCAGCAACTTCTCCTTCGTCTAAGACGGGAAAGGTTTCTACCTTTTGTTAACCGCGAGATGGCATCCTGGCACCACCATCGAGGTTCTGACATGATCATCGTTTTCGGATACCTCGCCTGCCTCGCGCTTTTCCTGGAGTTCGCCGACCGGGCGCCGCTCGTCGACGGTCCGTTCGACGGCGGCTTCTAAGGTATGAAGCCGCCCCCCGGGGCGTCTCGCCCAAGGGTGGGGATCGAGAAGGCCGGGGCTGCGGTGCGAAGGCTTCGGTCGAGACCGACTGCGGCGCCAAGCAATGCGCGGCGCGAATACCGGACCTGCGAGCAGTCGCATTCATCCAGCGATCCTTGGACAAGGGCCGCAGACAGGTCGTAGGATGTTGCACGACCTGGAACGGTTGTGCGAATCGTCCGTCTTGCGTGCAAGTTCGATTGTAATGCACGCAAACGTGTAAGTTTCTACTGATCCGGCCGTTGACGGATCTTACGCGTTGTATATCTCTGCGTCCTGTCGGGCCGTCGTTGTCCTTAACGCCCGTACGAATCGTTCCACTTCGCCGGAGACCGCCTGCCCCCGTCCTAGCCTCGTGACCCATGAGGAGGCTGGAACGCGGACCTAGGCTCAACCCCGCTCGGGGACGCATTCGAGGCGCTGCCATGATGGTTCGGATCGTTCCCCCGCAACCCTGGCTTCCCGGGGAGCCGCAAGGGCCGGCCCAGGGAAGCGCGTTCATCGCCTGGAAGCCGCAGTGCTACAGGTCGACGATGACCGCGCGCTGCTTCGGGGCGGACCTGTGGCTGGTGGCGCCCTTCCAGGGTCAGGCCAGGTGGCGCAAGGTGGCGCGCTATCTCGCATCCTTCCTCATCACGGTCTCGCTGCTGTTTGCCCGCCGCCCCCGCTTCGTGTTCGTCCTCAACCAGCCGTTGCCGTTGCTCGTCGCCGCCGCCCTCTACGCGATCCCCTTCCGGCGACCGCTGATCCTGGACTGCCATTCGAATGCCTTCGCGCCCGGCCCCAGCGGGCTCGCCATGTCCGTCTACCGCGCGGCCACGCAACGGGCCCTGGTGAACATCAACCACAACCGCAGCGACGAGCACGCGGTGCGGCGCATGGGCGGACAGAGCTGCGTGATCCCCGAGATCCCCGGCCAGATCGAGGCGAACGGGGCGGCCCCCATGACGTTGGCCCGTCCCAACGCCCTGGTGGTCTGCTCCTTCGCCAAGGACGAGCCGCTGGACCTGGTCCTTGCCGCCGCCGCCGCGGCCCCGGACGTCCAGTTCTACCTGACCGGCGACCATCGCAAGGCCGGCCCGGCGCTTGCCGAAACGAAACCCGCCAACGTCCACCTCCTCGGGTTCCTGAGCACCGAGGACTATATCCGCCACGTCTTCGCCGCGATGGTGGTCGTCACCCTGTCGACGCGGTCGCACATCATGCAGATGGCCGCCGAGGAAGCCTTGGCGATGGCGGTGCCGCTGGTGACGAATCACTCGGCGGTGCTGGAGGAGGTCTTCGGCGACGCCGCCCTGTTCGTCCCGCTGGACGCCGGCGAGCTCGCCCGCGCGGTGCAGCTCGCGGTCCGCCAGAACGGACCCTACCGCGACCGCATGTCGGCACGTCGCGAGATCCGACGCGATCACCTGCGCCGTACCTTGAAAGCCGTGGGACCGAGCTTCGTCCGGCAGGCCGGCCGGTGAGCGCGGACCCGAGGTGACCGGCCGCCGACGGAGGGCGCCGGTGTCCCTGCTCTGGTACGTCAACCGCCTGCGCTCGATGCCGCCGCGTGAACTCGCCCACCGCGCGCAGGAAGCCGCGAAGCGCCGGACGGCGCGCGGCAGGCTGGAGGGGTGGGACAGGTACGCGGTGCCCGAAGGTCCCCTCCCCCGGCTGGCTGGGCTTCATGAGGCGGTGACGCGCGGGTGCGACGCGCGGGCCCGGCAGGCCATCGCGACGGCCAGCCGCGACATCCTTGCCGGGCGGTTCTCGGCGCTCGGGGTGGCCTGGCCGGACCGTCCGCCCGCGGACCTGTTCCCCCCGGCCCTCTGGCGCTTCGATCCCGTGAGCGGAGACCTGTGGCCCGGTCCCGAGCGCTATTGCTACGATATCCCCTACCGCCACCGGCGGGACTTCGGCGACGTCAAGTATGTTTGGGAGGTCAACCGGCTGCAGATCCTGCAGCCGCTCAGCGCCCACGTGGCGCTCACCGGCGACGCGGCCTCGCTCGCGGCCGTGGAGCGCGCGATCGAGAGCTGGTTCGAGGCCAACCCGCCGTTCCGCGGCCTCGGCTGGACCTCGGGGATCGAACTCGCGCTGCGCAGTATCAGCCTGCTCGTCGCGGCGTCGCTGTGCGGGGATGCGCTGTCGTCCGCCACCGTGGGGCGCATCCGGACCCTGCTGAACGCCCACGCGTTCTGGTTGAAGCGGTTTCCGTCGCGGTTCAGTTCGGCCAACAACCACCTGATCGCGGAGGCGGCGGGCGAGTTCCTCATCGGGACCGCCGCGCCGGACCTGACGGGCGCCGCGGACCTGGCAAGCGGGGCGCGACGCGTGCTCGAAGCCGAGGCCTGCCGGCAATTGCTCCCCGACGGCGTCCCCGGCGAACAATCGCCGACCTACGGGGCGTTCACGGCCGAGTTCCTGCTGCTGAGCCATTTCGTCGCCGCGAAGGCGGGGCGGCCCCTGTCCGCTGGCGTGAGCCATCGCCTCGCGGCTTTCGCGGACTTCGTCCGGTGTCTGGCGGACGCGCGCGGTGGCGTGCCGAGCATCGGCGACGACGACGAGGGTCGGGTCCTGACGACGGCGCCGCACGAGACGACTTACGCGACCTCCGTCGCTTCGTGCATCGATGCCCTCCTCGGTACGGCCGGCACGGGTCGGGACCTCGCCGAGCAGGACCTCCGGACGACGGTCTTCGGCGCATCGCGGTCACCGGCCCCGCCCGAGGACGGGGTCAGAACCTTCGAGCGGGGGGGCTACAGCGTCGTCCGGGAGCGGCGGTCCGGCCGCTCGACCATCCTGGTCTTCGACCACGGCCCACTCGGTTACCTGTCGATCGCGGCGCACGGGCACGCGGACGCGCTCGCCCTCACGCTGACGATCGACGACCGCCCCGTGCTGATCGACGCGGGCACCTACCTTTACCACGCGGGAGGCGCGTGGCGGGACTGGTTCCGGGGGACGGCCGCCCATAACACGCTCACGCTCGGCGACGCCGACCAGAGCATCATCTCCGGGCCGTTCAACTGGTCGCACAAGGCCCAGGCCCGCCTCGAGGCCAGCCATCCCGGACCCGACTGGACGCTGCGGGCCTCGCACGATGGTTTCGTGTCGCGCTTCGGGGTCCGGCACGAGCGGACGCTGTCGGCGACCGCCGAGGGCTACCGCGTGGTCGATCGTCTCGTCGGGCCGCTGCCCGCGGAGCGCCCGGTCGTGAGCTTCCTGACCGCCCCCGACTGCACCGTCTCGCCGTGCGGCCCCGGCGTGCTGGTTTCAGCCGGCGGTCGTCCGGTCCTGGAGATCCGGGCCGACCTCGGCTCGCTGGTCGTGGAAACGGGGGGCGAACGGCGAGGGTGGGCGTCGCCCGCCTTCGGCCACAAGGTCCCGGCTGCCGCGATCCGGTGGCAGGCCCGGGAGGCCACGGATCAGGTGGCCTTCGCGCTGACGCTCCGGTAGCGCGCCACCCGATCTCATGACGGGCCGGATCGCGACCGATCCCGCCCGGGGACGCGATCCCCTTCTCCGGCGTTCTGCCGGACCGAAACCTCGCGTCTCAGCGTGCGATGTCCGCGGCCGTCCCGATGTCCGCGCCCGGCCCCGTGAAGCCCCGGATGATGGCGAGGAACTTGAGAAGGTCGGCGGTCGGGTGTTCCGAGATGAAGATCACGTCCTTGTTCCGGATGTAGAAGTCGTTGGCGAGGAAGAACCCGTCCGAGCGGCTCCAATCGACGTTGTAGACGGTGGGCACCAACGGCTGCGTGTATTTCGAGGTGTCCACTCCCATGCTCGCCAGGGCCGGGCGCGGTTCCATGCGGAAAACGAAGACGGCCTGCGGATTGGCACTCACCGACAGGAGGCCGCCGGCCTTCGCGACGGCTTCCGTCAGGCTCATGTTGTCGTTGTCGAAGACGAAGCGCCGGTCGTTGGTGCCGCCGATCGAGCCCGGGGTCGGCGTCGCGCCGAAGACCAGGAACACCTTCTGCTCGCGCGACACGTAAACGACGTCGCCGGGCGCCAGTTCGACGTTCTGCGCGGGATCCTTGACGATCGCCGTCAGGGCCGCCTGCTGCGTGCGGCCGCTGCGCTGCAGCGTCACGACGCTCTCGTAGGTCGGGAACTTGGACCCTCCCGCCTTGGCGATCGCACCGAGCATGCGGATGCCGCCGGGATCGAGCGGGAACCGGCCCGCCGTGGTGACGTCGCCCAGCACGCTGATGTCGTTGCCGCGGCGCTCGACGATGGACAGCACCACCTGCGGCTCGATGGCCCGGTTCGACAGCTGCCTGGTGATGTCGTCCGTGGCCTGGCGGGCCGTCCGCCCGAGCACGCGGACATTGCCCGCGTAGGGGACCGAGATGCTGCCGGTGGCGTCGACCTGCTGGTTGGGCACCGTCACGAAATTGCCCGATCGCGATCCCGCCTCACGCGGGATGAAGAGGCCGCCGGCCTGGGCCTCGTAGATCGTCAACCCGATCATGTCGCCTTCGCCGATGCGGATGTCGTTGTAGGACCGCCGGCTCGACAGGCCCGTGAACGAGGGCAGCTTGGGCGAGGACGCGTTGGCCGCGGCGAGTACCAGCGGAGAAAGGTGGACGAGGGCGTATCCGAGTTCGGGAGACGTTTGATCGAGGGTGACCTCGGCGTTGCCGGTGACTTCGGAGGCCGTTGGGCCGTCTTTCGGAATGGTCGAACACGCGGCGAGAAGGCCGGAAACGAGAGCGGCGAGCGCACTCTTCCGAAGAAACTTTGACAGCACGGCGGCCCCTTGGTTTACGCAAGATACTCCTCGCCGCAGCCGGTCGATCCTCGTCGACCGCGACGCCCCTGCTCACGATCACCGGTCAGCCTTCCCATGGGCCTCTTGTCGGGTGAGGTTTCGCGCCCCGCCGCACGTCCGGTCGATCCTGTCGACACCCCACGAACAGGTCCGCCCCTCCCAAGGCCAAGTGTCGACGCGTTCAGCTTAACCCGTGCTGTTCAAATTTCAATAACATTTAATTTTTTGCTTCACGCCGGCACTTTCTGCGTTTAGAAGGGCTTTCAAGAAGAGCTGAGCCGGCAACCGGTCGTGCACGTCGGGGGAGGGCTACTCGCTAAGTAGAGCGGCCGCGTGCCGCTGTCCTTTGGTGCCGCATCCGCTGGTGTGTGGCCCGAAGACCAAGCAACGACAGACATGGTTGGGGGCGCGCATGAAAGTCGCGGTGTTCGGACTGGGATACGTCGGATTGACGGCTGCGGCCTGTCTGACCAGCGAGGGCCATACGGTTCTCGGCGTGGATGTGAACAGCGAAAAGGTCCGGCAGATCAATGCGGGCCATTCGCCGATCGCCGAAGAAGGCCTGGAAGAGCTGCTGCGGCGAGCGATCGAGAAGAACCTGATCCACTGCACGACCGATGCGGCCGACAAGCTCAATTCCTGCGACTTGGCGATGGTGTGCGTGGGAACGCCCAGCAGCGCCGACGGCTCGCACAATATGTCGTTCATCGCCGAGGTATCCCGGCAGATCGCGATGAGCGTGAACCCCGGTCGGGTCCGGCCGCTCACGGTGGTCTATCGCAGCACCATCCGGCCCGGCACGATCGAGGGGCTCGTCCTGCCGATTTTCGCCTCCGCGTTGAAGTCGCACGTCGGCGCGGTCGAGCTCGTCTACAACCCCGAATTTTTGCGCGAAGCGGTCGCGATCAGGGATTATTTCGAGCCGCCGAAAGTCGTCATCGGCACCAAGGACGGCAAGCCGTCCAAGCTCATGGACGAACTCAACAAGAACATCACGGCCTCCGTCTTCTACACGGGGTTCCGCGAGGCCGAGATCACCAAGTTCGTCGACAACAGTTTTCACGCGGTGAAGATCACCTTTGCCAACGAGATCGGCCGGGTGTGCGTCAACCTCGGCATCGACGCCAAGCGGGTCCACGAGATCTTCGTCGCGGACACGAAGCTGAACATCTCTCCCTACTACCTGCGTCCGGGCGGGGCATTCGGCGGCTCCTGCCTGCCCAAGGACGTCCGCGCGCTGCAGTACATCAGTTCGGATGTCGGGGCCGGGACGCACCTGGTCGACTCGCTCATCCGCTCGAACGAGGCCCACAAGCATTTCCTCTACCAGCTCTGCACGCGCAACCTACCCAAATCCGGGAGGGTGCTGATGCTCGGTCTCGCGTTCAAGCACAACAGCGACGACCTGCGCGAAAGCCCCAACGTGGATCTGGCACGGAAATTCCTGACCGGCGGTCACCGGCTGTCGGTCTTCGACCCCGTCCTGGAACCGTCCAAGCTGATCGGCCAGAACCTCGGCTACGCCTATTCGAACCTGCCGCAACTCTCCGACCTGCTGGTCGACGAGGACAGGGTGGTGCCGGGCGACTTCGACGTCGTGGTCGACACGAACGGGAGCGCGAGGCGGCTCGGCCTGCGCGGCGACAACATCGTCGACATCAACGCGCTCTGATCCGGGAAGCGCGTTTCGAAGCGTGGCGGCCCAGCAGGTCCGCCGCCCAGCGGAACCGTTCGGCGTCCTGACCGCACCGATCAGGCCCAGGCGTCGCCTCGCCGTCCCAAACCGCGGCCCGTCCGGATGGGTTCGACCCCGAGCCGGCACGGCTTCCTTCAACACCTGTGACGAGGGCCGCGAGGCCTTGGTCGGCGGAGACACCATGCTCGACGTTCCCGCGCACCGCGGACTCGGTCAGGACGATGTGCGCGCCGCACCGCTCGCCGGCAAGCGGGTCGTCATCGTCGTCGAGAACCTGCCGGTTCCCTTCGATCGGCGGGTCTGGCAGGAGGCCCGGGCGCTGCGGGCCGCAGGCGCCGGGGTGGCGGTCATCAGCCCGACCGGAAAAGGCTTCACCAAGCCCTACGAGCTCATCGAGGAAATCCACGTCTACCGGCACCCGCTGCCCGTCGACGCCGATTCGGCCCTGGGCTACCTCCGCGAATATTCGGCCGCCCTGTGGAACGAGCTCCGGCTGCTGCTCAAGGTCTGGCGCCGGCACGGGTTCGACGTGATCCACGCCTGCAACCCGCCGGACCTGATCTTCCTCGTCGCCCTGCCCTTCCGGCTCATCGGCAAGCGTTTCATCTTCGACCACCACGACATCAATCCGGAACTCTACGAGGCCAAGTTCAACCGGCGCGACGCGTTCTGGCACGTGCTGCGGGTGTTCGAGCGCCTGACCTTCGCGCTCGCCGACGTGTCGATCGCCACCAACCAGAGCTACCGGGCCATCGCTGTGGAGCGGGGCGGGATGGCGGCCGACAAGGTCTTCGTGGTCCGCAGCGGACCCGACCTCGCGCGCTTTCAGCCCCGACCCGCCGACCCGTCCTACAATCGCGGACGCCGCTACCTGATCGGCTACGTCGGCGTGATGGGCGACCAGGAGGGCATCGACCTGCTCCTCGAGGCGGCGGCGGACCTCGTGCATCGCCGGGGCCGCCAGGACATCCAGTTCTGCCTGGTGGGCGGCGGTCCGAGCCTCGACCGGCTGCGCGACATAGCGGTGAGCCTCGGCCTCTCCGACCACGTCACCTTCCTGGGACGCGTGTCCGACGAGGTTCTGCTCAGCGTGCTGTCGTCCTCCGACGTGTGCGTGAACCCGGACCGCGTCAACCCGATGAACGACAAGTCGACGATGAATAAGATCATCGAGTACATGGCGATGGCCAAGCCGATCATCCAGTTCGACGTCCTGGAAGGACGGTATTCGGCCGAGGACGCGTCGCTCTACGCGAAGGCCAACGATCCGCTCGACTTCGCGTCGCGGATCGAGGACCTGCTCGCCGATCCGGTGCGGCGCCAGGCGATGGGGAGCGTGGGCCGCAGCCGCGTCGAGAGCGAGCTGTCCTGGACGCACCAGGTCCCCGCCCTCATCGCGGCCTACAGGGAAGCGCTCGGGCCCACCGAGCGACGCCGAGCCGTTGGAAGGGCCTGACGTGAGGGCCGCACGACGCCCGGCATCCGCCTCCTTCCCTTCCGGATGGACCTCACTGGGCCTTTGTGATCGTCGCACCCGGATTGTAGGCGGCCGTCACGTCGCCGCCCAGGAAGATGAACCACGCGGGCCGCAGCCCCGGGCGGGACGCCATGGCGTCCATCGCGGCGGCGAGGCTGCCGTTCCGACGCGCCATGTGGCTCATCAGCATGTCGTTCCAGCCCAGGGCGAAGGCGGCCACGGCCGGGACCTGCTTGGACCGGGCGAGATCCTCGATCAAGGCCGGTTGGTCCACCACGGCGAGGTCGAAGGTGATCAGCCGTTCGAGCGCGGCCTCTTCGGGTCCGTCGAGGGGCATGCCGTTGCGGTCGGCGATGGCCACGAGCCCCGCGAGCGGCAGGGTCGCGAAGAACTGGTAGGTGAGCGCCTTCTCGCCCCGGGCCATCTCGGCCGGCAGCGACCCGTCGGCCGCCACCGACCGCAGGGCATCGTGCAGGACGGAGCGGCCGAAGCCGAGCATGGTCCGGTCGTCGAGCACGACGCCGATCGCCGCCACCGCGTAGCCAGCCCAGGTGCGGTGGTTGTTGGTGCCCCGCAGCAAACCCGACGCGCCCGAGTAGGCGCTCCTCACCGACGTCCCCAGGTTCCGGAGCCATGCCTTGACGGCGTCCGCGTCGGGCCCGGGCGCTGCCGGAAACCCTCCGGCCTTCGCGAGCGCGCTGGCGAAGGCCGCCCCGTACCAGGCCTGTTCCATGATCGCCTGATCCTGGCCGACGCGGTCGTTGTTCTCGACGTTCTCGCTCAGGGCGTCCGCCCGGGCCCAGGTGGCCAACTGGCTCATGAGGCAGGTCGCGAGCGCCGGATCGGGCGGGTTGGTGAGGAGCGCGCGGTCGGACAGCCGGTCGATCTGTTTGGCGAAGGCCGCCAAACCGGCATCCTGCGCCTTCGAGGCGGCATCGCGGCCCGGATCGATGCGGGACTGGCTGGGGTCCTTCGGGTCGTAGCGGGAAACGATCCCGCTCATATCGACGACCGGGGCGGGCGTCGCGGGACAGTCCAGGGGCTGCTGGGGCCGGCCGAGTCGCTTCCGCGCCTGGTCGATGTCGAACCCCGCGACCGCCCTGTCGCCTGCGAACGCCGTCGCATGAAGGGCAATCCCGATCGCGGCCGACGCGGCGAGGAGTCGCTTGGCCAGAACGTCTTTCATCATCGTCTCCAGGTCGTTTCGGGCAACAAAGAAATAAACGCGAACTTCCGAAAACCTTCGCTCCAGTCTTCAGATGGTGCATCACCGGCGATCCGAAATATCGACCCGGCCTTATTAAAGCATCATATTTACTACGGTCAATACGAAAGTCATCAAAGCGATCTCATAGAGAGCTTTATACTTTCCTTTTTGCTTTTTCGAGCGCTTTTACCGTGTCGTTTTCAGAAATCATGGCAGAGTTTTTCGGGTTTTGCTTTAGCCGCGCCCAGATATCTCAAGCGCCTTCATCGGCAGGCTAGGTGTCCACATGGGACCTGAGCCTCTGGAAGGATCGCCCGCGGTCGATGGCCACGGGTCCGACGGATTGGCGGTCGCGGTCAGCATCGTGTCGTTCGATTGCGCGGCGCAAACAATCGTCTGCCTCCGGGCGCTCCAGGCTTCACGCGTTCGTCCGGCCGTGATCCATGTTTGCGAGAACGCCGGTGCGAGCGCGTTCCACGAGCTGATCGAGGCCGCGGGGTCCGCCTTCGGCAGTGTCACGATACGGCCGGACAACGATGGCGGGGGCGTTGGGCGACGCGCCGAATGCGACCTTGGGCCGGGCGGACCGCGCACGGTCTTTCACTGCGCCGACGACAACCTCGGTTACGCCGGCGGCGTCAACCTCTGCGTCCAGGCGCTGAACAGCACGGCGTGGGACGGTTTGCTCGTTCTCAACCCCGACGCCACGGTCGCGCCCGACGCTCTCGGGCACCTCGCGTCCTACGCCAGGAACGGCCGGTACGGGATCGTCGGGGGACGCCTGCTGTTCGCGGAAACAGGCCGCGTGCAGATGTTCGGGGGCCGCTGGCGTCCCTGGATGGCCCGCGCGGTCAACATCGGGCTGGACGAGCCCGCGAACGTCCGGCCGGACGTCCCGGCCGTGGAACGCCAGATCGACTACGTGTGCGGCGGCGCGATGTACGTGACCCGGGCCTATAGCGACGCGGTGGGCCCGATGGACGAGACCTATTTCCTCTACATGGAGGAAGTCGACTATTGCTTCCGGCGCGGGGCGTTCCGGCTCGGCTACGCCCACGCCGCGGTCGTGACCCACCTGCACGGGGCGACAACCGGCGCGAGCCGCGACACGCGGCGGAAATCGCCGCTGACCGTCTACCTCAGCGAACGCAACAAGCTCCGGTTCACCAGGCGGTTCTTTCCCCTGCGCTACCCTGTGGTGGTCGTCACCGCGCTCTTCCTGACCCTTCTCTACCTCAGGCGAGCCGGGCTGCGGCAGTTCGCCGTGGCCCTGGCGGGCTGGCTCGCCGGCGTGCTCGGTGAGACCGGCCGGCCCCGTTGGGTGCCGTCGTGAGCCGGGGTCACGCCCGTTTGCCCCACCCTCGCGGCGGCTGGAGCAACCCATGACCGCTTTTGCGTCCCACGCGGGAGCGAGATCCCACACCGTCATCGACGACGGGAGAGTTCTGGCTCCGCGTCGATCCAGAACCGCCTTCCTGGAAGGCTCCATGGAACGGCAGGCGTTCTTCATGACGCTGCTGCTGTTCGGAGGATACCTGTTTCCCTCGGAACTTCAGGTCCGCGTGGGCGAGGTCCTCACGGGTCACCGCATCTCGCTGCTCCTATGCGTGCTGCCCGTCCTCACCTTCGGCAAAGCGAAGATCGCGCGGGGCGCCTACGTTCCGGTTCTGTCGGACTTCACGGTGCTGGCTTTGGCGGTCTGGTGCCCCTTCGCCCTGGTGGTGACGGGCGGCGCCGCGGCCGCTGCCGGGACCCTCGGTCAAGTCGGGATCGACCTGCTCATCTCCTACGCGGTCGGGCGCCTGATGCTCGGCAACGTCATCGCCTTGCGCGCGGGGATCAAGGCCATGGTGCTCGCCATGGCCGGCCTTCTCCTCATGGGCATGGTCGACTGGGTCGCCGGCGAGAACATCTTCGCCCGTCTCGCGACGGCGATCGTGGGAAACTCCGCGCGCGCGGTCCACACCTACGGGGGCGATCCGAGCACGGCCAAGGTCGTCACGACGCAGTACCGGTTCGGCCTGCCCCGTGCCCGCGGTCCCATCGAGCACGCCATCCTCTACGGTGCCTTTTTCACCATCACGGCACCGATCATGGTCTGCTCGACGATGTCGAGCGTCGGACGGCTGATCGTGCTGGGCGGGTGCGCGGTGGGCGTGGTGCTGTCGATTTCCTCGGCGCCGATCCTCGCCTTCGTCCTGCTGTGCGGCTTCCTCGGCTACGACGCCCTGTTCCGCCGCGTCCGCTACCGCTGGACCTTTCTTGTCTGCCTGATCGTGGCAGCCGCCTCGACGTTCCTGCTACTGCTCGACAACCCGGTGGACGCCCTGATCACCTCGTTCACGCTCGATCCGCAGACCGGGTACACGCGCCTGCTGATCTGGAAGTGGATCGGCCAGGACCTCGCCGCGTCGCCCTGGATGGGCCTTGGCGCCCAGGACTGGTTCAGGCCCGCGACCCTGCTCGACACGATCGACTGCCTGTGGCTGAACCTCGCCTACCAGTTCGGCTACGTCGGTCTGGGCCTGTTCCTCGCCTCGATGGTGGGCTGCTTCTTCGTCGTGACGCCGCGCCGGATGCGGCGCTACCTGTCCGACGCCTACGCGATGCCCACCGTCTCGCTCAACATCGCCCTGTTCCTGACCGCCTTTGTGGCTTTCACGGTGCATTTCTGGGGTGCGGCCTGGAGTCTCTTCGGTCTCGTGATCGGCACACGCGCCGGCTTGGCTGAAGCTCTCTATCTGGCACCTCCCGCCCGGGGCGGGATTTGAGGACTCCCATGGTCGATGCGAGCCACAACGGATCACGCGCGGTCGTGCGCCAGACGCGGGACGAAGCATCGCCGGGCGACGTGGCCTTTCTGCTGCGCACCGTGCGACACCACAAACGGACCATGGCCGTCGCGGCCTTCATCGGCCTCGGCCTCGGGTTTGCGGCGCAGATCACGCTTTCCAAGCGGTTCGCCGCCACCGAACAATTGGTGCTCGACTACAGCAGACTGGTGAACGTGAACCCGCAGGAAGCGGTGCTGAACTTCCGTCTGAGCGACGCAGCCCTCGACAGCCAGACCGAGATCCTCACGTCGGACGGCATCCTCGGCCGAACCGTGGACGCATTGAAACTCGCCGACGACCCTGACTTCAACGGAGCCTCGGGCCTCCTGACCCGGATGCTCGTCGCGACCCATCTCGTGGCGGACCCCGCCGCGGCACCGGTGGCCGAGCGCCGGGAGGACGCGATCCTCGTCCTTCGCAAGGCCATCAAGGCCGAGCGCCTCGGGCTGTCCTACGTGATCGAGATCACGGCTTCGGCCAAGACGGCCGCGCAGGCCGTCGCGATCGCGAACGGGTTGACCGACGCCTACATCGCCGACCAGTTGGATGCCCGCAGGGCGGTCGCCAACGGGGCGCTCGACTGGTTCGAGACGCGGCTGCACGAGCTGCAGGCGAATGTGACGGAGGCGCAGCATAAGGCCATCGAGTACCGCCTGCAGCACCAGATCATGCTGGCCGACGGTCGCTTCATCGACGAACAGCAGGTGCAGGATCTCAGTAGCCGCCTCGTCGCCTCGCAGGAACGCCGGTTCCTCGCCGAAGCGCGCCTGTCCCGCGCCGACGCGATCGTCGACGGCAAGCGCAGTCTGGACGGAGTTCTGCCCGGCAGCTTGGGCGACGAAATCCACGATCCCGTCATCGTCGGCCTGCTGAACAATTATCACGACGTCAGCCGGCGCATGCAGCAGAACCTGGCGCTCTACGGCCCCACCCACGAGGCGGTCGTCAAGGACCAGACGGAGATGCGGTCGCTGCAGGACAACATCCTTTCGCAGTTCAAGCAGATCGCCGAGGGAGCCAGGAGCGACGCCGACATCGCCGCGAGCGAGCAGACCCTGCTGACCGACATGCTGAAGCAGGCGGCCGATCGCGCCGCCCAGGCGCAGACGGCGCGGGTGGAACTGACCCTGCTGCAGGGCGCCGCCGACAGCACGACGGCGCTGCGCGACACCTTCGTGCTGCAGTACTCGATGTCGACGCAGCAGCAGACCTTCCCGATCACGGAAACGCGGGTGACGAGCCGCGCCATCCTGCCCTTCCATCCGGTGTGGCCGACGCCGCGCAAGACGCTGTTGGGCGGGTTGGCGATCGGGCTGATCGCGGGCTTCGCCTACGCGGTCGGCGACGAGACGCTGTCGCGGCGGCTGCGCAAGCGCTCGGACCTGGAAGCAGCCACCGGGCGCCGCTGCCTCGGCTACCTGCCGTTCAGCCCCGCGCTGGGGGCGCTGGGGCGCGACCGTCCCGTGCTGGCGGATGCGGACGGTGAGAACGCCTTCGCTTCGGACGCGCTCCGGGCGATGCTGCTCGACATCGGGACGCAATCCGCGAAGGCGTCGGGATTTGCCGTGGGGCTCGTGGGAACGGCCGCCGGCGACGGCGCGACCACGGCCGCGGCCGCGGCGGCCTCCACGGCCGCGGCGGCGGGTCGCCGGGTGCTGCTTGTCGACGCCGACCCCCGCCGCGGCTCCTTGTCGACGCGCTACGCACCCGCTCCGGACGCGGCCGCGGATCCGGCCATCCCCCCGTTGGTTTGGCAAGGGACCGGCGGAGGGTCGATCCGTTACGCGGCCCTGGGGGCGCCTGCCGGCCCGAGAGGACCGGGCACCACCGGCGTCGCGGCACTGGCGGGGTTGGTCGACCGGCTGCGCCCCGCCTTCGATCTGATCGTGGTCGATTGTCCGCCGCTCACCGCCGGCGTCGACGCACGCGCGATGGCCGAGGTCCTGGACGGCTACATTCTCACCGTGCGGTGGAACGGCACCATGGCCGACGCGGTGATCGACTGCCTCGACGCCAACCCGGAGGTCGACGCCAAACTCCTGGGGTCCCTGTTCAGCAGGATATCGCTGAACCGCATCGACATGCTCGACGACGCGGCGCTCTCCGGCACGAGCCGGACCCTGGCTCTTGCCATGGGGACGTCGGGCCGACGCCGTTCGGGACGGGGCACGGCCCCGGGCCAGGTCGCCCTGGCGCGGACCCGGCGGCAAAACAACCGATCAGCCTGAAGGCGCTCCGAGAATGCAGTATCAAGACCGTTCCCTGACGCGCCACGCGATCGCCCTGTCCCAGGCCGACGCGCCGCAAAGCCTGCAGAACGAGGCGCGCAACGCGCTCCGCCTGCTGCGTCGCTGGGGCCGGCGCGTGCTGCTGGGGGCCCTGGCCGGGGCGGGCCTGCTGGGCGCCTACGCGCTGATCGCCACGCCCATGTTCAAGGCCACGACCCAGATCGCGCTCGATCCCACCGCCCTGTCGGTGCTCGATACCGCGGACGAGCGGGCCCACAAGCAGGACACGCCCCTGCAGGACTCCGCGCGGGTGGACAGCCTGGTGGAGGTGCTCCAGTCCGACGCGGCGGTCGTCCGGGTCATCAAGAAGCTCGACCTTCAGGACGATCCCGAATTCAACGGGATGGCGCCCTCGGTCATCAAGACGGCCGTGGCCTCGGTCGTGGCCCTGATCGCGGGCGCGAGCCCGCCTCCTTCGGAGGGCGACAGGATCGACAGCGCCAAGACCGTTCTGTCGCGCAACGAGACGGTGGAGCGCGCGGCCGGCACCTACATCATCGGGGTGTCGGTCCTGTCCAAGGATCCGGCGAAGGCCGCGACCATCGCCAACGCCTTCGCGACCGACTACCTCGACGAAGAGCTCAGCAGCGACGTCGAGACGACGCGCGCCGCCGCGGCCTGGATGAAGACGCGGTTGGCGGTTCTGAGTGACCAGATGCTCAAGACGCAGGGCGAGGTGGCGAGCTTCAAGAGCGCCAACGCCATCGAGACCGCCGACGGCAAGTCGATCGCCGACCTGATGCTGTCGAACGTGTCGGGCAAGCTTTCCGACGCGATCGGCCAGACGGTGCAGGCCAAGGCCAAGCTCGACCGCATCGTCCAGGTCAACGCGCAGGCCAGCCTCGACCTGTCGGTCGCCGACGCGTTGAACGACGAGGTGATCACCGACCTGCGCAAGACCTACCTGGACCTGCAGGGGCAGGCCTCCAACATCGCTGCGCAGTACGGGCAGAAGCACGCCGCGGTGCTCAAGCTGCGCGCCGAGGCCGACGTCACGATGACCTCGATCCGCAGCGAGTTGAAGCGCCTCGAGGAGTCGAGCCGCAGCGACTACGACATCGCCCAGAAGAACGAGCAAGCGACCCGCGACAGCTTGAAGGAGCAGTACCTCAAGACGGCCGACGTCGACCGGAGCCAGGTCAAGCTGCAGGAACTGGACAGCGCGGCCACGACCGCGCAGGTCTCCTACGAGGAACTGCTCAAGCGCTACACGGAAACGGTCCAGAAGGAGAGCTTCCCGATCGTGCAGGCCCGCGTCATCACGACCGCGGTGCCCCCCAACGAGAAGTTCAAGCCCAAGACCCCGCTGCTGATCGCGATCGGGGCGGCCGCGGGGATCTTCGTCTGCCTCGGCTACGCGGTCGTGTCGGAACTCTTCGATCGGCGGATCTACTCCCGCCAGCAGGCGGAACGGGTGGCGGGGGCCGATTGCCTGGGTGTCTTCCCTCTCGTCAAGCCGCGCTCGCTCCGTCCCGCCGCGACGTTCAGGTCGACGGCGAAACTGGGCCGGCACCGTGAGATGCCCTGGGATTACGTGCTTCAGAAACCGCAGTCGGTCGGCACCGAGGCGATGCGGTCGGTCAAGGTCGCGTTCGACCAGTTGCACCGCAGACAGGGCGAGAAGGTCATCGGCATCACGTCGTCGCTGCCCGGGGAAGGCAAGTCGACGGTCGCGGCGAACATGGCCCACCTGCTGAGCGGCGACGGCACGCGCGTCCTGCTCATCGACGGCGACCTCCGGCGCGCCAGCCTGACCGATCGTCTCCACGCCGGCGCGCGGACCGGCCTTCCCGACGTTCTCCTGGGCCGTCCCTTCGCGTCCGCGATCGTCTCGGAGCCGGGCGGCGGAGGCATCGATTTCCTCGGGGCCCGTGCGGAGCAGCCCATCGGCCATCCCGACCAGGTATTCGGCCGGGGCACGATGAAAGAGTTCATGCGGGCCGCGACCGACTCTTACGACTACGTGGTCGTCGACCTGCCGCCGCTGCTGCCCGTGGTGGACCTCCGGTCGCTGGTCCCCTTCATCGACGGTTTCGTGCTCGTGATGGCCTGGGGGCAGACCAACGAGGACGTGGTCGCCGCGGCGCTCGACACCGTGCCGGCCGTCCGCGGAAAGCTGCTCGGCGTCCTGCTCAACAAGGTGCGGCTCAATCGGCTGGCGGGGCACGGCGAAAGCAAGCTGATCCACTATTCCGCCGCCTACAACGCCGGCTGATGCTCCGCCGACCTCCCGAGCCTCCGGCCGGTGGACGGCCGTGTCGGGAACATGGATCCCCCCTCGCCGATGAGGACGTCGCCTTGACCCGATCGAGTCTGACGAAGCGGCTCGCCGCTTCCGCGCTGTTCTTCGCGACCCTGTCGGAGATGGCCTTCCCCTTCATCCGCAACGTGGCCCTCGCGCACATCCTCGCGCCGCGCGAGTTCGGGCTCGGCATCAGCCTGTCGGTCGTCTACGGCATCGCCGAACAGGCGACCGACATCGGGGTGCAGTTCTCGGCCGTCCGGTCGAACGACCACGACGACGCGGGTACGCTTTATGCCACGCTGCACATGCTGATGGTCACGCGCGGCGCGGCCCTGGCGGGCCTTCTCGTACTCGCCTCACCCGTCATGGCCTGGGCCTTCGATGCCCGCGAGGCGACCTTCGCCTACGCGCTCCTCGGCGTCTCCATGCTGATCCGCAGCTTCGCGCACCTCGGCACCAAGGAGGCTATGCGGTCCTACGTGTTCTGGCGCGAGGGTAGTTTGCTGGCGGGAGCGCAGATCGTCTGGACGGTGGTGACGATCATCGCGGCCTTCGTGTTCCGAAGCTTCTACGCCGTCATCATCGGCGTCCTGGCGAACGCGGTCAGCTACGTGGCGTTCTCCCACCTGCTGTCGCTCCGGCGCTGGCGGCTCGGCTGGCACCGGCAGATGGCCGCCGAGGCGATCGCGTTCGGGCGCCCCCTCATCCCGAACGGGACCGCCAACGCCTTCACCCAGCTCGCCGACCGCTTCGTCATCGGCAGTACGCTCGGCGTGGTCGAGCTGGCGATCTACAACGTTTCGATGGTGACGGCGCTCCTGCCCCGCAACGCGGTCGCCAAATTCCTCAACACGCTGTTCATCCCGACCTTCACCAACCTTGGCCCGGAGGGCGCGCGGAGGTTGCGGCTGTTCGATTCCTGGGCGCTGCTGCTGTCGACCATGGGGTTTTTGTACGGACTGGCGCTGATCTCGCTCGGCCCCACGATGATCGGATTGATCTTCGGCCGGGTCTTCCGGCCGACCGACCTCGCCATGGGCCTGATCGCGATCAACATCTGCGCCAAGTTCCTGGATCAGCTGCCCGTTCCCGCCTCGCTGGCCTTCGGCCAGACGCGCTTCATCTTCTTCGGCACGCTGGCCACGGCCTTCGGGGTCGCGGCCGGCATCGTGGCCCTGCTTCTCACCCACGACTTCGACGTCTTCCTGGGAGCGCTCGCCGCGGGCGAAGTCGCGGCGCTGGCCTGGATCACGGTGCGGACGATCTCCTTGCACGGCGTCAAGCGGGACCTGACGCTGTTCGTCGTCTTCTGGCCGGTGCTCGTGCTGAGCCTGCTGGTCGCATTGCACCGCTTCGTCGCGTTCACCACGCCGGCTTGGGTGGCGACCTGCTGGATCGTGGGGCTCGCGAGCTTCGGCGCGATGATTTGGGTTTCCATGTCGACAGGTCATCGGATCACGAGCCTGCTCTCCGATATCAGGAGCAGCCGCTCCCTGCGTCGGACCGAGGCCGTGACGATTTGAAAGTCGAGCGCGGGAAAGAGCTCCCGCTCCCCCGGGGGTCCGTAAGCCTTTCCAGACCAGCATCGGCATGGAGCCGAGACGCGCTGTGATGCAAGAAACAGGGTTTCGTCGATGAAGATCGCCACCATGGGCGCAGGTACCCCCCCGAAGTCGCCGTTGCCCACCATAGGCAGCCGGCTTGAGGAAACACGAGGGATTGGGCCGAACTTCAACGCGCTTCGCCTGCTGGCGGCTTTCGCCGTGCTGGTGTCGCACGCCTTCGCCATACCGTTCGGCAACGAAACCAAGGAACCCCTGGTCATCCTTTCCGGAGGTGAGCATTCCATCGGTCGTGTCGCGGTCGTCGTGTTCTTTGCGATGAGCGGCTTTCTCGTGACACCGAGCCTCACGCGATCCGGGTCGCTGACGCGCTTCGCGAGCAAGCGTGCAGCCCGGATCCTCCCAGGCCTCATCGTGATCATCGCCATCACGACCCTTCTTCTGGGGCCTTTCCTGACGAGCACTTCTTTGAGCGCGTATTTCGGGAACCCGCTGACCTATTGGTACCCGATCGGGACACTGCATAAAGCGGGTGTCGGCTTACCCGGCGTGTTTCAGGATCTTCCCCTGAAGGGCGTCGTCAACGGCTCTCTTTGGACGCTGAAATACGAAGCGCTGAGCTACGTCTTGCTCGCATCGATCGGAGCGTGCGGACTTCTGCGATTCCCTTACGCCGTCGCGGCGGTCGCGGGCGCCGTCGCCGTCGCCGCTGAAATGCTGAGTTTCACCGATCCAAGCGGCGGTGTCCTGGCGACATTGAAGGCCTTCTCGGTTCTGTTCGCATTCTTCGCGGCCGGAGTCAGTTTTGCCGTATGGCGGGACCGCATCCCCGTATCCTGGCCGCTCGGCGCCGCAGCGCTGATCCTGGCTTTCACCACCCTCGTGTTTGGCGGCTTTTATCTGATCGGACCCTTGTTTTTGACCTATGCGGTGATCTCCATCGGAGTTCTACCGCCTGTCATCAAAGCGCACATCATCAGGGGTGATTTTTCATATGGCGTTTATCTCTGGGCGTTTCCCATACAGCAGATTGCCCAGCAGCTCTTGAGAGCCGGCACACTCACCAATATTCTTCTCGCTGCTCCTGTAACTCTCGTCATCGCGAGTCTATCGTGGACGCTCGTTGAAGAGCCTGCTCTGAGGCTTTCCCGCTCGGGACGGGGAGAACGACGACCTGCGACGAAGCCTCGCCTCCACGCGATCATCTCATCCGCCGAGAACTGACGTGAGGGCACGCCGCATCGCGGACCGGTCGGACACGTGGACCGAGAACGGCGCGTTTAGCCCCGCTGCCGACGGGGGCTCAGCCCGGTTTTGGTTCTTCAACCGTGAAATGAAGCTTCACAAAGGGCTGACACGGCTTGCTGCTTCGTCCCCGAAACCAGAACCGCCAAGTCCGGGATCTGAAACGCCGTGAAACTCCGGCGCGGCGGGACAGGTCGGTGATCCATGCGATCCACGGAAGGGCAAGCCGTGAAGCGCCGACCCGGTGCCGCGGGAAGCGTGCCGTCACTCCGATGCTGGCATCTTCATGCGGTCGGTCTGCGCAGCCTTGAACGACTGATCGACCGACGGGCGGACCATCTGCCTGGAATTGTGAGCGCCTCGTTCGGTCGGCATGCGTCGGCGCGACGTCTCGGACAGCGGAAAGACTGGCTGTCCCATCCTGAGTGGCCGAGAAACCATCACCACCGACGCCTTACTTCCACTCGACCTCGAGGTTGAGGGTCACTTCGATGATGGGCTGATCGCTTTCGTTGCGGACACAAACCGCCATTCTCTGCTGATCCCCCTCCGGTCTCGTCTGCTGCGCCATATCGGGAAGCGTCATGACCGCGATGTCGCGAGCGGCCTCCTCATCAGCCAACTCGATCCCATAGATGTCCCGCATCGATGTCTGCCCATCGTCGGTGTCGAAGTAAAATCGCGGCATGCTCTTCCCCGATCGAGGTGAGTTACTGTGTCGCAAGCAGGAAACGGGCTCTGACGTTTGGAATTCGGTTTATCCGAAATGCTCTCGTCAAAGTGTCAGGCGGTTCACGCCACCCTCGTTCGGTCTCGAAGAGGGACTGCGGGCAAGGCTGCCTACCGTCGTTCGGGCCTACGATCTGCATTCAATCTCCTTGTCGCGAGAGACCCTGCACGAGCTCTCATCCGTCCACAATCGACCGTCAACGAGATCGACAAGCCGTCTCTAGTTTCTGCGGAAAAAACCACGACCCTCCCAGTCGCGGGTCCTCCAACCAACCGCAGCCGCATTTGCAACTCTAGCTGAGCAGTTAATTATGGCATAGGCGAGGATGTCATTGCCAAGATTCGAACAAAATGTGCTGGATTTCCCAAGTAGAACCTCTGTTTCCCAGATGGAAATTCTGAAGCACAACATGGCAAAGTTGCTGCACCTTTTTCAACTTGCGAAGCTAAAGACCGCTGGCAGAGCGGATTTCCGACATCATTCGTCCTCCCTTTGGACATTCGTGCTGACGGGCAAGCTCGAGATCCGGTCGTGTCGAGCGCAACGCGTCGGCTCATAACAGGTGCGGAGTTGCGAGGCGGACGCAAACCCTCGCCTCGATGCGACACAAGGGTGGGACGGCATCGAAACGCCGACCGCGATGCAGCCTTCCCCAAGGCTGCATCCACTTCAATCCGAGGAACCGTGTCGAAGCTGCCGCTTCGCATCTCATCACGGTGGGCACAACGAATTGCATATCGGGTAATTTAAATTACCATGAAATTTTTGCAATGCACATTTGAAAAGGAGCCACGGAGCTTGAACGTTGGATGTCGGCATTCCCGACCAGCGCCTTTACATGGGAGAGCGCGTGCTCGCGCGAGACGTCGTGGCCGCGACCAAACCTTTGTCGGTGTTGTCCGAGACGGGCTGGGCCCGGTTATGTCCTGGTCCGACCCATCCGAAGACACGCCATCAATCGCCTCCTGTCGGCAGAGGACATCGCGGCGACGCCTCCGACGGCTAGGCGTTTTCGGACCGTGCCAATCCGTGAAGGAGCAGATCGATGATCATCGTCGCCTGCCGATCTTCCATTTCATCGTCGCTCTCCGATCCATTGAACAGGGCCGTCGTCAACGACGAGGTCTGCGCGATGATCTTGCAAGCTCCCCACAGGACGGTTTGCGCCACAGCGACGTTCGTTGGCTTGAAATACCCCTCCGTCTCACATTGCTTGAAAAAGATCGTCAACTCTCGATGAGCACTTCCGAGAAATTGGATCTGGCCAGTGTGATTCTGTTTGACGAAATCGACGTAACCGTCGAGCAAACGGCCATTGTCTCGGCTGACGCGCAAGAACAGCTTGACGAGCGCGCGGAACTTCACTTCGACGCCGACCGAGTCCCGGTTGATCGATTGCAGGTCGGAGAGGTACTGAGCGACGACCGGCTGCGCAACAGCTTCGATCAGGCTCGACTGATCCTGGAAATAATAGGTGACAAGCGCCGGAGTTACCCCGGCCTTGATCGCCAACTCCTTCCGGTTCAAATCGATCTGCGGTTCTCGTAAAAGCTGCTGCGCGGCGGTAATCAGGAGATCCCGACCAGCGTCGCCGCTGCTTCGCTTCGGACGTCCTTTTGTTCTTTTCGGGACCATCGACGACTACCTGACCTTTCATTGTCGAAAGTTTATCGAAACTATCCTCGGAAGTACGTTCGATCAGAAATTAGCCTTAAGATACGGGTTGACTCTGTCGAAGTTTCAACTGGCAGGCTCAAGGGCTCCATTGGTAGGGGGTCGGCTTGCGTCGAAGGCATGCGTCAGGTCCGAGACTACAAATTGGAGCATTTTGAAGGCTTTTGGTCAAAAACTGAGCGCAAGATGGATTGCACCAACGAAGGCGCTGCACAATAGGGTTGCACGCTGAATCCAAGCGATCTTGCGTCATTGCCACATTCGGCATCGCGGGCGGACGGGACCAACCCGGTGTCCGCGAAGGCTCCCCTACAACCAGGGCTGATCTCCATGTTGCTTGTCCGCGTCAGAACACGGTTTTTCGTCGGTACGGTTCGATGCTTGATCGCCCTCGGAGGACTTGCCGGAGCGAGCGCCGGGCGAGCGGGCAATCCGGAATCCGTCCTCCCCGCGTCGGCGGTCGCGACCGGATCGGTCTCTTTCGTACCCGTCGCAGAGGTCTGCACCGGCCAGATCATCGGGGACGACTCGGATTCGACGCGCACGACGTGCTGCTGCCACGAGGATATCCAGATCGCCTGCGAACCCGCCGATCAGTGCAAACAGGAACATGGCACCTGCCTGAGATCGGATTGGGGAGCCTGCCACTTCCCCTCGGTCGGCCCGAAGACGTCGCACTGACTCCCGGCGGGCCATGGTTTTGGGCGGGGAGCGGCGTCATCGTAGACCCTCGCCGGCCGAGCGTCATGGGCCGTTGAACGGCGAGCACGAGGGTGGCGAAGCGCGCGATCCTCATCCGGACCTCAGGTCCTCCATGCCGGCCATCGGTGCGGCGAACGGCCTCGCGGATCTCATGACCTCCCGAGCGGCACCTCTTTCGCCGAAGCACCCGCGCGGGTTACCGCACGCCTTCCGAGAATTTGTCGCGGCGTGGAGGGGAGTGATTCAGCCGCCATGCCGCTCCGAGTTGGACGGCCCGGCGCGGCACCGCGAAACCCGCCATCGGGCTTCGGTCCGGCGCCGCGTTCAATCCTTCCCCGCGACCCCTGCCTGCGCGAACGTCGCCATGTCCCGATGGCAGGCGAGCGCGGCCTTGAGGAGGCCCGCGGCGAGCGCGGCCCCGCTCCCCTCGCCCAGCCGCAGGCCGAGGTCGAGCAGCGGCACCTTGCCCAGCCGCTCCAGCACGGCTCCGTGCGCCCCTTCGGCCGAGCGGTGACCCGCGACGCAATGGTCGAGGATGCCGGGCTGGACGGCGTGCAGGACCGCCGCCGCCGCGCAGACCACGTAGCCATCCAGGATCACCGGCACCCGCCCCATGCGCGCCGCCAGGATCGCGCCCGCGATCGCCGCCACCTCGCGGCCCCCCAATCGGCGCAGGAGTTCGAGGGGGTCGCGCGTCGCACCCGCGTGCAGGTCGACGGCGCGCGCGACCGCGTCGGTCTTCCGCCTGAGCCCCGCCTCGTCGACCCCCGTGCCGCGACCGACCCAGTCGGCAGGCGAGCCGCCGTAGAGCGCGTGGTAGAGCGCCGCCGCCACCGTGGTGTTGCCGATGCCCATCTCGCCCAGCGCCAGCAGGTCGGTGCCGCCCGCGATCGCCTCCATGCCGAACGCCATGGTGGCGGCGCATTCCGCCTCCTCGAGCGCGGGCGCGACGGTGATGTCGCGGGTGGGAATCTCCAGGGCGAGTTCGAACACCTTGAGGCCGAGCCCGTAGGTGGCGCAGATCTGGTTGATGGCCGCCCCGCCGGCCGCGAAGTTCGCCACCATGGCCTGCGTGACGGAGGCCGGATAGGGCGACACGCCCTGCGCCACGACCCCGTGATTGCCCGCGAACACGGCCACGAGCGGACGGTCGAGGGTCGGCTGCGGCGTGCCCTGCACGGCCCCGAGCCAGGCCGCGATCTCCTCCAGGCGGCCCAGCGAGCCGGGCGGCTTGGTGAGGTCGGCGTCGCGCGTCCGCATGGCCGCCAAGGCCTCCTCGTCGAGGGGCGGCATGCGGGTGAACAGGTCGCGGATGTCGTCGAAGGGCAGGCCGGTGGCGGGCATGGCGGGGAGGCTCGGCTTGAGGCGGGCGCTGCGGCCTTGTAGACGCGAACGCGGCTGAAGCCTACGGCGCTCGACAAGCGCGGGCCTCCCACGGCAAGAAGCGCGATGCGTTCCATCGTCGCCCTCCTTCGCGATCTGTCGGGCGACTTCGCCGCCTGCCTCGAATTCTTCTCGCGCCTCCCCGTCCCCGCGGTGCTGTTCGCGGGCCGGGACCGGCCGCCGCTCGCCCGCGCCATGCGGCTGCTGCCGCTGGCGGGCCTCGTGATCGGCACGGGGGGAACGGCGGCGCTGGTAGCCGGCGATGTGGCGGGCCTGCCTCCCATCCTCGCCGCGGTGCTCGCGGTGGCGACGCTGGTTGCAACCTCCGGCGCGCTGCACGAGGACGGGCTGGCCGACACGGCCGACGGCCTGGGCGGGGGCGCCACGCGCGAGCGCAAGCTCGCCATCATGCGCGACAGCCGCATCGGCAGTTACGGGGTCCTGGCGCTCGGCCTCGGGCTGATCGCCCGCGTGGGGGCGCTCGCGAGCCTGCTGGCGGGCTTCGGGCTCCGCGCGGGCGTGGCGGCCGTGCTGGCCTCCGCGGCCGTGTCCCGCGCGGCGGTCCTGCTGCCGCTGCTGCTGCTCGACCCGGCCC
>CAXTFJ010000016.1:35877-53125 GCA_964243405.1 uncultured Lichenihabitans sp. | reverse complement strand
TGAACACGCGGGCGGTCCCCAAGAGCTATTCGCCGGCGTTCCGTGCCCTGCAGCGGACCCTGTTCGACGGTCCGGATGGCCCGCAGCGGCAGGTCGCGCCTGTCACCGGGCGGCACGATCAGCTCCACCGACAACCCGGCCGTCAAAGGGTGTCCGCCGTCGATCGCCTCGTCCAGCGCGTGGACGATCTCGGAGGCGTAGCGTTGCACTCCCGTCGCGGGCTGCGTCAGGAACCGGCCGTTCACACTCCACTGTCGCTGCACCTGAACGCCCTCGGTCCCTCGGGAATGGATGTGCTCCGCCGCCCGACCGTGGTGCATCGGCACTCCCCGTCGCGGCAACGGTCCGAAAGGAGAGGGCGCGGCGCCTGCGGGGCGCCGAACGGGTGATCCGGCCCGACCGCAAGGCGTAGGTGCGGCTGGATGCGACCGGACCGCGGCACCTTAAGCCGCACTAGCGGGCCCGAGTCGCCCCGTGATCGTCCTGCTGGATGGAGGCCTGCGGTCTCCGGTCCGCGGAGGATCCCATGCTGCTGCCCGACACTTTTTCCGCCCGCGGTCGCCGACGATCGATGGGATCCGTTGCTGCCGCGCGGGCGGAGACCGCTCCCGCCCCTCCGCGCCGGTGGACGATCAACGGCGACTTCCTCGGCCTGCAGGCGACGGGGGTTGCCCGTTACGCCCGCGAAGTCACCCGGGCGCTGGACGGGCTCCTGGCCGATGGGCATCCCGCGGCCGATGGGCTCGTGGTCGACCTGGTCGCACCGTGCCCGGCCGACGACGCGCTGCCGCTCGGACACATCCCGGTCCGCGTCGTGCCGGAATGGCGCCCCAGGCTGCCGCAGGTTTGGGTGCAGGTCCAACTGCCGCGCCACGTCACCGGCGGCCTGCTCAGCTTCTGCAATCTCGCGCCGCTGTCCGTCGCGCGCCACATCGCCTGCATCCACGACCTGCAGACCCGCACGACGCCGGAAAGCTACGGCCGGGCCTTTCGGCTCGCGCACCGCGTCATCCTCCCCCGTCTCGGCCGCCGGGCGGACATCGTGACCACGGTGTCCGAGGTATCCCGGCAGACGTTGGTCGACTTCGACATCGCGTCGCCCGAACGGATCATGGTGGTGCCCAACGGCAGCGACCATGCCCTGCAGTGGCGGTCCGAACGCGCGGCGCTCGACTGGCGGCAGGACCGCCCTTTCGTGCTCTGCATCGGCCGCAACGAGGCCCACAAGAACATGTCGCTCATCTGGCGCCTCGCACCCCACCTCGACGCGCTGGGGATCGACGTCGTGGCGGTCGGGTCCTTCGACGCCGCCGCCCTCGACGGTCCGGCCGGCCGGCCGGCCAATATCCGCTGCGTCGGCCGGGTCGGCGACGACGACCTCGCCCGGGCCTTCGGCGAAGCGCTCTGCTTCCTGTTCCCGTCGCGCGTCGAGGGGTTCGGCCTTCCGGCCGTGGAGGCCATGGCGTGCGGGTGCGCCGTGGTCGCGGCGCTGACGCCCTGCCTGCTGGAAGTCTGCGGCGCCGCGGCCCTGTTCGCCGACCCCGACGACATCGACGGCTGGCTCGAAGCCATCGGGCGGCTCCGCCACGACGACGACCTCAACCGCCGTTTCCGCGATCTGGGCCGGGCGCGCGCCGACCGCTACGTCTGGCGGGAAACCGCGCTCGCCTACCTGGGCCTCATGCGTCAGGTCGACGGAAAACGGTCGGCGGATGGCCGTGCCGCGCAGGCCGAACCGTGTGACGCCCTCGTCCCGGCCGCGTGACAGCCCGCTTCAAGGGTCGCGGGTCGGCACCACGACGGAAGTCAGCACGAGCCCGTCCCTGACGGCGAACCGTCCGAACCACTCCGCGACCTCGCGGCCGGCCAGCAGCGGCGGGGCGACGAGCAACCGGGCGCCGAACGTTCCGGCGTCGGGACGGATCGTCACGACCGCCTCCTCGAAGCCCAGCCACCGGCGCGCGAGCGGGTACCAGGCCTTGTAGAGGCTCTCCTTGGCGCTGAACAGGATGCGGTCCCAATGCAACCCGGGGGGCGCTTCGTCCAGCCACGCCCGTTCGGGCGCGGTGGCGACCTGATCGACGACCCCGGGCGGCAGCGCGGCGTGGAGTTCGGCGTCGATCCCGATGGAGGCGACGTCCCGCCGCAGCGCCACGCAGGCGGCCCGGTAACCCGTGCAGTGCGTGATGCTTCCCACGACCCCCTCCGGCCAGAGCGGTTCCCGCTCCGCTCCGCGCAGGATCGGCTGCGGCGGCACGCCAAGCCGCTGCAGGGCCGCGTGCGCGCAGAGCCGGGCCGCGGTGAACTCCCGCACGCGCGTGTCCACGGCCCGCGCGATCAGGGCGGCCTCCTCGGGGAACAGGCGACCCGGCACCTCGTCGCCACTGACCGCGTGCGACTCGATCGTGGGGGGCAGCACTTCGGCGATCATCCTCGGCGCCTCCCGGCCCGTCCACGCTTGCGGGAGCATCGCCCGGCATCCGCTTTCGTCATCGTCGCGGCCCGCGGACCCGTCCGAACGCCTCCCATCGAAAGGGGTAGCGCGCTTCTCCGTCCGGGACCATCGGCCTCGGGTGCCGACGGCCTATCGTCGGGTCCGAAGCCGGGCCCGAAAGGCCTGCGGGCTTCGCGATCCCCGACCAGGTCAGCCGTCCCGTGAACATGAGTGAACCTTCCGTCTCGATCGCACTGGCGACCTATAACGGAGCGGCCTTCCTCGGCGAACAGCTCGACAGCCTTCGCGCGCAGGTGCTGCCGCCCTTGGAACTCGTGGTCGGCGACGACCGGTCCGACGACGCGACCCTCGCCATCCTGGCGCGTTTCGCCGAGACCGCGCCTTTCCCGGTTCGCGTCATGGTCAACGACCATCGCCTGCATTTCGCCGAGAATTTCATCCGGACCGCCGCCCGCTGCCGCGGCCGCTACGTCGCCTTCTGCGACCAGGACGATATCTGGTCGCCCCACAAGCTGCGCCGGGCCGTCGGGGCGCTGGAGGGAGCCCAGGCCCACCTGTGCGGGCACGACGCCTGGCTGGTCGACGCGCAGGGGGGCCGCATCGGGCGGCACACGCACATGCCGCGGTCCGGCGTGTTCGAGCCGCTAACCCTGCCGTCCTGGGGGGTTGTTTTCGGCTTCGCGACGCTGATCCGGCGCGACCTGCTCGACGTTCTTCCGCCCGAGTCACGCGGTCCGGACCCGCTCGACCCCTGTCACGCGCTGGCCCATGACCGCTGGGCCTATTTCCTGGGAACCACCCTCGGGCGGACCGTCTACATCGCCGAGCCGCTGGCGGACTACCGGCAGCACGGCGCCAACACCTTCGGCGCCGCCACGGGTCACGCGTCCCTGGCCCGGATGCGCGACCTGATGCTGGTCAGTCCGCACGACCTCGCCCGCCACCTCGAAGCTTGCGAGCGGCGGGCAGCCTTGCTCGCCGTCGCGAGGCCCGGCTCCGGCGTGTCGATGGACAGTCTCCGGGCCGGCGCGAGCCACTGGCAACGGCTGACCGCCCTTTACCGGCTCCGGATGGCGCTGGCACTCGATCCGTCGAGGCTTGCGCGCGCCCGCCTCCTGACCCGTCTCGCCAGCCTGGGCGCCTATCGGTCGAGAGCGAAGGGCGGCCTGGGCGTGCGCGCCTTCGCCAAGGACGCGCTCGCGACAGCGCTCGCGCGCCGGCTCGACGGGCCGGTCGGTGTGCTCGCGCAGGGTGTCGCGCCGTGAGGGCGATGGCGGTCAAGGAAGGCGCGCTCCCGCGCGCGCGCTCCACGCGCCGCGCGGTCGCCTGGACGGGTGGTGGCCAGGTGATCTCCTTCACGACGCAAGTCGTGACGCAGGTCATCCTCGCTCACCTGCTGACCCCGCGGGAGGTCGGAGTCTACGCGGTCGCGCTGGCGACCGCGAGCCTGGTTTCGGCCATCCAGAGCGCCGGGCTCAACCAGCTGGTGGTGCGCGCCGGGGACCAGCGCGGCCTCCTCGAGACGGCCTTCACGGTCAACGCGGCCCTGAGCCTTACCCTCGCGGCCACCATCTGGGGGGCGGGCCATCTCGCGGCCGCGATCTACGGCGACCCGAGCGTGGGCGAGGTCATGACCGTCCTCGCCGTGCCGCCCCTCCTGGGCGCGGTGCAGTTCCTGCCCGCCGCCATCCTGCAGCGCGACATGCGCTTCGACCTGATCGCGCTCGTCACCACCGCCCGGGTCGTGACCACCGCCGCCGTCACGGTCCTGCTGGCCACGCGGGGCTTCGGACCGATGAGCCTCGGCTGGGGGGCCCTGGCGGGCGCTCTGGTGACGGCGCTCCTGTTCTGCGTGGTGGGACGCCGGCACCTGAGCCACCGGCTTCGGTGGCGGGAATGGCGCCCCGTCGCGGCCTTCGGACTGCAGATGATCGCGATCGCGGGCATCACGGTGCTGTCGAGTCGCCTCGCTGACCTCGTGCTCGGCCGCCTCCTCGGATTGGCGGCGCTGGGCATCTATTCCCGGGCGTCCGGCATCAACGCGATCCTCTGGGAGAACATCCACGCGGTGCTGGGCCGGATCTTCCTGTCGGACTTCGCGGACCGCCGCCGCAACGGCGAATCGCTTCGGCCCGTCTACCTCCGGACCCTCGACATGCTGACCGCCGTCCTGTGGCCCGCCTTCGCGGGGATGGCTGTGCTCGCGCGCCCGCTGGTCAGAACGGTCTACGGGCCGAACTGGACGGCGGCGGCCGACCCGCTGTCCTTTCTGGCCGTGAGCTCCATCGTCCTCATCTCGGTGAGCATGACCTGGGAGGTCTTCGTCGTTTGCGGCCGGACGGGGCAGCAGGCGAAGATCGAAGCGCGCCGCAACCTGATCGGCCTCGCGGCCTTCTGCGTCGGATGCCTTGTCTCGATCGGCGGGGCCGCGATGGCCCGCGTGATCGACGCGCTCGTGTCCGTGAGCCTCTACCGTCGCCCCCTCGCGGCCATGACCGAGACGAGCCTGGCGGACGTCCTCCCGATCTTCCGGCGCAGCGCCTTGCTGACGGGCGCAGCCGTCGCGCCGTCGGCCTACCTCATGACCTGGTATGGGTGGTCCTACGACGTTCCCGTCGCCGCCATCGTGGCGGGAATTGGGTCGGGATGTCTGACCTGGATGATCGGGCTGCGGCTCACGCGCCACAGTCTTTTGACCGAGATCAACCTGGTGGGGACGAAGGTCCTCGCCCGCTGGCACCCGGCGCTTTGAGACTTGGGGCGCTCCCAAGTCGGCGGCGGATGTCCGCGACGGTTACAGGTCGTCCTGTTTCGCGAAAAGCGAGTTCGTCAGGAAGGCGATCTGCGTCCTGTTCTTCGCATTGAGTTTCTTCATGATGTGACGGACGTGAACTTTCACCGTGCTTTCACACATGTTCAACTCGTAGGCGATGATCTTGTTCGGCGTGCCTTTCCTCAGGGCCTTCGCGACAAGTAATTGCCGGGGTGACAGGCCGTTGAGGTCCTTCTGCGACTCGGTCGCCTGAGGCCCGTCGAGGGTCGGACGGTTCTTGACCACGGACGCGGGAACGAACGTTCCGCCGGCGTGGACCAGGTGGATGACCTGCACGAGCACGCGCAGGTTCATGCTCGTCAGGATGTAGCCTTCGGCTCCAAGCTCCAAGGCTTTGTGGATCTCGGCGTAGGTTTCCTGGTGCGACACGATGATGAACCGCACGGCCGGGTCGAAACTGCTCACGCGCTTGATGATCGCGGCGGCATCGCTGTTCACACACAGCAGCAGGATCGTGTTTTCCGTCCCGTCGTGCTCGGCCATCCAGTCGTCGACGCCCGGGTAGAGCGAGAACCGATTGGTCGGGTCGGCTGCTTTCAGGCACTCAACGAGGCAGTCCCCGAATAATGTCCGGTTGTCAACGAGAACCACGTTGACAGTCTCGCCGTGCGATCGCGGCACGATTTGAGCTGTCGGGGAACCTCCGAGAGTTCTCGGAAGCGCAACGCTTCTACTTTCAGACCAGGACGCAACTTCGCTAACCATTCCACGCACCCCAGAATTAATGATTTAGCTAATTATGACCACTGACGGACGAGTAATTCCTGCAAGTGTCAGGCCTACGTGGCCTGCGACAAATTTTCCTATCGAAACTAATAAGGTTCTCTAACAAATGTTTTCAAACTTGCAAAGCGGAATCAAAAATCAAGATGTCATGTCAACTTGCAAGGTCCCAGTCGGCCCCCGCGAGGACCGAGAGTTGGACAACGGGATGGAATCGCAAGACCGAGGCTAAAGACTAGCTCGGCGGAGTCTGCCTGTACTTTAGGCGTAGCATTTATGATTAACGCCGGGCATGCGGCCTCGCTGGATGGGTACGGCAGCGGCCTCACGAAAGACGTCTGCCGGCATCGGCCGGCAGTTTTCAGAGTGACGTCCGGTCGCCCCGGCATGGCTCAGCCCAAAGAGCTACCGCCTCCGGAGTCGTACTGCATAGGTTGTAGGGAGTCTTCCCAAGCACCGAGTTGGCTCGCCGTCAAATCCGGGTTGAGGTCCTTCTCAACCGACACCGCGTTATCCGCGCCGTTCGGGCGCAAGGTCCAGTCGGCGCGTGCCGGAAGACGGAACCGCTCACGGTGGAGGGGTGGCGGCACGGCTGCACGGCTGCACGCAATCATCCTGCGTGGCTTTCTCGACGGGACGCGACCGATGCGGCGACAGGACATCAAGGTTCTCGACCACGGACACGTCCATTTGGTGGATCACATGGGGGACGACCTCTCGATCCTGCGGGCGGCTCGGGTCAACCCGAACCGGTCGTGGCACGACGAGGACGACGCGCGCTCGGACGCGTGGCTGATCCGGCAGCTCTGGACGCACGGGCGAACCCGGCCGTTCGAGGCGGTCGAGTTTCAGTTCGAGGTCAAGGTGCCGCTGTTCATCCTGCTGCGATGGCACGGCTACCGGACCTGGAGCATCAACGAGGCTCCCGCCCAGGCCGGGCTCCGTCAGGACTTCTACGTGCCCGATCAGGAGGTGGTGGCGGCCCGTTCGACCACGGGATGGCAGACCGACGAGAGCGATACCCGGTCAGCGCTCGGGGGGGCGCATCAGGCGGAAAGGATCACGCGGCACTGCGACGAAGCGCTGTCCCTTTACCGCGACCTGGCCCACGACGGCTGGCCGTCGGACCTGGTTCAGAGCTTCCTGCCGATGAGCGCCTACACCCAGGTCTTCATCAAGACGGACCTGCTCAACCTATTCCGTTTCCTCGCATCCCGCTACGACGACCAGACGTCCTACGAGATCCGGATCTACGCCGAGGCGATGCGCGACCTCGTCCGTCCCCTGGTGCCGGTCGCGATCGCGGTGTGGGAAGCCTCGTCCTGCCCGATCCCCGGCGGTCACTGAAGGGCGTCGGGCGAGGCGAGCGACGCCGCGGCCGCACCCTCGGGCTCGCGACCGCCGGTCAGCTCCGGGAGCGCGACCTTCACCGTGTCGCCGGGCTCCACGTCCGCGCTGTCGGAAACGACCCGCTCGGCGGCTTGGCCGCCGGTCTGGCGGACCACCACGTAGGTCGGTGACGACGCGTCCTTCCGCAGCCGGTCCGCGAGCAGGCCCGGCGCCGTGACCCTGGCCTCGAACACCAGCTTCTGGCCCGTCCGCATCTTGGCCAGGATCTCGTCGAGCTTCAGCTGCGTGTCGCGCAGCTCCACCGACGTATCCGTGACGCGGGTGTCGTGCAGCTGGATGAGGGCGATGCGCGTCTTGCTGATCTCCTCCTGCACGCGGAGTTTGTTGGTTTCCATGCTGAGGCGGTCGCCCTGGATCTGCGCGACCGAGCGTTCGAGGGCCAGCTGGCGCGGCGCCACCACGACCCCCTTCTGCACGAGGGCGGTGATCCCCACCAGCTCCTTGTTGATGAGCTCCATCTGCGTGTCGATGGTGGCGAGCTGAGCCGTGAGGCTGTCGGTCTCCTTGTCGAGAAATCCCTCCAGGTCCCGCAACGCGTCACCCTGCGTCACGTAGGCCTTGCTTCGCGCCTGGAGGATCTGCGTTTCTGCCGCCATCACGCGCGCCACGAGTTGCGGCTTCGGCGAGCCGTCGAGCTCGGCGGGCGCCGCGAAGGTCGCGTCGCCCCTCAACTCGGCCTGCAGGCGCGCGCGCCGGACCAGCTGGGCCGCACGTTCCTGATCCAGCTGGTCGAGGTCGCCCTCGCCCGTGATGACGTCGCGCCCGGCCCGCATCAGCCCGAGGTCGGCCGGCCGGACGACGCCGCCCGCGATTGCCACGGCGTCGAGGACCGTCAGGCCGGGGTGGTAGGGGAAGGGGCCCGGATGGGTCACGTCGCCCGCCACGTAGAAGGGCCGGTACTGGACGATGTCGACCGCCGCATCCGGCGGCGCGGTCAAGTTCATGCGCTGGCGGAGCCGTTCCGCGACCGCGCGGGCGACCGCGTCGAGCGGCAGGCCCTGGACGGGGATCTCGCCCGCCAGCGGGATGGACAGGAACCCGGCGGCGTTCACCGTGAACTCGTCGTTGAGCGCTTTCCACTCGAAGATCTCGTCCTGCGACGGGCGCCACTCGAAGACCTTGAGCCTGACTCTATCCTCCGGCCCCAGCAGGTAGGCCGAGTGTCCCTCCTGCGCCCAAAGGATGGTGGGGGCCGCGAGCAGCAGCGCCAGCGCGGCGGTCGCGACGCGGACGGGACGGTGCCGGCCGGCGGGGGAGGTCCACCGCGGACGGTCGGAGGTTCGATGGCGCATGGATGTCCTCGCACGGGGTCGAACGGCGGCGATCCGCGGATCGCCGGCCGCCAGGGTCACGTCAAAGCTGCAGGATGTATTCGGGCTCGATCCGGCCGCGGGCGACATGCAGCGCGCCGATGACATTACCCTTGAGGCGGCCCCACCGGTCGACGTGCGGGTCGGGCCAGACGGATCGTGCGACGTTGGCGCAGACGTTGCGCGCCATCAGGCCCCAGCCGAAGCGGGAGGGCATCGACCCCTTGCGGATGAGATAGGTCGGATTGACGATCTGCGAGTAGCCGAAGCGGATGCCGCTCGTCCGGCCGCTCCGGACGCCCAGGTGGACGCCCGTCATGTCGGCCACTTCGATGACCCTGCCGCGGTGCCGAAGCCTGGCGGTGAAGTCGATGTCCTCCTGCCAGCCGTACAGCACCAGGCGCTCGTCGAAGCGCGTGTCGCCGATCATCGAGCAGCGGATCGACATGTTGCATCCGTAGAGGCCGACCTGGTCGTACGGCTCGGTAACGGGAGGGACGCCCGCCTCGAGCGCGCGCAGGGCCATCAATCCCTCGTCGAAGCTCAGGCTCCCGGTCCGCGCGCCGTCCACCGCGGCGTGCCCCGTGATGGCCGCGAGGTCGTCGAGCTGTTCGAACCAGCGGGCGACCCGTTCGAGGTAGGTATCGGCCGGCAGGAAGTCGTCGTCGAAGAAGGTGATGACGTCGCTCGAGGCCAGCACGTGCTCCATCGCGCGGTTGCGCTGGGCGCACAGGCCGACCCCGCCGGTCACCACGGTGAACGGGGTGTTGCACACGTCGGAGGCGGGGACGTGGGACGCATCGGGCGCCGACACCACCACGATGTCGGGCGGCCGGGTCTGGCCATCCAGGTGGGCCAGCGATCGGCCGAGCACGTCCGGGCGACCGAAGGTGGGAATGATCACCGCGATTTTCATGGAATGGCCCAACGGCTGCTCGGCGGACGCGCCGGCCCCTTCACCGGCACGGTAGATCGGCTGCTTCGGCGGCGGGGGCTCCTCCTTCCGGTCTGCGGTGCCCCCTTCGGTACGGCCGGCGACGGGCGACGTTTGCCCACCCTGCGCCTTTCGAGGGATGGTCCAGCCACGAGCGGTGCCGAGTCCCGGGAACACGCCGCCCGGACCGGAATACGCGACGACCGACCCGTCAGGCCGTGGCCCGCACGGCCCGGCGGGGGGCGTCTGCAGCATCGCGAGACGCCCGGGTTGGCGCTGCGCCCGCGGTGTCGAGTAGACGGGCCATCGTCCGGAACAGGTCCCTCATGTCGTCCAGGCGCGCGAGGCGGTCGATGCCGGCCATCAGGAGGCGCTCCGCCGCGACCAACTCCCTCTCGTCGGCCGCGTCCCGCTGACCCGCCGTGCCGCAATCGTTGCCCGTCAGTTCCCCCACCCAACCGCGCAGGTCCTCGACCCGGCGCGCCAGGCCCGCCCGCTCGGCCTCCGTGCTCGACAGCGCGGAGCCGATCGCGCCGTGCAGCAGCGCGAACCGCCGCTCGTCCTGCGCGAGGTCGCGGTCCCGCTTCCGGAAGCGCAGGAAGCGTGCGGGATGCCAGTCACTCACGTCAATGTCCTTTCCACATGGGCCAATGCCACCCCTCACCTCGGGGGCGCGGCGATCGCCTGCTTCACGGCCTCGAAGGCGGGTTTGTCGTCGCCGAGGGCCCAGCCGCCGCCGGGCGCCTTGCGCAGGTGGACGAGCCCCATGAACGCTTCCCCGCTCGGCGCCCAGTAGGCCTCGTCGCAGAGCTCGTAGATGAAGGCGCCCTCGACGCCGTAGGTCGGCGCGAGGCGGCGCAGGTCGGCGATCATCCCCGCGAGCCCGGCCGCCTGCCGCGTTTCGCCCTCCGCGCCCCTGTCGCCGACGGGGGCGTCGAACTCCGTCACCCAGATCGGCTTGCCCAGGGCCGCGAGATGCTTGAACGCGTAGTCCGGGTCGGCGCCGTACATGTGCCAGACCGAGATGTCCCAATCGACGCCGCTGTCCTGCAGCCGTTCGAAGAACCCGACGTGCCCCCATCCGGCCGAGCCGATGGCGCGGCGCGCCGTCGGGCTCGCGACGTGGATGCCGTCCGAGAGGCCTCGCAGCATCGCGGCCACGCTGCGAAGGCGGGGGCCGTAATAGTCCAGCGCGCCCAGGCCGCCCGCGAGCCCCCAGGCGCAGGGGTACTGGGTCCCGTCGTCCCGCATCTCGCACGGCTTGATGAGGGTGTAGTTTTCCGACTCGTTGCCCAACTCCCAGACGGGGATGTCGGCCTTGAACTCGTCGGCCATGATCTTGGCGAACTGCCGGGACTGGGTATAGAGCGAGTCCTCGCCCTGCGTCTTGACGTCGACCGGAGGGAGCAGGACGGGCAGGATGGTCAGGTGGCGCGCCTTGGCGGCCGCGATCAGCTCCCGCAAGCGGTCGATCTGGCTCAACGCGGTGACGTCGACGCGGTAGGACTGCGCCCCGAGCCCGACCAGGAGATCGAGCTGCTGCTCGATCGAGATGCCTGGATAGGAGGTCAGCGGGTGACCGTTGACGCCCCAGAGCGGCTCCCCGCGCGCGGGTTGGGCCACCGCCGCGGACGCACCCGACAGGAGCAGTCCCAGGGCCAGCGCGGTTCTCGACACGACCCCCTTCGGCCTCTTTGCCCGTCGGGCCTCTGGCCCCGCGTGGCGGAAGTCCGACCCGTCCCGGTCGCGGTGCCCTGCCATGAGACTCGTCCTGCGCAGGACGCGCCTGCAGTGATCCGGACGGTGGGGCCGAAAGCTGGCGCGGCGGTCCTGTCCAAACGGCGTAGGACCCTTCGATCCTTGGACCGTTCGCTTCACCCTTTGGCGAATTGTCGCGGTTCTCCGACCTCGGTCATGTCGATGTCGCAAGCCCGGAAGCGGGCCGATGATGGCGAGGCGCGACGTGCGACCAGGGGAAGCGGGCAAGGACGGCTCGATCGACGCTGTTCTGAGCGAAGTGGCGGCGCGTTCGCCCGGGGCTCCGGCCCTCCTCTGCGCGGGATCGGCCGAGGTCGTTTACGGTGACGTCGAGCGCGTCGGTGCCCAATTCGCCTCGTTGCTGCGCGCGAACGGCGTGATGCGGGGGGATCGGGTGGCCCTCCTGACCGGCCGCTCCCCGTCGACGATCCTGGCCATCGTGGGCATCCTGAAGGCGGGGGCCGCCTACGTGCCGCTCGACGCGGACGACCCGCCCGACCGGCTGGCGCGCATGCTCGACGATTGCGCCCCCGCGGTCGTGCTCACCCAGGGCGGGGTGAAGCCCGTCCCCGCGGTGACGGGCCGGCGCGTGCTCGACCTCGACGCGGCGCTCGCCGCGGCGGCCGACCACGATCCCGCCCCGCCCCGCGAGGCCTCGGGCCAGGACCCCGCCTGCGTGATGTACACCTCCGGGTCGACGGGGCATCCCAAGGGCGTGCTCGTGCCGCACGCGGCCATCCTCCGGCTTGTCCAGCACCAGAGCTACGCGGCCTTCGGACCCGACGAGACGATCCTTCACCTCGCGCCGCTGGCCTTCGACGCCAGTTCCTTCGAGATCTGGGGCGCCCTGCTCAACGGCGGCCGGCTCGCGATCGTGAGCGATCCCCGCCCTTCGCTGGAGGTCATCGCCGACGCGGTGGCGCGCCACGGGGTGACGACGGCCTGGTTCACCGCCGGACTGTTCTCCCTGCTGGTCGACCATCGCCTCGATGCGCTGGCCCCGCTGCGCCGCATCCTGGCGGGAGGCGACGTGCTGTCGCCCGCCCACGTCCGCCGCGCCTACGCGGGCCTGCCGGGCTGCACGATCGTCAACGGCTACGGGCCGACCGAGAACGCGACGTTCACCTGCTGCTATCCCGTGCCGCGCGACGGCTGGGGCGACGGCCCCATCCCGATCGGCCCCGCCATCGCGGGCACGCGCGTCCACCTGCTCGGGGACGACCTCGCGCCCGTCCGGCCGAGTGAGGTCGGCCAGATCTGCTGCGGCGGGCAGGGGCTCGCGCTGGGCTACATGAACCAGCCCCGGCTGACGGCGGAGAAGTTCGTCACCGTCGACCTGGGCGGCCCGTCGCGGGAACGTGTCTACCTCACGGGCGATCTCGGGCGCGAGCGGCCCGACGGCGTCGTCGAGTTCCTCGGCCGGTCGGACAACCAGGTCAAGATCCGCGGCAAGCGGGTCGAGCCGGGCGAGGTCGAGGACGCGCTGCGGGGCGACCCGTCGGTCGCGGACGCGGTCGTCGTGGCGCGGAACGCACCCCCCGACGGCAAGCGTCTCGCAGCTTACATGACGCTGCGCCAGCCCGATCGCGGCGACGGGAGCCGGGCCGCAACCGCGGCCCTCGCGCGGCTGCGGACCCTGCTGCCCGACTACATGGTCCCGGCCGATGCCATGGTGCTCCGGGCGCTTCCGTTGACCGCCAATGGCAAGGTCGACCGCGCGCGGCTCCCCGCCATCGAGCAGGACCGGTCGGCGCCCCTGCGGCGGCCGGGCAGGTCTTCCGGTCTCGAGGACGAGGTCGCGGCCGTGTGGGAACGCGTCCTGTCCCGACCGTCGGTGGACCGCGACGCGAACTTCTTCGACCTCGGCGGCACCTCGCTCCTCCTCATGGCGCTGCACGCGGAGCTCTGCGCCACGGTGGCCCCAAAGCTCCCGCTCGTGACGCTGTTCGAGCACACCGGGGTCCGCTCGCTGACGGCCTTCCTGGAGCGGTCCGGACGCGGCGCCGCAGCGCCCCAGCCCGGCAGGCCGCCCGTCCGGACGGGAGTCCCCCGATGAGCCCGCTCCCCCCTCCGCACCACGACGGGGCCATCGCGATCGTCGGCATGGCGGGCCGCTTCCCGGGCGCCGACGGCGTGGAGGCCTTCTGGCGCAACGTGCGGACCGGCGTCGACGCGATCAGCCGCTTCCGCGACGACGAGCTGGAGGACGCGTTCCCGGCCGCAACGCGGGCGTCGGCCGCCTTCGTGCCCGCGCGCCCGGTCATCGAGAACCCCGACCTGTTCGACGCCGCCTTCTTCGGCATGTACCCGCGCGAGGCCGCGCTGACCGACCCGCAGCACCGGGTGCTGCTCGAATGCGCCTGGGAGGCGCTGGAAGCCGCGGGCTACGACCCGGCCGCCTATCCGGGCGCGATCGGCATCACGGCGGGCTGCAGCCTGAACACCTATTTCCTCAACAACGTCTGCGCCGACCGCCGCACCGCGGAAACCTTCACCTCGACGTTCCAGCTCGGCGACTACCCGATGCTGCTCGGGGCCGGCCAGGACTTCCTGACGACCCGCATCGCCTACAAGCTCGACCTGCGCGGCCCCGCCGTGACGCTCGGCACCGCCTGCTCCACCTCGCTCACGGCCGTGGTCCAGGCCTGCCAGCAGCTCCGCCTGGGTCAGGCCGACATGATGCTCGCGGGCGGCGTGTCGATCTCGTTCCCGCAAAAGCGCGGCTACCTGCACCAGGCGGGCGGGATGGCCTCGGCCGACGGGCGCTGCCGCCCCTTCGACGCGGCGGCGAGCGGGACCGTGTTCGGCAGCGGGGCCGCGCTCGTGGTGCTGAAACGATTGGCGGACGCCGTCCGGGACCGGGACACGATCCACGCGGTGATCCGCGGCGAAAGCCTCAACAACGACGGCAACCGCAAGGTCGGGTTCACGGCCCCCAGCGTGGAGGGCCAGGTGGACGTGCTGCGCGACGCCCACGCCCGCGCGGGCGTCGACCCGCGCTCGATCGGCTACGTGGAATGCCACGGCACAGCGACGCCGCTGGGCGACCCGATCGAGGTCGCGGCCCTGGTCCGGGTTTTCGGGGACGCCACGGCCGACCGCGGCTTCTGCGCGATCGGGTCCGCCAAGGCCAACGTCGGCCACCTCGACGCGGCCGCGGGCGTCACGGGACTGATCAAGGCCGCCCTGTCGGTGCGGGACGGGGTGATCCCGCCGCTCGCGCATTTCAAGACCGCCAACCCGCTGCTCGGGCTCGACGGGAGCCCTTTCTACGTCGCCACCGAGCTATGCGCCTGGCCGGACGACGGCGCGATGCGGCGCGCCGGCGTCACCGCGCTCGGCGTGGGCGGCACCAACGCCCACGTGGTCGTCGAGCAGCCGCCCGTCCCCGCCGAGCCGGACGCCCCACCCGCCGCGGGTCCGTTCATTCTGCCGCTCTCGGCCCGCACCCCCGCGGCCCTGCAGCGGAGCGCGTCGGCGCTCGCCACCCACCTCGCCGACCATCCCGCGGTCGACCTCGCCGACGTGGCCTTCACGCTGCGGCACGGCCGCCGGGCCTTCGACCACCGCGCCGCGGTCGTGTGCCGCGACAGCGCGGAGGCGATCACCAAGCTGCGCGACGCCAAGCTCGCTTCCGGCCACGTTGGGATGCTGATGCCCCCGGTGATCTTCCTGTTTCCTGGTCAGGGCGCCCAGTACGCCGGGATGGGCCGCGGCCTGTACGCGACCGAGCCGACCTACCGGGACATCGTCGACGAGGGTGCCCGGGTGCTGGCGCCGCTGCTCGGCCGGGACCTGCGGGACCTGCTCTGCAATGAGGTGGCGGAGGACGCGCGCGAGGCCATCCACGCCACGCAGCTCGCGCAACCCGCCCTGTTCCTCACGGAATACGCGACGGCCAAGGTGTGGATGGAGCGGGGCGTCCTGCCCGACGCCCTGGTCGGCCACAGCGTCGGCGAGGTCGTATGCGCGGCGCTGGCGGGGGTGCTGTCGTTCGAAGACGCGCTCGCCTTCGTGGCCGAGCGCGGACGGCTGATGCAGGCGATGCCGCCGGGCGCGATGCTGGCCGTGCGGCTGCCCGAGGCGGACCTCCTCGGTCTGCTGCCCGACGACCTGTCGGTCGCGGCCGTCAACACGCCGCAAGGCTGCGTGGTATCGGGCCCGCACGACGCGATGGCACGGTTCAAGGAGGTTTTGGACCGGCGGCAGGCGGCGTACCGTCCGGTGCAGACCTCGCACGCCTTCCACTCGGCCATGATGGAGCCGGTCACCGGTGCGCTGTCCCGTCTTCTCGCCTCCGTGACGCTGACGGAGCCCACCCTCCCCATCGTGTCGGGCGTCACCGGCACCTGGCACGAGCCCGGCCAGGTCACGTCGGGGGACTACTGGGCCCGGCACTGCCGCTCGTCCATCCGCTTCGCCGACGCCCTCGCCTGCGCGGTGGGGTCGGACATGCCGGTCCTGCTCGAAGTGGGCCCCGGGCGGACCCTCGGGCGCTTCGCGGCCCAGACCCTGCCCAAGGGCGCCGTGCGGGGGAGCTTCGGATCGCTGCCCGACGCGGCCGAGGCCGAGCGGGGCAGCGACGTGTTCCGCGCGGCGCTGGCCGGGTTATGGACGGTCGGCTGCGAACCGGTGTGGGACGACGTTTCGCCGCGAGCCGGCCGCCGCGTGCCGCTGCCGACCTATGCGTTCGACCGCGCCAGCCATTGGATCGCCGCCCCTGCGCCCCTGGGCACCTCCGCCGAACCCGCTCCGCCCGCCCAGCCCTCGCCCCCAGCCCCGCACGAAGGATCCGACATGCCGTCCGCGTCCCCGGTCGCCGCACAGCCCCCCGTCACGTCGGCCGGGCGCCGCCCCGTCCGGGCCAAGGTCGCGGGCCTGTTGCAGGACCTGTCCGGCGAGCCGGTCGACGAGGTTTCCTATGCCACGAACTTTCTCGACCTCGGCTTCGACTCGCTGTTCCTGGCCCAGCTGGCCACCCAAGTGCAGTCCGCTTTCGGGGTCGCGGTGACGTTCCGGCAGCTGTTCGACGAGTTCGCGTCAGTCGACGCCCTGGCCGACCACCTGTCGGCCCTCGTTCCCGCGGAGCCCGAGCCCGTGCCGCCGCCCGCCGCCCCTGCTGCCCTGCCGCAGGCCGTGCCGGTGTCCTCGGCTGCCGCGCATCCGGTCGGTGCGTCCGGCGGGGTGTACGACCTCATGCGGCAGCAGATCGCCGCCATGCAGACCCTGTTCGCCCAGCAGGCGCAGGTGTTGGGCGCGGTGCCCGCGTCCGCCGGACCCGTCGCGACCGCGACGCCCGAGCCGCGCGCCGACACCCTCGCCGACACCCGCGCCGCACCCGCGCCCGAGGAGCACGCGCCGTCGGCCCCGTCGCGGTTCCAGGTCTATCAGGCGGCCAGGACGCCCGTGGGAGCGATCACCCCGGCCCAGCGGTCCTACATCGACGCGCTGACCGCCCGCTACAACGCGCGGACGGCGGGGTCCAAGGCCTCGACGCAGGCCAACCGGCCGGTGCTGGCCGACCCCCGCGCGGCCTCGGGCTTCCGGCAGGACTGGAAGGAACTCGTCTACCCGGTCATCTGCGCCCGGTCGAAGGGCTCGAAGATCTGGGACGTCGACGGCAATGGCTACGTCGACCTCGTCAACGGCTACGGCCAGACGGCGTTCGGCCATTCGCCGGACTTCGTGTCAGCGGCCGTCGCCGAACAGCTCGACCTCGGCTTCGCGATCGGCCCGCAATCCCCGCTGGCCGGGGAGGTCGCGGCCCGCATCGCGCGGATGACCGGCAACGCGCGGGTCACCTTCTGCAACACCGGGTCCGAGGC
>CAXTFJ010000016.1:26743-35867 GCA_964243405.1 uncultured Lichenihabitans sp. | reverse complement strand
CCATGCGGGTCGCGCGGACGGTCACGGGCCGCGGCACCGTCGTGGTGTTCGAGGGCGCCTACCACGGCCAGTTCGACGAGGTGCTTGTGAAGCCCGCGAGCCGCAAGGCCGCGACGGGCGCGCTCCCGGCCGCCGCGGGCATTCCCAACGCGTCGGTCAGCAACATGGTGGTGCTGCCTTACGGCACGCCCGAGAGCCTCGCCTGGATCCGCGACAACGCGCGCACGCTCGCGGCGGTCATCGTCGAGCCCGTGCAGAGCCGCCACCCGGCCTTCCTGCCGCTTGCCTTCCTGAAGGAGCTTCGCGAGCTGACCGCGGCCTCGGGAACCGCGCTGGTGTTCGACGAGGTGGTGACGGGCTTCCGGACCCATCCGGGCGGCATGCAGGCGGTGCTGGGTATCCGGGCCGACCTCGCCACCTACGGCAAGGTCGTGGGCGGCGGCCTGCCGGTCGGCATCCTGGCGGGCGGCACGCGCTTCATGGACGCGCTCGACGGCGGCGCCTGGCACTACGGGGACGCGTCGGCGCCGGAAGTCGCCCCGACCTTCTTCGCCGGCACCTTCGTGCGTCACCCCCTGGTGCTCGCCGCCACCCGCGCCGTGCTGATCCATCTCGAGCGCGAGGGTTCGGCCCTGCAGGAGCGGTTGGCCATCCGGACCGCGGCCCTGGTCGAGCGCCTCAACGCCGACCTCGCGCGGCGCGGGATCGCGAGCCGCGCCGAAACCTACAGCAGCTGGTTCTACTTCAATCCGGGGAGCGAAGACCGGCTGGCGGGCCTGCTGTTCCACGAGATGCGGTCGCGCGGCGTCCACATCCAGGAAGGCTTCCCCTGCTTCCTCACCACCGCGCACGACGACGCCGACATCGAAACCGTCCTGCGGGTCTTCGCGGAAAGCCTGGACGCGCTGGGGGGCGCGGGCATCCTCGCCGGCACGGTGCCGCCCGTGCCGCTCCCGGCCGAGACGCCGGCCGTCCTGCCCGACAGCGTTCCCTGGACCGAGCCCCAGAAGGAGGTCTGGCTGACCGCGCAGCTCGGCGACGCGGCCTCCTGCGCGTTCAACGAATCCGTCACGCTCACGGTTGAGGGCGAGGTCGACGAGGCCGCGCTGGCCGGGGCCCTGGACGACGTCGTGGCGCGCCACGACTCGCTTCGCGCGCGCTTCGATCCCAACGAGGAATCCATGCGCGTGTCGCCCGACGCGACGATGCCCCTGCGGCGCGTCGACCTGCGCGGGGTGACCGATGCGGAGCGCGATCTTGAGACGGTGCTGGACGAGGAGGCCCGCACGCCCTTCGACCTCGCCGAGGGCCCGGTGGTGCGCGCCGTGATGGTCGCGGTTCGGCCGGACCGGTGCGCCCTCGTGCTGACCGCCCACCATATCGTCTGCGACGGCTGGTCGATCAACGTCCTGATCGGCGAGATCGCGACCCTCTACGCGGCCCGCCTGCGTGGCGAATCCGCCGACCTTCCCGCGGCGCCGTCCTTCCGGCGCTACGCGGCGGACCAGCGGATGCCCCGGCAAGCGCGCGAAAGCGCCGAAGCCTTCTGGCTGAAGGCCTACGCGACCCTGCCGCCCGCCCTCGACCTCCCCGCGGACCGCCCGCGTCCGGCCCAGAAGTCCTACCGCGGCGGCACTCACCGCGACGCGATCGACGGCGCCCTGGTCAAGGCCGTGAAGGCCGCGGGCGCGCGGCACCGCTGCACCCTGTTCGTCACCCTGCTGGCCGCGCTCCAGGTGGTCGTGTCCCGGCTCTCGGGCGAGGACGACGTGGTGATCGCGATCCCCACCGCGGGGCAGAGCGCCGCCGGCCTGCCGGGGCTGGTGGGCCATTGCGTCAACCTGCTGCCGCTCCGCGGCGCGGTGGACCGGGCTGGCACGCTGGCGGCCCACCTTCGCGCTACGCGGACCGTGCTGCTCGACGCCTTCGACCACGGCGACATGACCTTCGGCACCCTGGTGCGGACGCTGCAGGTGCCGCGCACGCAGAACCGGCTCCCCCTCACGCAGATCCAGTTCAACCTCGAGAAGCTGTCGTCCGGCCCGGCCATTCCCGGCGCGACGCTGACCACGGGGTCGAACGGCAAGGCGTTCAGCAACTTCGACCTTTTCGTGAACTTTACCGAAGGCAGCGACGGCATCCGGGTCGATTGCGACTACAATGCCGACCTGTTCGACGCCGCCACGGTCGGGCGCCTCATGGCTTACCTCAGGACCGTGCTGGCGGCGATCGCGGCCGATGACGCCGTGACGGCCGGCGCCGCGCCGCTCCTCACGCCGGCCGACGTCCGCTGGCTGACGACCGACCTCAACGACACGGCCGCGGACGACCTCGACCTCCGCCCCATCCACGTGCTGGTCGCCGAGCGGGCCGCGCGGACGCCGGACGCCACCGCCCTGGTCTGGCGCGACACCTCGCTCACCTACGCCGAACTCGACGCGCGGGCGAACCGTCTCGCGCGCCACCTCCACGATCGCGTCCCCACGCCCGGCAGCCGCGTCGCGGTCGCGACCTCCCGTTCGCCCGCCACCGTGGTCGCCATGCTGGGCATCATGAAGGCGGGCCACGCCTACGTCCCGCTCGACGTCGCGCAGCCGGTCGCGCGTCAGGCCACCATCCTGGAGGACGCCAGGGTCGCGGCCCTGGTGTGCGACGGCAACGGCGCCGACGCGGCGTTTCCCGACATCCCGGCCATCGACCTCGTGCGCCACGCCCCCGCGCTCGCCGCGCTGCCGGGCACGGCTCCGGCGGGCGTCGAGCGGCAGACCGCCGAGGCCACCGCCTACGTGATCTTCACGTCCGGCTCCACGGGGCGCCCCAAGGGCGTCGCCGTTCCGCATCGGGCGCTCACCAACCTGCTCCGCTCCATGGCGGTCCGGCCGGGGTTCACGGCCGCGGACACGCTGCTGGCCGTCACGACGATCGGGTTCGACATCGCGGGGGCCGAGTTGTTGCTGCCCCTGCTCGCGGGCGGACGGGTGGTGATCGCCGACCGCGAGGAGGTGGCGGACGGCTTCGCGCTGGTGGCGCGCATCGCGTCCTCGGGCGCGAGCGTGGTCCAGGCCACCCCCTCGCTGTGGCGGCTGCTGCTCGAGGCCGGCTTCGCGTCCCGGCCGGGGCTCACCATGATCGCCGGGGGCGAGGTCCTGCCGCGCGACCTCGCGGATCATCTGCTTGAGGGTGGCGGGGCGCTGTGGAACGCCTACGGGCCGACCGAGACCACCATCTGGTCGAGCCTGGCGGAGATCGGGCCGGGTCCGGAGCCGATCACGGTTGGGCGCCCGGTGTTCAACACGCAATTCCACGTCCTCGACGGGGACCTGCGTCTCACGCCCGTCGGCGTCGAGGGGGAGCTGTTCATCGGGGGGGCGGGGCTGGCGCTGGGCTATTTCGGGCGGGACGACCTCACGGCGGCCGCGTTCCTCCCGGTCGACGTCGCGGGCACAGGCCCCGAGCGGCTGTACCGGACCGGCGACCGCGCCAGGCGGATCGCGGACGGCGCCATCCAGCTGCTGGGCCGCAACGACGGGCAGATCAAGCTCCGGGGATTCCGCATCGAGCTCGAGGAGATCGAGACCGTGCTCCGGCGTTGTCCCGGGGTGGGCGCCGCCGCCGTCGCGCTGCGCGAGGCGGCCGGGGGCGACCCGCGCCTGGTCGGCTTCGTCGTGGCGACCGTGCCTACGAACGTGGTGTCGTCCTTCGCGTCCTCCCACCTGCCGCTCTACATGGTGCCCACAGCCTGGGTCCGGCTCGACGCGCTGCCGCTGACCGCGAACGGCAAGCTGGACCGCCGCGGCCTGCCCGACGCCGCCGCGTCCGAGCCCGCGCGCCGGGTCGAGGCGGCCCCGCCGCGCACACCGATGCAGGAGCGGATCGCCCGTGTGGTGCGCGACGTGCTGCATGTTCCCGACGTACACCTCGACGACAACCTCTTCGCCCTCGGGCTGGACTCGATCCAGGTGTTCCGCATCGCGGCGCGCCTGCGCTCCGAAGGCGTCACCCTGACCGCCGCCGACCTCATGCGGCACCCCACCGTCCTGGCCCTGGGAGAGGCCGCCGAGGCGGCGTCCCGCGGCGGGGACGGGGCCGCCATGCCCGACCTGCGCGCCTTCCGGCGCCGGCGGACAACCCTCAGCGAGACCGCCTGATGAGCCTGACCCTGTCGGATACGCGTTCCCCCGAGACCGTCGCGGTTCCGGAGGACGAGCAGGTTCTCCGCTTTCCGCTCTCCTCGGCCCAGGAACGGTGCTGGTTCATCAACGCGCTCGATCCGGGCACCACGGCCCTGAACGTGGCGCTCAGGTGGGAACTGCGCGGCCGCTTCGACGCGTCGCTGATCGAGCGGGCCTTCGGCCGGGTCATCGAGCGCCACGAGGCGTTGCGGACCCGCATCGTCGAGCAGGACGGCGTGGCCGAGCAGGAGGTCCTTCCCCCCTTCCGGCCCGTTCTGGCCGAGATCGACCTGCAAACCTTTCCGGAAGCCCGGCGCGACGCCGAGGTGCTCCGGCTCGGGCGCGTCGAGGCCCACAAGCCCTTCGACCCGGGGCAGCTCCCGCTGCTCCGGCTCACGCTGCTCCGGCTCGCGCCAGACCGCGCGATCCTGCTGCTCACGATCCATCAGATCGCCTTCGACGGCTGGTCGATCCGCCTGATCAGCGCCGAGTTCGGCGCGGCGGCCGCGGCCCTGAACGCCGGGACGAGGCCCGACCTGCCCGATCTGCCGCTGCAGTACGGTGACTACGCCTCCTGGCAGCGCGCCTACCTGTCGAGCGGGCGGTTCGAGCGGGAGGTCGCCTACTGGAAGGCCCAGGTCGGCGGCGCATCCTATTTCGAGGTTCCAGGCGACCACCCGCGCGGGGAACGGCCCACGTCCAACGGCGAGATCCTGGCCGAGCTCCTTCCCGACGCCATCACCGACGCGATGGACCGCAAAGTCAGGGCCGAGGGCGTGACCACCTTCGGCTTCGGATGCGCGGTCATCGCGGCGCTCCTGCACAAGGTCACGGGCGCCCAGGACGTGATCGTCGGGACCCAGATCGCCGGACGCAACGACCCCGACCTCGAGCCGCTGATCGGGGTGTTCATCAACAACCTGGTGCTCCGCTTCGACCTGTCCGGCGATCCGAGCTTCCACGACCTGCTCGGGCGGGCCAACCGGACCGTCCAGGACGCCCTGATCCACCAGGCGATGCCGTTCCATCGTCTGGTGGAGATCCTGCGACCGCCACGCGATCCCAGCCGGATGCCGCTCATCTCGGTGAACTTCACCGTCCTGCAGGACGTGATGGAGAACGCCCGCTACGGCGACCTCGAAGTGGTCGGCCACCCGTCCCTGTCGGCGGGGTCGCTCTACGACCTCAACTTCTTCATGGTGCACTGGCCCACGGGCTGGCGCATGGCACTCGAGTACAACAGCGACCTGTTCGACCGGAGCACGGGCGAGTCCCTGCTCCGCCTGTGGCGCGACAGCCTCGTCCGGGCGGTGGGGGAGGGTGACCTCGCGCTTTCGGACCTGGTCCCGGCCGCGAGTCCGCGAGCCGCCGCACGGCCCGTTCCTGTCGAGGTGGCGATGCCGCAGCGGATGGCCCCGCCATCCCCGCAGGCCGGGTCGAGCGCGGCAGGGACCGAGGCCGAACGCACCGTCCTGCGGATCTGGCGGGAAGTGCTCGACAAGCCCTCGATCGGGCCGGACGCGGATTTCTTTGAAAGCGGCGGCCATTCCCTGCTCGCCCTGCGCATGCTGGCCCGAGTGGGCGAGGCGCTCGGGCGCAGGGTCAACGTCGCGGCTTTGTTTGCCGCTCCCACGGCCGGAGCGTTCGCGCGCGCGCTCGTCGAGGACGCGCCGCAGCTCCGCGCCTGGAACGTCGTGCCGATCCAGCCCCACGGCGCCAAGACGCCCGTGATCGTCATCAACAACACGATCCTCTACTACGAGCTCGGCAAGGCGCTCGGTCCCGACCGTCCCCTCGTTGCCATCCAGCTGTTCGATCCTCACGAGGGGAGTGCCCCGGACGACGCCAGCTTCGAAGCGCTCTGCGGCCGCTACGAGGCCCTGGTCCGCTCCGCGCGGCCGCACGGCCCCTACGTGCTGATGGGCCTCTGCGTCGCGGGCTGCATCGCCTACGAGGTCGCGCGGCGGCTGCGTGCCGCGGGCGAGGAGGTGCCGCTGGTCGTCATGGCCGACACTTGGCGGCCCGGCTTCATCGACGGCCTGCCGCCGTTCCGATCTCTGCTGTTCGGCATGGGCTACCGATGGCACGTCGCGATGCACCACCTCCGGATGCTTCGCGCCGGGCGGACGACGTTGATGTCTGTCCTGCACACCTACCCCCGGATCCGGCGAAGCGGCCTCTTCCGATGGCTTGAGGCGAAGCGCGGTGAAGGCGAGATCTTGGGAAAGGAGGACTGGTCGAACCGATGGTTCCTGCCGACCCTCGAACGGCTGCGGGACCGCTACGTCGTCGGTCCCACCTCCGGAACGCTGGCTCTCGTTCAGAGCGAGGAGACCCACATCCCGTTCGCGGATGCCCGCATGGGCTGGGCTCCGTTCGCCCGGGGCGGTCTGGTCCGAAGACGCGTCGCGGGATGGCACGCCGACATGTTCAAGGAGCCCGGCGCCCGCGCCATGGCCGAGTTCCTGGACCCGCTGCTGGCGGATGTCGACGCGGGCCGCGCGACGGTCGCCCGCTGATCCGGTGGGCCGGCGGTCGACTGGCATTCTGAGCATCGCTCGCCGGCCGGCGGCCCTCGTGGCGGCCGCGATCCTCTCGGCCGCCTGCCTTCTGGCGGGATGCCACAAACCCTCGGCCTCCGCCGACGGGCTTTCGCATCGCGTCGTGGCCGACGGCCGCGGATTCCCGCGAGACTACGTCGTCCAGGAACCAAAGGACCGCGACCCGGCCAAGCCGCTCGCGGTCACCTTCGTGTTCCACGGCGCCAACGGGAGGGCGTCGGACGCGCGGGAATTCGGGATCCAGAACGGGACGGGTGCTACGGCCTCGAGCGTCTTCGTGTTTCCCCAGGGGGTCGCCTTCGGAACCGACGGGGTGGGCTGGGACGACAGCTGCACCGGTTACGACATGACGTTCTTCGACCGCATGCTCGACGATGTCGAAGCCCACGACGGCGTCGACGGATCGAAGGTGTTCGTCGCCGGATTCTCGTGGGGCTGCGATTTCGTCACCGCTCTCGCGTGCTGCCGCGGGGATCGCATCCGGGCCGTCGCGGCTGCGGCCTGCAGCGACGAGTTCCGCGACCCCGCCGACGCACGCACCTACGCCAACCTCGCCTGTCCCGTCACCAACCGGGCCGCGATCCGCTTCACGCACGAGGCCGGGGGTGACAGCGCCTATCCGGCTCCGCTGTTCGCCACCACGAGCCGGCTGTTCCGGTCCTTCAACGCCTGTCCCGGCACCGCACCGGTCCCCGAGCCGGGTGACTGCACCAGCACGCCGGGTTGCGCCCACCCGACCCTCGAATGCGTCAAGCGCGGAATCGGCCACGCGCCAGGGCCGACCTGGGGCGCGGACAGCTGGGCGTTTTTCTCGACACTCCCTTGATCGTCGCCCGCCCGTGCCTCGCCCGATGCCGCCGCGCTCCGCCAAGTGCCAACTCCCGGCGGGTTCGATCCAAAAGGCGTAAGGGCGCGGTCCGCCTTTGACCGCCTCCCGGGTGTCGGCATAGCTGAAAGGAGTGGTTGTCGCTCGGCGGTCGAGTCCGAAAATCTGGCGGCAGCGAGCGGAATGCCGCTCGGCCGCGGTGCGACGCTCTCGACGCGATAACCCGGCGAGCGCGTGGTTCTGCTGGAGGTTTGAACGTCGCAATGCTTCGCTATCTCCTCCTGATCGCCGCCTTGATCTGCGCGGTCTACTACGGCCTTCCGCATTGGACGGGGTCGCAACCGGACTCGTCGACGCCACGCGTGCCCCCTTCCGATGAGCGCGCGGAGGAGCGGACCATTGCATCTGCTCCCGGACCCGAGGCCCCGGACAGCACGGCCTCGACCCACGGCGCGAAAACGCCGGTCCCCGGTCCCGACGAGGACACGTCAACCTCGCGACGCCCGACCACCTTCCTCGGAAACGAGCTGGAGGACGACGCGCGCCGCACGTTCGAGACCGCGCGCCGGTCTCTCGAGGACGCCCGCAGAGCGGCCCAGGGTCGTCCGGATGGTGGCCCGAACTCCGGTGCCGCGCTCGCCGGTGAACTCGCCGCGGCCCGGCGCGATGCCGCCGCGCAGGTGGAGGGTTTGCAGGCGCGTCTTGGCATCGAGCAGGCCCGCTCGACCAGCCTCGACCGCGATCTCGCGAGCCTTCGCGAGCAGCAGGCCCAGGCGGCCCGCGAGACGGACGAGGCGCGGCACGCGGCCGAAACGGCCGTCAGGGATGGTCAAGCCAAGCTCGACGAGGAACGAAAGCGGACCGAGGCGTTGACGGGCACGTTCGACGACGCGCAACGGGACGCGGCCACGCGGCTTGCCGACCTGCAGAAGCGGCTGGCGACCGAGCAGGGCCGCTCCGCGGACCTCGATAGCGATCTGGCCGCCACGCGCGAGCAGTTGGCGCAGTCGGACGACGAGCAGGCCGTCAAACAGGAGGACGCGAAGCTCGACGACGAGCGCAAGCGCGCCGACGATCTGGCGACAAAGCTCGCCGAGGCGGACCGCGCCGCGACGGCGCAGATCGACGGCTTGCACAAGCAGCTCGCGGGCGAACAGGGCCGCTCCGCGAGCCTTGATCGTGACCTCGCAGCGGCGCGGATCCAGATGACCCAGGTCGGCGCGCAGGACGGTACGAAACTCGGGGACGAACACAAGCGCGCCGAGGATCTTGCGGCCAAGCTCGCCGAGGCCGATCGCACCGCGACAGCGCGGATCGACGACTTGCACAAGCAATTCGCGGGCGAGCAGGGCCGCTCCGCGAGCCTTGATCGCGATCTCGCAGCGACACGGACCCAACTGGCGCAAACTGGCAAGCAGCAGGACGTGAAGTTCGTCGGCGAGCGCGAGCGCGCCGACGATCTGGCGGCCAAGCTCGCCGAGGCCGATCGCGCCGCGACGGCGCAGATCGACGGCTTGCACAAGCAACTCGCGGGCGAGCAGGGCCGCTCCGCGAGCCTTGATCGC
>CAXTFJ010000016.1:0-26643 GCA_964243405.1 uncultured Lichenihabitans sp. | reverse complement strand
CGCAGATCGGCGGCTTGCACAAGCAACTCGCGGGCGAGCAGGGCCGCTCCGCGAGTCTTGATCGCGATGTCGCGGCGATGCGCACGCAACTCGCGCAGGCCAGTGGGCTGGAGGATGCGAAATCCGGCGTCGAGCGCACGCGCGCCGATGGTCTGGCAGCCAAGCTGGCCGAGGCGGACCGCGCGAAGGCGGCGCAGGTCGACGGTTTGCGGAAGCAACTCGCGAGCGAGCAGGGTCGATCCTCGGGGCTGGATCGTGACCTCGCGCTGGCGCGGACCCAATTGGCGCAGGTGAACCGCGACCAGATCCAGCTGACCGAGGGTGTTCGAAGGTCGGACGCGGCCGCCGAAACGGCCGAAACGAAGCTTCGGGAGGAGCAGGCGCGAACGTCGAGCTTGGCGACGGAGGTCATAACGGCCCAGCGCGGCGCGGCCCTGCAGGTGGACGACCTGCAAAATCGGCTTCAAAGCGAAGACAGCCGTGTCACGGGTCTCGAGCACGAGCTCGGCGACACGCGGGCACAGCTCGCTCAGGCCTTTCGCGACACGACGGCCGCGAACAAGGCGCGCGACGTCGCGGAGGCGGTCGCGGGCGGAGCCGGACGCCGGGGCGACCGGGCGTATGTCGGTCCGTCCGGCATCGATGCGATCCCGCGGAGCGACGCCATCGCGCAGGCGTTCGGTCGTGGACTGGCGGTCGAGCGGGCCGCGAAGGACGATGTCGCGCAGGTGTCCGACATCGCCTCGAGCCGAGGTGTTCCGCTCGGCGGGAAGTTGGAGCCGGTCCAGCGGTCCGCGTTCAAGGCCGAGGCCCGCGTCGAAACGTTTTCACCGGGTCCCCGGCCGAGCGCGACGGTCGCGGCCGGTCCGGAGGTGGCGGCCATCCATCCGATCGGGGGGATCGGACCGGAAGCAGATCAAGCCTCTCCGGGCCAATTTGCGGTGACCGGCTCGTCCGCCGCGGGGCTGCCGGACGGACTGCCGGCGCACGTGGTGCTGCGCTATGCCCGCGACAACGGGCCCGCGCGGGCGAGGGCGCAGGCCCTGCGGTTGTCCCTGCAGGCGCAGGGCCTCGACGTGTCCGATCCCGTGGGTGCCAGCGTGCCGATGGACCGGGTCACGTATTTCTACGGCGAAGACCAGCGCACCGCCGACCGCGTGGCCGGCGTGGTGGACGCGTCGCGGCCGGTGCAGAGCCGTCCGGGCCATGGCCCGCTCCCTCGTCCCGGCACCATCGAGGTCGCGATCGCCGGGTAGACGACATCGACCAAAAGGAGGACTTCGAACATGCCCGTTTCCCGCTTCACCCTTTCGGTTCTCGCGATCGCCCTGCTTGGCTGTACCGCGGCTCAGGCGCAGACCACGCGCCAAGCCGCGGTGACGCCTCCAACGCCCCCCGAACCCGCCGCTGGCGCCCCCGCGCCGCTGGTCATCCTGTTCGATCGCGGGAGCAGCACGCTCCGGCCGCAGGACAAGGCCGTTCTCGACCACGCCTCGCGCTCCTACAACGAAGGCAAGCCGATCGTGATGATCCTCACCGGGACCGCCGACCGGGTAGGAGCCGCGCAGGTCAACCTCACGCTCTCGCAGCGGCGAGCCCTCGCGGTCCTGAAGGGCCTGCTCGACCGAGGCATCCCGGCCGACCGGTTCCAGATCCTCGCCAAGGGCGAAACCGAACTGCCGGTGCCGACAGGGCAGGGCGTGCCCGAGGCCCGCAACCGCAGCGTCGAGATTTCCTGGCATTGAGCGCGAACCGCGGGTGACGGACGTGTCGACGAAAAACGGGAAGGGTCCGGCGGTGTGGCTCGCCGGCTCGGGCGGGCGGGCGGTTCGGAGGACTGCCCGATGCCGCCCGGTCGGCGCGGGTCGTACCGAGGCCGGGCGGGCGCGGGGGCTCGCCGCGATCGCCCTGGTCGCGCTGGGCTTCGGCGCGACACCATCGCGGGCCGCCGACCCTGTCGCGCTGTTCCGCGAAGCCGTCCGGCACGAGTTGGATGGGGGGGGCACGGTCGAGCAGGCCTTCTTGCTGTATCGGCAGGCCGCTCAGGCGGGGCTGGCCGACGCGGAGTTCAACGTCGCCGCCATGTACGACAGCGGCCGCGGCGTGGAGCGGGACGTCGCGCAGGCGGCCACGTGGTACGCGCGGGCCGCGACCCGGGGCAACCAGCGCGCCGCCTACAACCTCGGTCAGCTCTACGAGGCGGGGGAGGGCGTTCCCACCAACGTCGACCTCGCCCGGTCCTGGTTCGCGGCGTCCGACCTCGCGGCCGCCCGCGACCGGCTGGCCGCGCCCCGGCCGCATGTCGTGAGCGCCGCCGCCGTGCTGACCGCGCCCGTTCCCGTCGCACCCGCGTCCGGCGCCGCGGTCGTGTCCGCCTCGGGCGGCCTCGAACTCGTCTGGACGTCCCCGGCCCAGCCCGAGCCCGTGCGGTTCTTCGTCGAGGTCCGCGCTCTGGACGCCCGAGGCTCGCACGAGGTGTTTTCCGGGTTCACGGATACCTCCGGCCTCCTGGCGACGCCGCCCGACCCGCGCGGCCCCTACGCTTGGCGGGTGTTGGCCGTCGCGCGCGAGGCCGGCCGGTATGCGGCGAGCCCGTGGCAACGGTTCAGCGTCGCTCCGGACTGAACGGTGGTTCACGGGCCAGCCATGCTTCACCCGACCGGATGGGCCTGGTAACGGGCTGGCGACGGTCTTACGACAAACCTCATCCATCTGACTCTTCGTCCGGGCAAGGCCGCCGTCGGATTTGGAAACGAGGAAGCTTTGGGGTCGATCGCCCTGAAGGTCGGGCCGGGCGACCGCGAGTTTCAGCGAAAAATGCCGTCCCTGGTCAAAACCGAACCCCAATCATCACGCTACGGCAGCAGACGCGAAGGCGGGGGACTGCTTTAAGCCGAGGTTTCGACCCGTCGCCCGCGTCCAATGTTTCCACGACGACAGGGTGCGAAAGGCTGCCGTCTTCGATGCGTCGACGAACCGGTTGCTGCCGGGATCGCTTGGGTGCATCCCCATGGAGCGCAGGAGATTGTTGAAGGCGCAGACGTCCGGCTGGTCGTCCCGGGCCAATTGGAAATTGATGCTGACCGCGACGGAGATGTCCCCGTCGTTCCTTGCCCAGTGCGGGCAGGTCATCGGCACGTGAACGCCCGAGCTGGGCTCGAGAGGGATGCGGATTGCCGCGTCCTGCTTGGCGTCGGTCAGCAGGGCCGCGCTGGTATCGCCGCGCCAGAAGGCATCCCGCTCGGACGGCGTCAGAATGGCCGGATCGGAACCATCGAAGACGTAGAACTGCTTGGAGCCGTGCACCTGCATCAGCAGGTTGTGCGAGTCGTCGGTGTGATAGGGCGCGACCCGGTTGGGCGAAGCGAGGATGATCGTGCAGATGAAGCGTTTGTAGGCCTTGTTAACGTCGACGCCGAGCCTGTCGCCGACCTCGCCCAGGAACCGGTGAAGAAGGTCGGCGTAATCGGGGACGCGAACGACGCCCTTCAGGATGATCGGCGTGTTGCCGGCCGATAGCCGTCGAAAGCATCGAGCACGTCCAACCCACGCGGCGGCCCCTGCCATCCCGTCGAGGCGGCTCCCTCGTCGCACTGGAAGGGATGGGGGAGACCGTTGTCCCTGACCCGACGCGTCAACTCTCGAAGCGCGCTCATTTCAAGTAGAGCTGAAACAGCCAGTCGATGTCGAAAGCAGAAAGGCTGGCGCTCGAACGTCATGAAAGCGGCTTGATCCGTTTCCTCAAGAAATGCGGCGGTCTGCATGGCGATCACCTTGGCGTTTTTCTAGACTCCCATGCTCGAATGCTGACATGGTTAACAGAGCGGCTCAATCGTCGCCGTCGGGGATCGCCCTAGCCTTTGCTGACGGGTCCGGGCCGGGACCGTCCGTCGTTCGGCGTAGGTGTTCCGCAAACGTCGGAGAACCGGCGAGCGGGTCTACGAACGGACGCGCGCTTCAGCTCCAGAACCCCGTGCACCAGACCCGGCCGCCCGATCTTCCCGGCCACCTGCCTTCGGCACGATGGCGGGCTGGATCCCCGCGGGTCCGCCTCCTCAGACCGCGTTAACCTTTCTCGATCACCATGCACCCCCGAAGTGGGGAAAGTGGCATGTCGCTATCGAGATTCGGGAGCATCCGAGCGAGGCTGGGCCTCAATATCGCGCTGACCGTGCTGGGCTTGGCGGCCATCGCGGGCGTGGTGCTGTGGATGGTGCGGGCACAGGTGATCGAGGACCGGCGCGACAAGATCCACTCGGTCGTCGAGATGGCGAGCGGCGTCATGGCCGAACTCGAGAGGCAGGTCCAGGCCGGGCAGCTCACGCGCGAGCAGGCCATGGCGCAGTTCATCGCGGCCGACACGGGCCTGCGCTTCGACGACGGCAACTACGTCGCGGTCTACGACCTGCAGGGGACCGTGCGCGCTTTCCCGGGCGGAGAGAAACTCGTCGGCGTCAACCGCATCGACCTGACCGATCCCTACGGCGTCAAGATCGTCCGCGAGGCCATCGACATCGTGACCCGGTCGGGCGAGGGCTTCTACCAGTACCACTATCCCAAGCCCGGTGGTTCGACCGACCCGGTCGCCAAGCTGTCCTACGTGAAAGCCTTCGCCCCCTGGGGCGTCTACCTGATCTCGGGCCTCTACATCGACGACGTGGACGCCACGATCGTCCATTTCGCGCTGATGTTCGGTGCCGCGGCCCTTCCGGTGGCCCTGCTGATCGCGGGCTTCACCCTCGCGCTTCAGCAGTCCGTCGGCTCCGGCCTGGGTCGCCTGTCGGACAGCCTCCGGCGCATCGCCGCGGGCGACCTGGAGGCCACCGTCGAGGGTCATGGGCGACGCGACGAGATCGGCGCCATGGCGGCGGCCGTGAGCACGCTCAAGGCCGCCGCGGTCGCCAAGCGCGTGCTCGAGGCGCAGACGGTCGAAGGCCGCGCGGCGGCCGACGAGGAGCGCCTCCGCTCCGAGGCCTCCCGCTCCGCCGTGGCCGACGAGCAGCGGGTCGTGGTGGACGCCGTCGCGACCGGGCTTGAGCACCTCGCCGAGGGCGATCTCGTGCACCGGATCACCGTCCCCTTCGCGCCCGAGTACGAGAAGCTGCGCGCCAACTTCAATGGCGCGATGGACAGGCTGCGGGAGGTGATGGCCTCGGTGGCGGCCAGCACGTCCGGCCTGCGCTCCGGCGCCAGCGAGATCTCGGCCGCGGCCGACGACCTGTCCAGGCGCACCGAGCAGCAGGCTGCCTCGCTGGAGCAGACCGCCGCGGCGCTGGACGAGATCACCGCCACCGTCAAAAAGACCTCCGAGGGCGCGGTCCACGCCCGGCGGGTGGTCTCGACCGCCAAGCAGGATGCGGCGCATTCGGGCGAGGTCGTGGGCCACGCCGTCCGGGCGATGAGCGCCATCGAGGCGTCGTCGCGTCAGATCGGCCAGATCATCGGCGTGATCGACGAGATCGCCTTCCAGACCAATCTGCTGGCGCTCAACGCGGGCGTGGAAGCCGCGCGGGCCGGCGACGCGGGCCGCGGCTTCGCGGTGGTGGCCTCCGAGGTCCGTGGCTTGGCGCAGCGATCGGCCGAGGCCGCCAAGGAGATCAAGGCACTGATTTCGGCCTCCGCGACCCAGGTCGAGGAGGGCGTGACGCTGGTGGGCGAGACCGGCCGGGCGCTGGAGCGCATCGTGGCGCAGGTGGGCGAGATCAACGCCATCGTGGTCGACATCGCGTCCTCGGCGCACGAGCAGGCGACCGGCCTCGACCAGGTCAACACCGCCATCAACCAGATGGACCAGGTCACCCAGCAGAACGCCGCCATGGTCGAACAGTCCACCGCCGCGAGCCACGGCCTTGCCGGCGACGCGGAGGAACTGGGTCGGCTGGTCGGCCTCTTCGAGACCGGGCAAGCCTCCGCTTCCGCGAGCGGCCGCGGCAACCCCCGCCGCCCCGCTCCGCCCGCCCCCCGTGTGGCCAAGCCCGTCGCGGCCCTGAAAGCCGTGGGGCGCGGCGGCGCGGCGCGCAGGCCGGAGCCGGTCGCGTCCGATCAGAACTGGGAAGAGTTCTGATCGTTCGCGCCGCGTCGCGGGGGAGTGAGCCGGTCGTCGTGACCTCGGATCGCAGCGCTCGATGCGACGAGAGCGCTCCCCGGTCTCGTGGTTCATCGCCTCGTGGCGGCGACGTTGCCGCGATGAACGGTCGGCACGGCGCCGGTGCTCGCCCGCGCGTCCTTATGTTTCCCCGAATTCATGCACACCGGGATTAGGCAGATCTGGTGGACGATCTCGACCTTCGGCTTAGGAAAGAAGCTTTGTGTGGAGCGTTGTCGTAGCAGCGGACTGTGCGGCTCATGATGGCGTGGCTGCCACCGTGGTCAACTGCTTTCGGTAAGCCTCCAGGGCTCCGACTTCAGGTGAACGACGTCCGGTTCTGCCCTTCCCAACTCGGGGGAGACGGTGGCCAAAGGCCGGATAAGGGATCTTGTTGGCGCGCAAAGACCCCTCATCCGCTCTCCCCGCTTGCGCGGGGCGAAGGGCATCGCTCGGCACCGATCGCATTAACCCGACTTCGGAGCCCTGGGTAAGCCTCGGCAGCCTCCTGGCCACCGCGATCCGAGCGGTGGCTGAGGCCGGCTCCTGGACGTTGACGCTGGCGGCAGTCATGCGCGCGGCGGGCGGCCGCTGGGTGCGCCTGTGATCGCGCTTTGACCAGCCGGAGGTCCCGCGTGAGCGGTTCGGCCGCCCGAACGTGCTTGGTACCGACGCTATATCGATTTATTCCAGCGCCGATTGACAGTCGCTCTTCTGCGTTTTCGCATCCTATACTGCCGGAGACGGCTGTCCCCGATCACCATTCACTAACGTCTAGGCGTGCGCGACCATCATCGCTAGGGCCTCGTCGAAGTGGCCCTGCGCCTCGGCGAAACGAAAATACCGCACCCGCTCCACGCAGACCTCCGGCGGTGTCGATGCCGCATGGAGCAGTGCCATCACCTCGTCGGCATAGGCATCGAGCGGCATGGCATGGGCCATCTCGGACTGGCCGGGAGAGAGTTCCGTCTGGACCTGCGGGGGAACGATCTCGATCACCTCCACCCGGTCCCGCAGCAGCGGGCGGAGCGCGACCGTGTAGGCATGCACGGCCGCTTTCGTGGCGCTGTAGGTGGGCGAGGCGGGATAGGGAACGAAGCCCGTGCCGGACGTCACGTTGATGACCGCCGCCGCCGGCTGCCCAACGAGGTAGTCGATCAACGCGTTGGTCATGCGGATCGGCCCGAGGAGGTTGGTGACGACCATCTGCTCGGCGTCGGTCAGGTCGCGCTTCCGCGTCGGCGCCTCCGCCTTGTAGATGCCGGCGTTGTTCACGAGGACGTTGAGGGCCGGGTGCTCCGCGACCACCCGCTGGGCGAAGGTCTCGATGTCGGCGGCGTCGCTCACGTCGAGCGCGTAGGCTCTCATGCCGGGACGACCCTCGATGGTCTCGTCCAGCATCTCGCGGCGGCGGCCGGTGACGATGACGCGGTTGCCGCCATCGTGCCAGCGCTGCGCCAGCGCTCGACCGATGCCGGACCCGCCCCCGGTGACGAGAATGGTATTGCCACTGGCCTGCATGGTTTGCGTCCTGTTGCACGAGCCCCTGTGCTACGGGGGCCCATCGCGGGTGTACGCGATTACTCGTGCGAGAGCAATATGTCGTCGATCCGCCTCTTCATCCTGTCGTCCTTCGAGGATCTCGGCCCCATGCACGGCCATCGCCTCCGCCTAGAGGCCGACCGCAAGCACGTCTCGATGTGGACCGACGTCACGGTTGGGGCGGTCTACGGCGCCATGACACGCCTCGCCGCCGAGGGGCTCCTGCGCGAGACGGGTCGGGAGCGGGACGGCAACCGACCCGTGCGCCAAGTCTTTGCAATCACCGACGAGGGGCGGCGGGCGCTCGCCGACCTCCGGCAGAAGGGCCTCAGCGAGATCTGGTTCAAGCACGACCCGTTCGACCTGGCGCTGACCCGCTTGGACCCCGAACAAGCGAGCGAACTGCCGGTTGTCCTGAAACAGCGCTTGGTCGACCTCGAAGCCATGCTGACCGAAGCCAGGGGGGTCAGCGAGTGGGCGCGTCCCCATGTCGGCCTCGCCAAGCGCTGGGCGCTGAAGCACAACGAGCACCGCTTGGCCGCAGAGGTCGACTTCCTCCAAGGTCTGATTGAAGACGCGAAGGCCATCGTGCACGAGATGGGCGCCTGATGTCTCACGCGGCACACTCTGGAGATCATAGGGTGCGTGAAACGACGGATTTCGATGGCAAGGTGGCGCTGGTCACCGGGACGACCGGGATCGGCTCGGCGAGCGCCCTCAGGCTCGCGCGCGGGGGTGCCGCAATCGTCGCGGTCGGGATCGACGCTCCCGGCAACGCCGCCCTCATGTCGGCCGCGGAAGCGGAAAATCTCCAGCTGCTGGTGAGAACCGCGGACGTCACCGATCCTGATCAGGTCCGTGACGCAGTGGCCGAGGGTGTCGGGCGCTTCGGGGGTCTCGACATCGTCGTGAACTGTGCGGCGATCCATCCGTACGGCGACAGCGTGGAGACCTCTCCCCAGGTTTTCGCGCGGTGCCTGGCCGTCAACGTCGGATCGATCCACCTTACCGCCCATTTCGGCGTCCCGGAGATGCGCAAGCGGGGCGGCGGGGTCATCGTCAACCTGTCGAGCGTTCAGGGTTTCAATTGCCAGGCCGGCGTGACCGCCTACGTCGCGTCCAAGGGTGCGATCCACGCTTTGACGCGAGCGATGGCCATCGATCACGCATCGGATCGGATCCGCGTCGTGTCGATCAGCCCCGGCTCGGTCCGGACGCCGATCCTCGAACTGGCCGCGCGGACGTTCGACGGGGACGACGCGGACATCGAAGCGGCCTTCGCCCGGTTCGGTGCAGCTCATCCTCTTGGACGGATCGCCGAGCCAGGGGAGGTTGCCGAACTCGTCGCCTTCCTCGCATCGGAGAGGGCGTCGTTCATCAGCGGATCCGACCACCGTATCGACGGCGCCCTGACCGCGGGGATCGGCGTCCGTTGAGATGATCGCGCCCAAGGGAGGGTGAGGTCGATGGTTGTCGTTGACCGCCGGCCAACGACAACCCTATGAGGTTCATCGGCGAAAAGGACCCGCGAATGCGGGCCGCCGCTGTGCTTCGGCACAATCGCTTGGGAGGAAGCATTGAGGAAGACGATTACAGTACTGGCGTCCATCGTGGTCGGCCTGGGGGTCTTCGCCGGCGGCGCGCAGGCGCAGGGCAAGACGTTCACCATCGCCCTGGTTCCGGGCCTCACCACCGACGCCTTCTACATCACGATGCGTCGAGGGGCCGAGGACGCCGCCAAGGCAATGGGTGTCGACCTGGTCTTCCAAGGCGCGCCCGAGTTCAACCCGGTTCAGCAGGCGCCCGTCCTGGACGCGGTGATCGCGCGCCACCCCGACGCGATCCTGATCGCGCCGACCGATAAGGCGCAACTGGTCCAACCGCTCAAGAAGGCGGCCGACGCCGGCATTCCGGTCATCACGGTCGATACCTTCATCGGGACCGGCAACTACCAGACGGGGACGGGCGATGCCGACTTCCCGCTGGCCTACATCGCCTCGGACAACGTGCTCGGCGGCAAGATGGCGGCCCGCGCCCTCGCCAAGGCGATCGGCGACAAGGGCAAGGTGTTCGTTTCCAACGTGAAACCCGGCATATCGACCACCGATCAGCGCGAGGAGGGGTTCAAGGACGAGATGAAGAGCCACCCGGGCATCACCGTGCTGCAGACGCAGTTCAACGACGATGATGCCAACAAGGCGGCGTCGCAGCTGCAGTCCGTCTACGCCCGGAACTCCGACCTCGCCGGCGTGTTCGGTGCCAACCTGTTTTCGGCCATCGGATCAGGCAACGGCGTGCAGCTGGCCGGTCAGCAGGGCAAGATCAAGGTCATCGCCTTCGACGCGCCGACCACGATCGTGGGCAACATCAAGTCCGGCCTGATCACGGCCGCGATCGCCCAGCATCCGGCCGAGATCGGCTATTACGGCGTCGTCTCGGCCTACGCGCACCTGACGGGCCATTCGATCCCGACGACCATCGGCACGGGCTTCACCGTCATGGACCAGTCGAACATCGACAGCCCCGACATCGCGAAGTTCATCTACACGAACTGATCAATCCCGCGGGCCGTGTCGCCGCTGGGCGGCACGGCCCGTCTCCCGCGATGGAGTGCGCGTGGCCAGTCTCACACCGTCTCGGATCCTGCGCACCCCGGCGCCCTCGCGCGGCCTGTCGCGCGTTTTCCTCATCGCCGCCCGAATGCGGGCCTGGCTGTTCCTCGCCCTCCTGCTGATCCTGTTCGAGGTGTGGGCGCAGGCGAGTTACGGCACGAGCTTCGTCTTCTCGAGCTACAACGCCCAGTCGATCGCGGTCTTCGCGGTCGCGCCGCTGCTGTTGGCCCTGGGCGAGACCTTCGTGATCATCGCGGGCGGGATCGACCTGTCGGTGGGCTTCATCATGGGCCTGTCGGCCGTGGTCGCGGCGCACGGGGCGAATATCGCCGAGGCCTTCATGCCTGCCTTCCCGGCCATGCTGGCCGGCATCGCGGCGGGTCTGCTGGTGTCGCTCATCCCGGGTGCCGTCAATGGCTGGTTGATCTCCAAGCTGAAGGTTCCTCCTTTCATCGGCACGCTCGGCATGTTCGGCGTGGCGCGAGGCGCGGCCTTCCTGCTCGCCGCGGGCACCACGGTGCCGGTCACCAACGGCTATTTCGCCACCCTGGGCAACGGTCGCGTCATGGGCTTTCCCATCGTGGTCGTCATCACGGTGCTGTTCCTGCTGCTGATGAGCTACACGCTCGGCCAGACCCGCTTCGGCCAGCACACCTACGCGGTGGGGGCGAGCGAACAGGCGGCGCTGCGGGCCGGCATCAACGTCGGACGCCATACCCGCAAACTCTACCTGCTGTCGGCGCTCTGCGCCGGTCTCGGCGGTGTCCTCTACACCGCCCGCTTCACCGCGGGCGCCGCCCAGGCCGGCGAGCCGCTGCTGCTCGACTCGATCGCCGCCGTCGTGATCGGCGGGGCGAGCCTGTTCGGCGGCTCGGGAACGATCCTCGGCACGGTCGCGGGCTCCCTGGTGATCGCGGTCATCCAGTACGGCCTCGTCTTCATCGACGTCGAACCCTTCTGGCAGTTCGTGGCCGTCGGTGTCGTGATCATCATTTCGGTGCTGGTCGACCAGACCCAGCGCAAGCTCGGCGGAGATCGCTGATGAGCGCCGTTGCGTCCCAGGCGCTCCAGCCGATCCTGGACGTCCGCGAGGTGTCCAAGCGCTTCGGCGGCGTCGAGGCCCTCAAGGGCGTATCGCTGGCGCTCTACCCCGGCGAGGTGGTGGCCTTGGCGGGCGACAACGGCGCCGGCAAATCCACGCTCACGAAGATGATCTCGGGCGTCTACCCATCGGACGGGGGCGAGATCCGCCTCGATGGCGCGACCGTCCGCTTCTCCACCCCCGAAGCCGCCCGCGCAGCCGGCATCGAGACGATCTACCAAGACCTCGCGCTGGCCGATAATCTCTCGATCGGCGCCAACATCTTTCTCGGCCGCGAGCCGATGCGGCGCGCGCTCGGCGTCCTGCCCGTGCTGGACCGGGCCAGGATGGCGGCCGCCGCCAAGGAGACCATGGCCCGGCTCGACTTCCACGTGGACCGCCTCGACGCGCCGGTCGGCCGCTTCTCGGGCGGGCAACGGCAGGCGGTCGCGATCGGTCGGGCGATGTACTGGAACGCCCGCGTGATCCTGATGGACGAGCCCACGGCGGCGCTCGGCGTGCCGGAACAGCGCAAGGTGCTGTCCCTGGTCCAGAGCCTGAAGGTGCAGGGACGCGGCGTGATCTTCATCAGCCACAATTTGCAGGACATTTTCGCCGTCGCGGACCGGATCGTGGTGCTGCGACGCGGAAGTCTCGCGGGCGAGCGGCGGATCGAGGAAACGACGCACGATGAGGTCGTGAAGCTGATGATCGGCGGCTGACGACCGGGAGATTTCGAGGGAACGGCCTGCGCCGCGTGGGCTGGCCCATTCCGGTACGAGCACGGGGTTGCGGCGGGAGAGCGGACATGTGGGGATTGGACGGGCGCACGGTGCTCGTGACGGGCGCGAGTGGCGGGATCGGTGGCGCAACGGTGCGCCACCTCGTGGCGGCCGGCGCGACGGTGATCGCCAGTGGACGGTCGACCGAAGCGCTCGATGCGCTCGCTGCCCAGACCGGATGCCGGACCTTGCCGTTCGACCTCGAGTCCGAGGACAGCGTCCGCGACGCGCTCGGCGGGCTCGATCTCTGGGGCGTCGTCAACTGCGGCGGGTTCGGCGGCGAGATCGCCACTCCGATGGACACGGATATCGCCGTGTTCGACAAGGTCATCGGCATCAACGCCCGCGGCGCTCTGCTGGTCACGAAATACGCGTCGCAGTCGATGATCCGGCTGGGGCAAGGCGGATCGATCGTCAACGTGTCGAGCCAGGCGTCGCTGGTCGCGCTGGCAGGTCACATCTCGTACGGGTCTTCGAAAGCGGCGCTCGACAACATCACGCGCGTGTCCGCGCTCGAACTCGGCCGATACAACATCCGGGTCAACAGTGTGAACCCGACCGTCGTGATGACCGAGATGTCGGCTTTCCATTGGGGGCGACCGGACATCGGCGAACCGTTCCTCGACAAGATGCCGCTGCACCGCTGGGCGACCGTGGACGAGATCGCGGCTCCCATCGTGTTCCTTCTGGGCGACGGCGCCTCCATGATCTCGGGCGTTTCGCTGCCGATTGATGGCGGCTTCACAGCCGGCTGACGGTCTCGCCGACTGCATTGGAAGCCGTCCGAAGTCTCGACGCCGCGTGTAGGGAGGCCGGGATGGAACCCTTGAAGAAGATCGGCACGATCGGCGAGATCGTGGTGGAGATCATGGCCCTCGATCCGGGCGACGGCTTCCGTCAGCCGCTTCGTTTGGAAGGCCCTTACCCGTCCGGCGCGCCGGCGATCTTCATCGATCAGGTGGCTAGGCTGGGTCAGCCCTGCGCCATGGTGAGCTGTGTCGGCGATGATGATTTCGGTGCCCTGAATGTCGACCGGCTCGCCCGCGACGGTGTCGACGTGCGCGCGGTCGCCGTGGACCCGGAGACCGCCACCGGCACCGCCTTCGTTCGTTATCGGCACGACGGCGCGCGCGACTTCGTCTTCAACATCCGTCACAGCGCCTGCGGACGCATCGCGTGGACCCGCGAAGCCGAAACGGTGATCGCGACCTGCGACCACCTCCACGTGATGGGATCGTCGCTGTTTTCTCCCAGCATCGTCGACGCGAACGAGAGGGCTATCCAGAGCATCAAGGCGCGGGGAGGAACCATCTCCTTCGATCCCAACATCCGGACGGAGATGCTCGACCTGCCGGGGATGCGCGAGGCGTTCGGCCGCATTCTGGCGCGATCGGACCTGTTCCTGCCGAGCGGCTCCGAACTCTTCCTGTTCTCCCAGGCCACCGATGAAGCACGGGCGGCGCAGGAGGTGTTGGACCGCGGTCTATCCTGCGTCGTGGTCAAGCGCGGCGCCGAGGGCGCGCGCTGTTACGCTCCTGGCGCTGTCGTTCTTGACCAGCCGGCCTTTCGCGTCACCGAACGCGACCCGACCGGCGCCGGCGACTGTTTCGGCGCCACTTTCGTTACCGGCTGGCTGCGCGGTCTGCCGCTGCATCGAACGCTCGCCCTGGCGGCGGCGAGCGGCGCTCGCGCGGTTGAACGGCAGGGCCCCATGGAAGGGGTTTCCAGCGTCGACCAGCTCGAAGCGATGGTGGCCGCGGGCCGCCTAGTGTTACCCCGGTGAAAGACTCCGGTGGAAGGCAGAGGGGGTCGGCTGTCTTCTGAGCTACCTCCCCGGGGGCCTCGACCACGGCTTGGCGCGCGCGGCATCCCCGGCCGTGCTACGCAGACGCATGGAAACCAAACTGCCCGTCTCACGTGCCATCCTCGTCGGCGTCCAGCTTCCCGGCGTCGACGACGCGTCCCACGCGGCGAGCCTCGAGGAACTCGGCCGTCTCGTGAAGACGCTGGGCTACGAGGTCGTCGGCACCCTGTCGCAGCGCCGCGAGGCGCTCGAGGGCGCGACCGTGCTCGGCAAGGGGCGGCTCCACGATCTGGCGGCGCTGACCGGCGGGACGGGCGTGGTCGGCACGATGGCGACCGCCCCGAAGTCGAAGGCGCGCGAGCGCTTCCACGAGGGCGAGGCCGAACCGGCTCCCGCTCGGGACGAGCCGGGGCCGGACGCGCAGCCGTCAGCCGACGTCGTGATCGTTGACCACGAGATCTCGCCGAGCCAGGCGCGCAACCTGGAGCGCGCGACCGGCGCGGACGTGCTCGACCGGACCGGCGTGATCGTGGAGATCTTCCACCGCCACGCCCGCAGCCGCGAGGCGAAACTGCAGGTGGAGTTGGCCCGGCTGCAGTACGTCGTCCCGCGACTCAGGGAGTCCTCGACGGGTGGCGGCCGGCAGCGCGGCGTCGGCGCGGGCGAATCCGACCTCGACCTCGACCGCCGCAAGGTCCGGGACCGCCGCGCCGAGCTCAAGGCGCAGCTCGACGAGATCGGGCGCGACGACGACCAGCGGCGCTCCGCGCGCGGCGACCAGTTGCGGGTCGCGCTGGTCGGCTACACCAACGCGGGCAAGTCGTCGCTCATGCGCGCGCTCACGGGCAGCGAGGTTCTGGTGGCCGACCAGCTCTTCGCGACGCTCGACACCACCGTGCGGGCGCTGCGGCCGGAAACGTCGCCCCGCGTGCTGGTGTCCGACACGGTGGGCTTCATCAAGAAGCTCCCGCACGACCTCGTCGCCTCGTTCCGCTCGACGCTGGCCGAGGCGCTCGATGCGTCGCTGCTGCTCTACGTGGTCGACGCCTCCGACCCGACCCACGAGGCGCAGCTGGAGGTGACCCGGTCCGTGCTGCACGAGATCGGCGCCGATGCGGTTCCCTCGCTGCTGCTCCTGAACAAGATGGACCGGGTGGACGGGGCCGGTCGGGCCGCCCTGGCGGCCCAGCACCCCGAGGCCGTCTTCCTGTCGGCGAGCTCGCCCGACGACGTCGTCGCGCTGCGGGCGACGATCATCGCCTTCTTCGAGGCCGCGATGGTGGAGGACCGGCTCACGCTGCCCTACGCCAAGCAGGGCCTGCTCGGCACCGTCTACGAGAATGCACGCGTTCTCTCGGAAGACTTCGACGCGGACGGCCGGATCCTGCATGTCCGCGGCCTACCGGGCGGGATCGCGCGTCTCCGGAAAGTCCTTTCCGCCTGCTGACTCTACCGCGTTAGAAAACCCTGTCCGTCTGAGACCATGCTGAGCTTTGGCAGAGTTCTGGCGGCATCGGGCGGATGGAGGTCGAGTGCAGGAAGTCAGGGCTTTGCAACACCGAGCGCTGTAGACTCGAAGCTCTCTGGCGTCTCACGACTGCAACCGAGTTTCTTCAGAGACCGCTTCGATTATTGGATATGCCGCTGGCAGGAGAGGAGGGACTCGAACCCCCAACCCCCGGTTTTGGAGACCGGTGCTCTAGCCAATTGAGCTACACTCCTACGGAGGTGTCTTCTGTGCCGCATCCGCAAGTCCGACGCAAGCCCGCCTCTCGCGTCAGGCCCGGTGCCGCCGATGCCGACCTCGATCTCGGCGCGATAATCGAGCCCAAGCACATCCGTTCGCTTCGGAACGCCGAAGGTAAATCGGTCAAGATCAACGCCCGAGCCAAGAACAAGGGCTGCCTCAAATCGTTGAATGCTGTTTCTGATCGTAAAACCATTGTCGCAAATAGGAGAAGGGTATTCACATAAGAAAGCAGCTATTGATTACAGACTTCGTAAGTCGAAAGACCATGCGGTCTTATTGTGACGGACTTGAATCGGTCACAACCCTGATGCCAACGGCGGCGATTGACGACACGTTTACCCAGTCGCGGGTGGCGATGGACATGATGGTTTTCGGTTCTGCGATCGGGAAAGTCCACGCTTTGCAACAAGCATCGACGATCGCGTCGATGGACCCAGTCCCGAAGCGTGTGACGCTGCATCCCAGCGCTTTGCGCCGCCTCCGTTCAACGCGGCCATCCATGATCAACGCGATCGCAAGACATCGACGCACTTGGTCGGCGTCCTCGCTCGACCGGGCAGCACGCCAAAAATCCTCTCCCGTCAGCGCCGTCCGCGTGATCGCAAGGGGCAACGTGGCGCTCCAGCTTCGCCCACCGGATACACGGAACCACCCCGGTTGACCGTCGTCACCTCACACCAGCCAGTGAACCGCGCCGCTGGCATGATACGGCCCGAAGAAAGCCGCCATGACGGCGCGGGCTCGGACCCCGTTGTTCTTGACCGATGGCGCGAGTTGACGGGTTAAGAGCTGGGCCTGCGCAGCCAGAAGGGCGCGCGGTAGCGTCGTCGTGCGGGGCGAGGGACGTGGGGCTCGACCTCGCTCGGCACGAGGTCGTCGATCACCTTCGTCCGGATCCGCGGTGCGTCGCAGGTGAACGTCGCCTTGGTGGCCCGGTTCGCGCGCACGAGATGATGGTGTTGGCCCGCTGTTGCCTGGGAGTATGGCGGGATCATCGGGCCGAAGTCACCGCACGAGCCCACCGTCCGTTCTACGACCGCGTGAAGCGGCCGGTGGCGAAACAACCCCGTTGCAGGGACGGCCACACCAGCCAGGCGCCCCGCCGGTAAAGACGCCGAACGAAGCCGGCGCGGTCAGACGTGGCCGTGGCGAAGCCGGAGCCGCTGGTGATGAGGGCACCGTCGGATGCCGCGATCGCCGCCACGGCCGTCCGGCTGGGCGCGAAGACGATGACGGCCGCGGGATCGATCAGGTAAGCCGCGAGGGCCATGCCCCCGAACCAGACGCCGAGCGCGACCAGAAGCCCGAACAAAGGAAAGGTGTTTCGACGGGGAGCCCTAATAGTCGTAGGCATGTTCGAACGTCGCGCCCTGGCTGCTCGTGGCCCGGACCGGCAGGAAGATCCCGCCGGATCGCCGATGGAGCGCCCGAACTGCCGCGAGGTCCCCCACGAAGGGTGTGTCCCTGTCCGAGGCAATGGAGGACGTGTTTGTCGATGTCCGCACTGGCACGCGCCTTCGGTTCACGGTCGCGGCACGGAGCTGATCATGCCCCGGATGCACCCGCAACAGGTGATGGCACGCGCGGCACAGCTGCTTGCAGCCATGACGCCTCCCCTCAGTCGACGGTCGAGGCATGCGGGTCCTGCGGACCGGCGGCGCGCGGCCGGAGTGAGATGGGGCCGTGATCGGCCTCGTACATCACGTCGAAGCAGAAGTAGGGCGACGCGTTGGCGTGGATCACGGTCTGCCTGCCGCTCGGGTGATCGTCGAAGGACAGCCGGCTGCTGTGGGTGGGGTCTCCCGTGTGGAAATGCTGGACGAGGCGGGTTCGGCCCCCCTCGTCCTGGTAGAGCAGCGACGCGCCCGTGCCCGGCGCCCAGTGCGGCGGCAGGGGAGCGGGCGAGCTGACGCTGATGCCGGGCGCGCCGGTGTCGAACACGATCACGCCGCAGAGTTGCTGGCCGGTGTCGTCGTTGCGTAGGCAGCCTCGGATCGCCCCCATCGGCCTGCCGTCCGGCCCCGTCGGCGGCGGAAAGGCGACGAAACCTTTCAGGCTCTCGGGCGAGGGATCGAGGATGAGGCGGCCGGCACCGAGGTCGTTGGGGATGTCGACGATCCACCGTTTCACGCCCAGCTGGGGAAACGGCACCGTGACCGGGATGTCGAAGCGGCTGAGGCCGATCATGGCGGGCGCGCCCTGGTGCGGAACGCCGCCGCCCATGAGCCCCAGGTCGTCCATCGGCAGGTTGCCCTCGGCGCAGCGGGGGTGTTCGGGCGGGCAGCTGGCACGGCGCACGACCTTGATCGTCACGGGGCCGCTGAGTGACCCGAATCCGACCGTCGCCGTGGCACGGTCGCCCGACAGGGTAGTGCCCGATCCGAAGGTGATCGTCGCCGGATCGCCCGTCGTCCGGAAATCCGCCGGGCCGAGGGCGCGGGACAGCACGCGAAGGCCGGCCGATCCGGTGTCGATCCCGGCCCACAGCTCCTTGGAACCGACCCGGACGGGAAGCGCGAAATACCGACCGCCCCGCGGCAGCACGACCTTGCGGATTGGCACCGTCACCTCTGGAGCCGGCTGCGAATTGTCTTGAGCCGGGGCGGCCATCACCGAACCGAGAAGCAGGACGGTGCCGGCTCCGATGCCAAAGAGCGCACGGAAAAGCGTCGTTGGAGACGTCGTGCGTGTCATCTCACGGCATCCTTCCAGCACGCTCAAGGACGATGTTTCGGGTGGGTGCAGGCGCCCTGTCGCCCCACCATCATGCGGATGTCGAACAGCTTGGCCAAGCGGGGCTGTTCGGGACCCAGGGCTCCGACTTCGGGTTAACGACGGCCGGTGTGCCCTTCTCCCCGGAGGGGCGAAGGGCACACCGGCCAAGCCGTGAAGATGTGTGACTCTTATAGCCGCGCAAGCGGGGCGAAGGGCATCGCTCGCCACCGATCGCGTTAACCCGAGTTCAGAGCCCGGCTTGCGACATCGAAAGACCGCCCACGACCGCGATGCCGTGCGGCCAGTTCTGTGGATCCTGTGCCCCAAGAACCGGACGAGCCAGCCAAGCCCGCCGGCTACGACCCTCTGGTTCGGGCCGCGCCGATCGGGGTGGGGGGCGACCCGCGCCGCACGGCGTCGAAACCTGCAGCAGTCAGGTGGTCGCGGAAAGAACAGCCTCGAAGTTGAGGACGATGGGAGACGTGTCACTCTCGCTTCGAGCGAACGCGAGGGGGGCTTTCGGGCCGCCGTTCAGGAGCGGCTTGAAAACGACCGCCTCCGGTCCGAGCTGACTCATCGACTCAGGGACGATGGCGACGCCAAAACCAGCGGCGACGAGGTGCACGATCGAGGCGATCTGGGGTGTCGTCTGGCCGAGGCGCGGTTCAAACCCCGCTTGACGGCAGGCGGCAAGGACGGCGTCGAACAGGTGCGGCCCGATTTCGCGCGGGAAGAGCAGAAGCGGTTCGTCCGCGAGGTCATTCAGCGAAACCGCGTCGCGCTGGGCGGACGCATGGTCTCGTTGAAGCACCGCGACCATCGGCTCGGATTGCAGGTCCACGACGGCGAGGTCCTTTCGGTCTTGCTCCGTCGGCCGCAGAAAGGCGGCGTCGACGGAGCCTCCCCTGAGGCCCTGCAGCAAGAGCGAGGTGTTCGCCTCCTCGAGTTGGAGCTGGACGTCAGGATAGGTGCGCCCGAACGTAGCGATCGTCCGTGTCACGCGCGCGTTGAAAATCGAGGACGCCGTAAAGCCCAACGTTATGACGCCCGCTTCGCCCCGCGCGACCCGCTGCGCCGCATTCACGCCGCGTTCCGCAAGCCCGGGCGTCTCACGGACGACGGCAAGGAAGGCGGCTCCGGCCGCCGATAGCTCCGCACCATGAGGCAGCCGGCGAAAGAGCGTCGTGCCGACCTGCATCTCCAACTGGCGGATTTGCGCGCTCAGCGGCGGCTGAGCGATCCCGAGCTTCACCGCCGCTCGGGTGAAGCTGCCCTCCGCAGCAACCATCAGGAAGGCTCGGATCTGACGTAAGTCTAAGGATGCCATACCGCCTCGATATGAGCTCTGTCGCTATTATGTATAGCGGCTTCAATATTTCTATACATTACGCTTTATTCGCAACATTGCGGAACCCGGTCCGGTGGCTCCGAATATTTAAAGTACATGGTAATGTAGACCGGAGGGGCACATGCCTCAGGAGCCCAGGGCCGTCCGAAGCTGGCTCTTCACGCCGGGAACGCGGCCGGAACGCTTCGCCAAGGCGGGCGAGATCGGTGCCGACTTCCTGATCATCGACCTGGAGGACGCCGTGTCACCGGCGGACAAGCCGCACGCGCGCCAGCTTGCCCTGGACTACCTAGCCACAGACACCGGCGGCGTCCAGCGGGCGCTCAGGATCAACGGGCTGGATACGCCGGCCGGGATCGCCGACCTTCACGCCCTCCTCGCTTCCAAGGCCGAGCCGGACGTCATCGTCCTCCCCAAGACCGAAACCGGGGGACACCTTCTCATCCTCGACCGACTCTTGACCGCGTCCGGCAAGGCCGCGCGGCTGGTCGGTCTGATCGAGAGTGCGCGGGGGCTTTCCCGGATGGAGGAGATCGCGTCCGCGACGCCTCGCCTCTTCGGCCTGATGCTGGGCGCCGCCGACATGGCGGCCGATCTCGGGGCCGCGACACGCTGGGCGCCGCTGGCCATGGTCCGGAGCCGGCTCGTGGCCGCCTGCGCCCTGGCTGGCGTGGACCCCATCGACAGCCCCTTCTTCGACGTTCACGATGCGGAGGGGCTGAAGGCGGATGTCGAGGCCGCCAAGGCGTTCGGCTTCGTCGCCAAGGCCGCCATCCACCCCGGCCAGATCGGCCCCATCAACACCGCTCTGACGCCGACCGACGACGAGGTCGCCCGCGCCCGGCGCGTCCTGTCGGCCAACGAAGGCGGCGTGGGCGTCGTCGACGGCCAGATGGTGGACGAGGCGGTCGCCCGCAAAGCGCGCCGCATCCTTGCCGCCGCCCCGGCCGCCTGAGCTCCGCGCTTCCCCGCACGATTTCGATAAGGAGAGTTCCGATGGAAGGCTTGCTTCCCGCATACAAGAGCGTTGGCGAGAGGCGCTACCGCGAAACGTCCGGCCTCTATTACGAGGACTTCGAACCAGGCGACGTCTACGAGCACCGGCCGGGCCGGACCGTGCTGGATGTGGACAATACCTACTTCACCCTGCTGACGCTGAACGTGCAGCAGGTCCACTTCGACGCCGCCTACGCGGCCAAGACCGAGTGGAAGAAGATGCTGGTGGACTCGACCTTCACGCTGGCGCTCCTCACCGGCATGAGCGTGCGGACCGTGTCCGCCAAGGTCGTCGCCAACCTCGGCTGGGACAAGGTGAAGGCCACCCACCCGGTCTTCGCCGGGGACACCCTCTACGCCGAGACCACCATTCTCGAAAAACGCGAGAGCAAGAGCCGCCCGACCCAGGGCATCGTCACCGTCTCCACCCGGGGGCTCAACCAGGACGGCAAGGAGGTCATGACCTTCGAGCGAACCATGCTGATCCACAAGCGCGGCCATTCGCCCGAAGAGGCGGCCGGATACTGAGCCGGATGGCGAGAGGTGAGCGACATGGACTTCGCGGACATTTACACATCGAAGCTGAAGACGGCGGCCGAGGCGGTCGCCCTCATCCCGTCCGGCAGCCGGATGTCCATGGGCATGGCCATGGCCGAGCCACCCGCACTTCTGAAGGCGCTCGCCGATCGGGCACGGAGTGGCGAGGTCGAAGGGCTCAAGCTCTACTACTTCGAGGCCACCTCCATCGCCGGCTCGACCGTGCTCGACTACGCGCTCGTCGATCGGATCGAGCCCTACTGCATGTTCATGACCAAGGCCGACCGCGACACGGTCAAGCGCGGCCTGGACGAGAACAGGAAGGTGCTGCGCTACGTACCCAACACCTTCCACCAGGCACCGCGCCTCCTCAGCGAGGAGATCGGGGTGGAAAGCTTCGTCTGCGCCGTCTCTCCCATGGACGCGCATGGCTACATGACCTTCGGGGTCGGCAACGACTATTCCTCCAAGGTCGGGCGCACGGCCAAGCGGCTGATCGTGGAGGTCAACCGCCACATGCCCCGCGTGCTGGGGTCGGGCGCGCAGCTGCATGTCTCGGAGGTGGCGGCCATCGTGGAGCACGACGCGCCGCTCCTGGAACTCCCGGTCCGTCCCGGCGGCGAAGCGGAGACGGCCATCAGCCGAACCATCGCCGAGATGGTCCCCGACGGCGCCTGCCTGCAGATGGGGGTGGGCGCGCTGCCGAACCTCGTCTGCGCGGCGCTGAAGAACCGCAACGACCTCGGCATCCATACCGAAGCGCTCTGTCCGGGGTTGGTCGACCTGACGCTGGCAGGCAACATCACCAACGGGCGCAAGACGCTGAACGTGGGCAAGACCGTCTACACCTTCGCCATGGGCCAGAAGGCCATGTACGACTTCCTCGACGACAATCCCGCCGTGGAAAGCTGGCCCGTCGACTACGTCACCAACCCCTTCGTCATCGCTCAGAACGAAGGGGTGGTTTCCATCAACGGCACCATCGAGATCGACCTCACCGGCGCCTGCAATTCCGAGCACATGCTGGGCCACCAGTTCAGCGCATCGGGCGGCCAGCTCGACTTCGTGCGCGGCGCCTACGCGTCCAAGGGCGGCAAGTCGATCATCGCGGCCACTTCCACCGCCGCGCACGGCAAGGTGTCCCGCATCGTGCCCCGGCTCGGCGGTCCGGTCACCACGCCCCGGATCGACACGCACTGGATCGTGACCGAACACGGGGCGGCGAACATGAAGGGGCGCTCGTCCACCGAGCGCGCCCAGGCCCTGATCGGCCTCGCCCACCCGGACTTCCGCGACGAGCTGACCGCGGCCGCCAAAGAACAGCACCTGATCTGAGAGGAGAGCATGCCATGACCCGCACCGTCGCGGATCAGTTTGTCGACACCCTCGCCTCGGCCGGCGTCAAACGCGTCTGGGGAGTGGTGGGTGACAGTCTGAACGGCATCACCGACGCGCTGCGCCGCCACGGCGGCATCGAGTGGCTGCACGGCCGCCACGAGGAGGTGGGTGCCGTCGCGGCGGCCGGCGCGGCGGCGGCTGGAGGCGATCTGGCGGTTTGCGCCGGGTCCTGCGGGCCGGGCAACCTGCACCTGATCAACGGCCTGTACGACGCCCACCGCTCGCGCGTGCCGGTGGTGGCGATCGCGGCCCAGATTCCCTCGTCCGAACTCGGGTCCGGCTACTTCCAGGAGACCCACCCGGAGAGCCTGTTCAAGGAATGCTCCAGCTATTGCGAGCTGGTCACCAGCCCCGCCCAGATGCCCCGTGTGCTGGAGATCGCCATCCGCCGGTCCGTGGCCGAGCGCTGCGTGTGCGTGGTGGTGATCCCCGGCGACGTGGCGCTCCTGCCCGCGGGAGACCGGCCCCAAACGCCGGCCGCAGGCTTGCTGCTACCCGCACCCGTGGTTCGGCCGGACGACGCCGCGCTCGATGCCCTGGCCGGCTTCCTGAACGGGGCCGAGCGCATCACCCTTCTTTGCGGCGGCGGATGCGCCGGAGCGAAGGCGGACCTGCTGCACCTTGCCGAGATGCTGAAGTCGCCGATCGTCCACGCGCTCGGCGGTAAGACGGCGGTGGAGCCCGACAATCCTTACGACGTGGGCATGACCGGGCTGATCGGCTTCTCGTCGGGCTATCACGCGCTGAAGGACTGCGACGCCCTTCTGATGCTCGGCACGGACTTCCCCTATCCCCAGTTCTACCCGGACCACACCCACGTGGCCCAGGTGGATCTCAGGCCCGAGGCGATCGGCCGGCGCCATACCGTCGAGCTCGGCCTGGTGGGCGAGGTGAAGGCCACCCTGCAGGCGCTCCTGCCGCGGTTGAAGGCCAAGACGGACGCCCGCTTCCTGCAGAAGGCGCAGGCCCACTACCGCAAGGCGCGCGAGGGTCTCGACGAGCTCGCCCAGGGCAAGCCGGGCGGCCGGCTCCACCCCCAGCACGTGACGAGGGTGGCGAGCGAACTGGCCGCGCGCGACGCCGTGTTCACCTGCGACGTGGGCCTGCCCACCGTCTGGGCCGCACGCCACCTCAGCCTGGAGGGCGGTCGCCGGCTGGTCGGCTCCTATTGGCACGGCTCCATGGCCTGCGCCATGCCGCTGGCCATGGGGGCGCAGGCGCTGGACCGCAGTCGCCAAGTGGTCTCGTTGTCGGGCGACGGCGGCTTCACGATGTTGATGGGCGACCTCCTCAGCCTGAAACAGTTGAAGCTGCCGGTGAAGGTGATCGTGTTCAACAACGGCGCGCTCGGCTTCATCGAACTGGAACAGAAGTCCTCCGGCTTCCTGGACGCCGGCACGGGGCTGGAGAATCCCGACTTCGCCAGGTTGGCGGAGGCGGTGGGGATCAAGGGCGTGCGGATCGAGGACCCGGCCGAACTGGAGGGCAAGCTCCGCGAGGCCTTCGCCCACGACGGTCCGGTAGTGGTGGACGCGGTGGTCAGCCGCCAGGAACTCGCCATGCCGCCCGCCGTCACCGCCACCATGGTCAAGGGGTTCACCCTGTACATGCTGAAGGCCGTGCTCAACGGGCGCGCCGACGAGGTCGTCGAGCTGGCCAAGGCCAACCTGTTCCGCTGAGCCCGACGCGTCCGCCCGAACCGGAGACGATCATGGCGAACCCCGACCCAGGGCTGAGCGAGCTGCTGCGACCGGGCCTCCGGCTGATGGAGACGGCCGCGGAGGCGGTCGGCCTGGAGATCGGACCGCGGGCGGGCTTCGCCACGCCCAATCGCGTGATCCTCGACCTGAAGACCCTGCGGCTCAGGGACTATTCCACGGGCGCGGACGGCGTGCCCATCCTGGTCCACGCGCCCTTCGCCGGCCACACCTCCGCCATCGCCGACTTCCATCACGACCAGAGCCTGATGGCCTGCCTGCAGGCCAACGCCGGCGGCCCGCTCTACCTGACCGACTGGAAGAGCGCGGACGCGGAGACGCAGCATTTCAGGATCGACGAGTACCTGGCCGAACTGGTGGTCGCCATCGACCGCATCGGCGGGCGGGCGCATCTGGCGGGCCTTTGCCAGGGGGGCTGGGCGGTGGCCATGCTCGCCGCGCGTTTTCCAGAAAAAGTGGCGAGCCTCGTTCTGGCCGGCGCGCCGCTCGATCTCATGGCCGGCGACGGCTGGATCAAGCGCATGGTCCTCACCCTGCCGCCCGTCTTCTACCAGCAGCTGGTGTTCTGGGGCGGCGGGCGGCTGCGCGGCAAGACCATGCTGCAGGGCTTCAAGGCCATGCACCCGTTCGAGCAGTACGTGGAGCGCTACATCCGCCTCTACGAGAACATCGACGATACCGAGTACCGCCGCCGGCTGGAGCTGTTCTCCGCCTGGTTCGAGCATCCCATCGACCTGCCCGGCCCCTGGTACCTGCAGGTGGTGGACGACCTCTTCCGCCAAAACCTCTTCCACGAGGGCCGCTTCACCGCACTGGGGAAGCGCGTCGGGCTCGGGGACGTGACCTGCCCCGCCTACCTCCTGGCTGGCGAGCACGATGACATCACGCCCGCGCCCCAGGTGCTGGAAGCCTCGGGCCGGCTCGGGACCCGTCCGGATCAGATCGTCAAGGAAACCGTCCCCGGCGGCCACGTCGGCCTCTTCATGTCCCACCGCACGGTTCGCGAGACCTGGCCCAAGATCGCCAGGTGGATGCGCGGGATCGGCTGATAACGCGCGAACCGCCCCTGGTCCACAGGGTCGACCATTTCGTCCTGACGGTCGCCTCGCTGGAGGCGACCTGCGAATTCTACAGCCGCGTCCTCGGGCTCGAACGCGTCGATATTCCCGACAAACCGACCGCCCTGATGTTTGGCCACGGCAGGATCAACGTCCACGAGACGGGCCGAACCCTCAATCCGAAGGGCGCTTCATCCGCCGCCCGGCGCTGGCGACTTCTACCTGATCACCTGGGCCTCCGTCGGGGCGGTGCAGGCGCGCCTGTCGGCCTGCGGTGTCACGATCGAGGAGGGACCGGTCGCGCGCACCGGCGCTCAAGGCCCTATGACCTCCGTCAACGTCCGCGACCCTGACGGCAACCTTGTCGAGGTAAGCCATTACGACACGAGCGAGAAGTGATCGCCCACCCGGCGTGCGACATCGTCCGGTCCGCTACGAGCCCGTGCCGATGAGGTCCTTCGCCGACCTCCTCCGAGGCAGGCGCATGCCGGCGCACCTCATCCAGTACCTTTCCAGGAGAGGTCGGATACTTGCTCCACGGTGCCCAGTTTTGACCGGTAATGGCGCGCCATCCAGAACAAAACCATGAACTCGTACTTCATTGAAGTTGTGTTGTAATTCAACTCATGAGCCAAATGCAGCTTCTGGCGCCGGACCTCGTGCCTGGTCGACCCGCGTGAGAAATCATTCTGAAAGGGTGCGCGACGGGCGGATCGGCGACGCGCTGCCCATCCCTCCGCTCGTCGGAACAGGCTCGTGCCGGACCTAGGCCGCGGGATGTGGCCATGCCGACGCCGCTCGCTCCGTCCGCCTACAGCGGTTTGGCACACGTCTCAGCAAATGCTCGAGACGACGGCCAGTATGTCCCCGGCACTATCGCAGCGGGACCTCCCGAGCGCCTGCGAGGTATCGAGATCAGATGCGCCGGCGGTCGGCACATCCCGCGACCCCTGGCGCCTTTGACTACCGGCTCGGGTGATCGTGACGCTCCAACCCTCGGCGACCGGTCCCCCGCGTGCGCCGAAGCATCGCTATGAACTCGGTGTCCTTAGGAAAGCCCGCCCGGCTGCGATTGGTATTTCTGGTCCTAGGTCGCGCGTCAGCCCGCCATCGCCGGCATGTCCGCGACGCCGTCGCGCAGCACGTAGCCGCGGCCCCAGATCGTCTCGATGAAGTTGCGGCCGTGGCTCGCGTTGGCGAGCTTCTTGCGCAGCTTG
>CAXTFJ010000015.1:0-53903 GCA_964243405.1 uncultured Lichenihabitans sp. | reverse complement strand
GCCCGCCGCAGCCCCCAAGCGGAGGCCAACGCCATCCACCCCCTGGGTAATTACGGGTGGAGGGGCTGATCAACATGGCCGGCGGACTGCCGGCGCCCGAAACCTATCCCGTGGCGGACCTCGGCCACCTCGCGCGGCAGGTCATTGAGCGATATCCGCGGGAAACGCTGGGCTACGGGCCGATCGAGGGGCTGCCCGAACTTCGCGACGCGCTCGCGAAACGCTTCAGCGCGCCGGACCTGCCCCTCGCTCGCGAGAACGTCCTCGTCACCTCGGGCGGCATGCAGGGCCTGGACCTGCTCGGAAAAGTGCTGCTCGACGAGGGCGGCGTGATCGCGGGGCAGTTCCCCACCTACCTGGGGGCCCTGGATGCGTGGCGGACCCGCCATCCGGTCTACCGCACGCTGATCCTCGACGACCCGGCCTTCGATCCCGTGCGGCTCCTGGCGGGAGCGCAGTTCGCCTACACCGTTCCCAACTTCTCCAACCCGACCGGGCGGCTGGTCGGCCTGGCGATGCGCCAGGCCCTGGTCGACGCCGCGCACGCGACGGGCACGTGGCTGGTCGAGGACGACCCCTACGGCACCCTCACCTACGACGGGCTTCCGCTGCCCCGCATGATCGAGCTGTCCGGCCGCCAGCAGACCGGCGCGGCCTACGACGGGCCGCTCGTCTATATGGGGACGCTGTCCAAGGAGATCGTCCCCGGCCTCCGGGTCGGCTGGGTCGTGGCCGCTCCCGCCCTCATCGAGGCCCTGACGGTCGCCAAGCAGGGCTCGGACATGTGCACCAGCGGCCTCACGCAGCGCGTCGCCCTGGCGGCGTTGGACGCTGGGCTCGTGGAGCGGATACGGCCCACGGTGCTTGCCCTCTACCGCGAACGCCGCGACGCGCTCTGCGCGGCGCTGTCGGCCCACCTGGGCGACCGGCTCGACTGGGAGGTGCCGGTCGGCGGCATGTTCGTGTGGGCGACCGCCAAGGACCCCGCGGTCGACACCGACCGCCTGCTCGGGCTCGCCCTGGAGGCCGGGGTCTGCATCGCCCCGTCGAGCGTGTTCGACCCCGCGGGGCGGTATCGCGGCGCCATCCGCCTCAACTTCACGCTCAACCCGCCCGACCGCCTCGCCGAGGGGGTGAGGCGCCTCGCGGTGGCGTTCCGGACCTTGACCCGGCCCTGAGCTAAGGTGGAGCGGGTCAGCGCAGGCCGCACCAGTCGAGGACCGCGGCCGCGATGACTTGGCGGTCTCGACCAGCGAAGAGGGCCATATTACATCGGTAACTTCAATTTACCCGCGTAACACAGAGTGGTATGCGGACGGCCATAAGCGTGCTGCATTTAATAGCGAAGTTCGATTCCGCTTCCGTAAATATTCTGGAAGAATAAAAAGGCACGTGATGCTCAAGGTAATTGGTTCTGGGCTTGGCCGCACAGGCACAAAATCTCTTCAAGTCGGCCTTAATTTGCTAGGCTTCGGGCCTTGTCATCATTTGCAGGAGGACATTGGTCGCCCAGAGGCGATGAAGCTTTGGGTCGAGGCGGCTCGAAGCGAGCCGAAATGGGAGCTGATTTTCGCAAACTATCGGTCAGCAGTTGATTTCCCTGCGGCAGCCTATTGGCAACAATTGGCAGAGTTCTACCCTGACGCCAAGGTTGTGCATACGATGCGCGATCCTGACGATTGGTTCGAGTCCACCCAAGCGACCATTTTTTCAAAAGAAAGCCCCGCAGCACGCGCGAAGTCGTCGGGTGAGCGGAGCCTGCCGTTGGACTATTTCGAGAGCTTCACCAGGTCGTTCGCGGCTCACATGCATGATCGCGCATTCATGACGGACTACTTTCGTCGTCAAACTGAGAGCGTGAAGGCTGTGATCCCTCGTGAGCGACTGCTGGGTTCTGCAGTCGGTGAAGGCGGGGCCCCGCTATGTGGTTTCCTAAACGCTCCAATCCCAACCCCGCCGTTTCCGGTTTTCAATACGCGGGCCGATTTTATTGCTCGGGTGATGAAACCCACTGCTGCCTAGCAGGAGCTACTTGCGGCAGGCGAACGCAAAATCGCATTTCTAAAAAGTAGTGAGGGCGCGATCCCGCTCGCCACATGTCGGCGTCGACAATATTCTATAGGGCGTAGATCAAGCCTATTCGGCCAGCACGCCGACGTCCCGCCGCCAATCCGCGTCGTAGGCGAGGTTGGGGTCGGAAACGAAGCTCTTCGACGGATCGGGATGGCAGCTCAGGATGCCGCGCACGCCCACGACCCGGTCGAAGCCGGCCTGCTCGGCGATCACCTTCGCCGAACCGGGCTTGCCGAGCGAAGCGCCCGCCACGTAGCGGAGCGCGATACCCCGGCGCTTGTCGAGGGTTTCAAGCCAGCGTGTCTCGCCCACCGGGTCGCCGGCCCAGAGCGCCTCGATGTGGACGGTCGCCACGACCGTCTGCCCGGCGGAGTCGCGGACGTAGTCCTCGACGAGGTAATCGTGCGCGATGGTCTCGAGGCCTGCCAGCGCCTGGACGGTGGGATCGGCGGGGGAAAGCCACGGATGCTTTCCCAGGGACAGGTCCCACAGGTGATGGTGGGGATCGATGATCGGACCCGAATACATCGCTGGATCTCCGCAAGACCGCTTCGCCAAGCAGAGCCGAAACGGGGCGGAACGGTCAATGGCGGGCTCCGGGGGCGGGACACCTGGATGGTGGCGAGGCGCCCGGCGCGAACCCCGGCACCGCCCCGTCGCGCCACCCGGTGCCGAGCCTAGTCGACGCGCCGATAAGCTCGTAGGATTTCCCGAAATCCAGCACCAACGAGCTCCCCATGTCCACACAAACGACCGGTGCAGACCGCCATCCGTTTCCCATCCACCGCCATGCCTCGCCGGTGGCGGCCGAGCGTCGCGCGGACCTCCTCGCCGATCCGGGGTTCGGACGGGTCTTCACCGACCACATGGTCGTGATCAACTACACCGAGGGTCGCGGATGGCACGACGCCCGGGTCGAGGCCCGCGCGCCCATCCAGATGGACCCGGCCGCGGCCGTCCTGCACTACGCGCAGGAGGTGTTCGAGGGGCTGAAAGCCTATTCGACGGCCAATGGCGGCGCGTCCCTGTTCCGCCCGGACGCCAACGCGAGGCGGTTCGCGCAATCGGCGGTGCGTCTGGCCATGCCGCCGCTGCCCGAGGAGCTCTTCGTGGACTCGGTCAAGCGCCTGGTCGTGGCCGACCGGGACTGGCTGCCCACGGCCGCGGGCGGCAGCCTTTACATACGACCTTTCATGTTCGCCACCGAGGCCTTTCTCGGCGTGCGGCCGTCGGCGGAATACACCTACATGGTGATCGCCTCGCCGGTCGGCTCCTACTTCAAGGCCGGCGCCGCGACCGTCACGGTCTGGGCCTCGCAGGAGTACACGCGGGCGGCGTCCGGCGGCACGGGCGCCGCGAAATGCGGTGGCAATTACGCGGCCGGCCTGCTCGCCCAGGCCGAAGCGGCGCGGCACGGCTGCGACCAGGTGGTCTTCCTCGACGCGGCGGAGCGCCGCTGGGTCGAGGAACTCGGCGGCATGAACGTCTTCTTCGTGTTCGACGACGGGTCGTTGAGCACGCCCCCGCTCGGAGGCACCATCCTGCCCGGCATCACGCGCGACGCGGTGATCACCATGGCGCGCCGCGACGGACGGCTCGTGCGGGAACAGCCCTACGCCTTCGAGCAGTGGCGGGAGGACGCCGCAAGCGGGCACCTGCGCGAGGCCTTCGCGTGCGGCACCGCCGCCGTCATCACCCCGATCGGCGCCGTGAAGACGCCGGACGGCAGCTTCGCGATCGGCGGAGGGACGGTGGCGGGCGAGGTCACGGTGGGGCTCCGCACGGCCCTCACCGACCTCCAGCGCGGTGTCTCGGCGGACCCCTACGGGTGGGTCCAGCACGTCGTCTGAGGCCTGCACCGGCGCGGTCGGCGTCCACGTCGGCGATCGGAGGACGCCCGCATGACCGACAGCCTTCCCCCGAGCCTCCCGACCGATGACAAGATTCGTCGGCTGCTCGCCAAGCGGGTCGATGCTCATCGCTTGAGCAGAGGCTTGGTGGTCGGCCTCGCGGATGGGGCGGGACGCCGCGTCGTCGCGCATGGCCACACGGACGCCACGATGGCCCACCCGGTCGACGCCGACACGCTGTTCGAGATCGGCTCGATCACCAAGCTGTTCACCGCCCTGGTCCTGGCCGACATGGTCGACAAGAGCGAAGCAGCGCTCGACGAGCCCGTCGGAAACCTCCTGCCGGGAGGTGTCCGCGTGCCGGCGCGCAACGGGCGGCCGATCACGCTCCTCGATCTCGCCCGCCATCGCTCGGGCCTGCCGCGCATGCCGGCGAACTTCGGATTGGACCTGCAAACCGATCCGGCCAAGACCTACACGCCGGACATGCTCTACGCCTTCCTGGCCGGCCACGACCTCACGCGGACCCCCGGTGACGTCGAGGCCTACTCCAACCTCGGCTACGGCCTGCTCGGGCACGCCCTGGCGCTCCGTGCGACCACCCCTTTCGAGCTCCTGGTGCGGTCCCGGGTCCTCGCGCCCCTCGCCATGCACCGAACGGTCATCGCCGTTCCACCGCACCTAGCACCCACGGTCGCGACCGGCCACGACGACGCGCTCGACCCCATTCCCGCCTGGCGCTTCGGCGCGATGGAGGCCGCCGGAGCCTTCCGGTCGAGCGCCGCCGACATGCTGCAGTTCGTCGACGCGCTTCGCCAACCGACCGCGTCGCCGCTCGCCACCGCTCTGGCGAGCCTGACGAAGGCGCGCCAGGACGGCGGCCTCGGTTTCGGGACGCCGCATCCGGACGGTGGCCTGCTGTACGCCCATGCCGGGGGCACCGGCGGGTTCCGCTCCCACCTCGGATGCCTGCCGGTGTGGGACCGCGGCGTCGTGGTGCTGAGCAATGCGATGATGGAGATCACGGCCGACCTCGGGCTCCACATCCTCGACACGCGGTTCCGGCTCCTGTGGTACCGCACGGAGGTGCCGGCCGACCCGGCGCACCTGCTCCGACTGACCGGAACGTACCGCCTGACGCCCAGCCAGATCTTCGACGTTGTGGCCTCGGGAGACCGGCTGCTGGTCCAACTGAGCGGACAGAAGGCCTACCGCGTGTTCCCGACCTCGGACTGGACGTTTTTCTACAAGTGCGTCGGCGCCCAGCTGACCTTCGAGCCCGGCGAAGACGGCAGGGCGGCCCGGGTGATCCTGCACCAGAACAGCCTGGACCAGATCGCCGAGCGGATCGCGTGAGGTGAGCCGCAGTTTCGCCGAACAGGCGTGCGACGAGCAAATGCTGCTTCGGATCAGAACGCCGCCAGTCGTTGAAGCTCGGGCCGATTGAACGACCTCGCGGGGTCGCGAAATCTTCTACGCGGCCCGTCCGGTGGACTTGGGCGGGAGAGCCCCTTAAGCCTCGCCCGACCCATGACGTGGCCCTCGATTTCCAGTTCGCACGGGACGCTCCCTCTGACCTGCGCGGCCCTGGCGCTCGAGGCCCTGCTGGGCTACCCGGACGCGCTCTACCGGTGGATCGGCCATCCCGTGACCTGGATGGGCCGAGTGATTGCGGCGCTCGAAACCCGGCTCAACCGGGCCGGCGCTTCGTTTTCGGCGCGGCGCGGCGCGGGTGTCGCGGCCGAACTGCTGCTGCTCGCCGCGACCGCGCTGCCCGCGCTGGCGCTCCAGGGGATGCTCGGGGGAAGCTGGGCGGGCCTGGCCGGGCTCGCCGCGCTCTGCGCCACGCTGCCAGCCCAGCGCAGCCTCGACGCCCACGTCCGCGCCGTCGCGCGCGCGCTCGACCGCGACGGGTTGGAGGGGGGGCGGCGCGCCGTGTCCCACATCGTGGGGCGCAACCCCGCGACGCTGGACGAGGGCGCCGTCGGCCGCGCCGCGCTGGAAAGCCTGGCTGAGAATTTTTCCGACGGCGTTGTGGCCCCGGCCATTTGGATGGCGCTGGGCGGCCTGCCGGGGGCCGCGCTCTACAAGGCGATCAACACCGCCGACAGCATGGTGGGCCACAGGACGGAACGTCACCGCGCCTACGGCTGGGCCGCGGCGCGGCTGGACGACCTCGTCAACCTGCCCGCCTCGCGGCTGTCGGCGCTGTGGATCGTGCTCGCCTGCCTGCTGACGGGCGACCGGGCGGCCGAGGCCCTGCGTGCCGTGCGGCGCGACGCTTCCGCCCATCGTTCCCCCAACGCCGGCTGGCCCGAGGCCGCGCTGGCCGGCGCGCTGGGCCTCAGCATCGGCGGCCCGCGCGTGTACGGGACCGAGCGGGCGGAGGTGGCGTACATGGGCCGGGGCCGCGCGGCGGTGACGGCGGAAGATATCCGGCGCGGGCTTCGCCTGTATCGCGCGTCCTGCGCGGTGCAGTGGGGCGTGCTGGCGACGCTGGCCGCGATTGTGGGGTAGGGCACCCCGCCGCGCCCGGAACGCTACCGCGCCAAGGCCAGCAGCCGATCGAGGTCGACGTGGCGCTCCAGGTGGGCCGCGAGCGCGTCGAGCACGCGGTCCACGTCCGCCTCGTAGTCCAGCCCGGAGGCGGGGGCGCCCAGCCGCGCCAGCCAGGCGGCGCGCTGGCCGTCGTGGGCGAACAGCCCGTGCACGTAGGCGCCCGTGATCCGGCCGTCGGCCGAGCCGGCGCCCTCCGCGCTGCCGTCCGCGAAGCGCAGCAGGGGACGGATTCGGTCGGGGCCATCGGTCCGGCCCACGTGCATCTCGTAGCCCGAAAATCCCACCCCGTCCGTGACCGACGCGCCCGTCACGGGCCGCAGCAGCTTGGGGCCGCCCAGCACGGTGGTGACGTCGAGCAGGCCCAGGCCGGGCGCCTCGCCCGGCGGGCCCTCGACGCCGTCCGGATCGGCGACCGAGCGGCCGAGCATCTGGTAGCCGCCGCACAGGCCCAGCACCCGGCCGCCGCGCCGCGCGTGCGCCAGGATGTCGTGGTCCCAGCCGAACCGCCGCAGGTCTGCGAGGTCGGCCAGCGTCGCCTTGGAGCCGGGCAGGATCACCAGGTCGGTCGCGGGCGGCAGCGGCTCGCCCGAGCGCAGCAGGACCACGTCGACGCCGGGCTCCAGCGCGAGGGGGTCGAGGTCGTCGAAATTGCTGATGCGCGGCAGCAGCGGCACCGCCACCGTAACGCGGCCCCCGCGCGGGCGGGCCGCCGTCGCGGCGTGGAGCGCCATCGCGTCCTCGGCGGGCAGGCGCCGGGCCTCGGCGAAATGCGGGATCAGGCCGAGCGGGGCCCAGCCGGTGCGCTCGGCCACGAGCCGCATCCCGTCCGCGAACAGCGCCGGGTCGCCGCGGAACTTGTTGACCAGGAAGCCCACGACGGTCGCGGCGTCGGCGGGGTCGAGCACCGCGCCCGTGCCCACGAGCTGCGCGATGACGCCGCCCCGGTCGATGTCGCCCAGCAGCACCACGGGCACGGTCGCGGCGCGCGCGAAGCCCATGTTGGCGATGTCGTTGGCGCGCAGGTTGACTTCCGCCGCGCTGCCCGCGCCCTCCACCACCACGAGGTCGGCCTCGGCGCGCAGGATCGCGAAGCTTTCGAGCACGGAGGCCATGAGACGCGGCTTCCAGCCCTGGTACTCGCGCGCCTTGGCGTTGCCCATCACGCGGCCCTGCACCACGACCTGGCTCCCCACCTCGCTCTGCGGCTTCAGCAGCACCGGGTTCATGTGGACGGAGGGCGCCACCCCGGCGGCGCGCGCTTGCAGCGCCTGGGCGCGGCCGATCTCGCCGCCGTCGGCGGTGACGGCCGCGTTGTTGGACATGTTCTGCGGCTTGAAGGGTCGCACCGCGAGGCCACGGCGCGCGAAGGCGCGGCACAGGCCCGCCACGATCAGGCTCTTGCCCACGTCCGAGCCGGTGCCCTGCACCATGAGGGCGCGCGCGGGCATGCTCAGAACTCGATGCCGGCCTGCGCCTTCACGCCCGCCGCGAAATGGTGCTTCTGCGCCACCATCTCGGTCACGAGGTCGGCCAGCGCGACCAGCTCGGGTTTGGCGTTGCGGCCCGTGGCGACGACGTGGAGGTCGGCCCTGCGGTCCTTCAGGACGGCCAGCACCTCGGCCAAGTCGAGGTAGTCGTAGCGCAGCGCGATGTTGAGCTCGTCCAGCACGAGCAGGCGGACCGCGGGGTCGGCCATCAGCTCGCGCGCCTTGGCCCAGGCGGCGGCGGCGGCGGCCACATCGCGGGCGCGGTCCTGCGTGTCCCAGGTGAAGCCCTCGCCCATCGTGTGCCAGCGCACGCCCGGCAGCGCTTCCAGCACCCGGCGCTCGCCCGTGTCCCACGCGCCCTTGATGAACTGCACGACGCCCACCCCCCAGCCCTGGCCCAGCGCGCGGAGCAGCAGGCCGAAGGCTGCCGTGGTCTTGCCCTTGCCCGCTCCCGTGTGAACGATCAGCAACGCCTTCTCGGCGATCGGCTTGGAGGCTACCTCGGCGTCCTGCACGGCCTTGCGGTGGGCCATCTTGGTTCTGTGGCGGGCTTCGGAGCTGGCTGGGTCGGTCATCGGGGGCCTACCCCGTGCGGACGAGGCTGCGTGTTGATCCAGACAAACAATAAGTCATCACTGACCTATCCCATACGGCCCGCGGTTTGTCATGGGACGGGTCGGCATTCCGTTTCGGGCGGCTACGTCTTAGACTTGCTCAAAATCCGGGATCGGGAGGACTGACGTGGCGGCACAGGCGGGCGCGACGCGCTGGGACAGGATCAGGCCCGTGGTCCAGGTGTCCAGCGGCAACTTCCTGGAGATGTACGACTTCTTCGTCTTCGGGCTCTATGCGGCCGCGATCGGCCGCGCCTACTTCCCCGCCAAGGATCCGTTCGCCTCGCTCATGGCCTCGCTCGCGACCTTCGGGGTGGGCTACCTGATGCGCCCCCTGGGCGCCCTGGTGCTGGGCGGCTTCATCGACCGGAACGGGCGACGGGCCGGGCTCCTGCTGACCTTGGGCCTCATGGCCCTGGGGACGCTGTCGGTCGCGCTGACGCCGGGCTACGCCACGATCGGGGTCGCGGCGCCCGTCGTCGTCGTGCTGGGGCGGCTCGTGCAGGGGTTCTCGGCCGGCGCCGAACTGGGCGGCGTGTCGGTCTACCTGGCCGAGATCGCGGCCCCCGGCCGCAAGGGTTTCACGGTGGCGTGGCAGTCGGCCAGCCAGCAGGTGGCCGTGATCGTGGGCGCCCTGCTCGGCGTGGCGCTGACCCGCACCCTGTCGGCGGAGGACATGGAGGCCTGGGGCTGGCGCGTGCCGCTGCTGGTCGGCTGCGCCATCGTGCCCGTGCTGTTCGTCCTGCGCAGCACGCTGGCCGAAACGGACGAGTTCCTCGGCCGCCGGGAGAAGCCCGCCACGCTGCCCGAGGTGTGGGCCTCGCTGCTCGCCGACTGGCGCCTCGTGGGCATCGGCGTGATGCTGGTGGCGATGACCACCGTGTCGTTCTACTTCATCACCATCTACACGCCGACCTTCGGGCGCGAGAGCCTGCACCTGAGCGCGACCGACGGGCTGGTGGCGACGCTCGCGGTGGGCGTGTCGAACCTGGTCTGGCTGCCCGTGATGGGCGCCCTGTCGGACCGGGTCGGGCGGCGCCCGCTGCTCCTCGCCTTCACGCTCCTCACGCTCGCCACCGCCTACCCGGTGCTGCACTGGCTGGTGGCGGCGCCGAGTTTCGGGCGCTTCCTGAGCGCGCTGCTGTGGCTGTCGTTCCTGTATGGCAGCTACAACGGCGCCATGGTGGTTTATCTGACCGAGATTATGCCGCCGGCCGTGCGCGGCTCGGGCTTCTCGCTGGCCTACAGTCTCGCGACCGCGCTGGGCGGTTTCACGCCCGCGGTCTGCACGTGGCTCAGCCAGGCGTCGGGCGACAAGGCGGTGGCGGGGCTGTGGCTGATGGGCGCGGCGCTGCTGGGTCTCGCGGCCGCGCTGCTCGCGACCCGGGTGTCGCCGCGGCCCGCCGCGCGCTTCGATTCGAGGGCGGTCCCCGTCGCGGCGCGCGGGCCGTGACGGAGGATCAGCGCGTCCCGCGAAAACTCAGGAGCCGCGCCACGATCCAGAGCGGCACCACGATCGCGGCGCCCGCGAGCGCGTAGCGCCCGAGCTGCCCCGCGGCCAGGAACCCCATGACGTAGAGGTGGTGGGCGAAGTTGGCGACGGCGACCAGCACGTCGGTGGGCTCGATGCGCAGCCAGATCATGGCGGCCCCCACGACCAGGGACGCGAAGACGAGCCGGGCCGCCACCGCGACCGGCGGGCCGCCCAGCAGGCGGTGACCCAGCGCCCGGGTCCGCGGCACGAAGCTCCGGTCGGCGCTCACGCCGCCCCACGTTTGCGATCCGTCCGACATGGCCTTGGATCCTTCCATCCCTTCGGTCCGGCCCCCTCGCCGAACCGGGTTCGCACCGGGCGGGGAGACTGGCTGTCAATTGTGTTTACAAATTGTGAACCCCCAGCCTTTAAAAATTCCTTATTCGGGATCGACGCTGATCCCCCCGAGGGCACCAGGAGGCCGGCAGGTATGGGTCGCAGTTATTTCGGAACCGACGGCATCCGCGGGCGCGCCAACGGCGTCATCACGCCCGACCTCGCCATGAAGGTCGGCCAGGCCACGGGGCTGCTGTTCCAGCGCGGCGACCACCGCCACCGCGTCGTGATCGGCAAGGACACGCGGCTCTCGGGCTACATGATCGAATACGCCATGGTGGGCGGCTTCACCTCGGTCGGCATGGACGTGCTGCTGCTGGGCCCCGTGCCCACCCCCGCGGTCGCCATGCTGACGCGCTCCATGCGCTGCGATGTGGGCGTGATGATCTCGGCCTCGCACAACCCTTTCGAGGACAACGGCATCAAACTGTTCGGACCGGACGGTTTCAAGCTCAACGACGAGGTCGAGGCCGAGATCGAGCGGCTGCTCGGCTCCGACCTGTCGTCCCGGCTGTCGAAGTCCCGCGCGCTCGGCCGGGCCAAGCGCATCGAGAGCGTGCACGCCCGCTACGTCGAGTTCGCCAAGCGCACGATGCCGCGCAACCTGTCGCTTGACGGCCTGCGCGTGGTGGTGGATTGCGCCAACGGCGCTGCCTACAAGGTCGCGCCCGAGGCGCTGTGGGAGCTCGGCGCCGAGGTGTTCTCCATCGGCGTCGAGCCCGACGGCTTCAACATCAACCACAACGTGGGCTCCACCGCGCCCGAGGCGCTGGTGTGCAAGGTGCGCGAGATGCGCGCCGACGTCGGCATCGCGCTCGACGGCGACGCCGACCGCCTCATCATGGTCGACGAGAAGGGCAACGTCATCGACGGCGACCAGCTGATGGCCGTCGTGGCGGAGAGCTGGAAGGAGGACGGCCGCCTCGCCCGCCCCGGCCTCGTCACCACGGTGATGTCCAACCTCGGGCTGGAGCGCTATCTCGGCTCCCTCGGCCTGGAAACCATCCGCACGGCGGTGGGCGACCGCCACGTGCTCGAACACATGCGGGCGCACGGCTACAACGTGGGCGGCGAGCAGTCCGGCCACATCATCCTGTCGGACTATTCCACCACGGGCGACGGCCTGGTGGCGGCCCTGCAGGTGCTGGCGGTGGTCAAGCGCGCCAACAAACCGGTGAGCGAGGTGTGCCACCGCTTCGATCCCCTGCCGCAGGTGCTCAAGAACGTGCGCTACGGCGGCGGCCAGCCGCTCGCCCAGGCGGGACTCGCGACGATCATCGAGAAGGCGCGGGAGCGGCTGGGCGCGGGCGGCCGGCTCGTCATCCGCCCCTCCGGCACCGAGCCGGTGATCCGCGTCATGGGCGAGGGCGACGACCGCGCCCTCGTCGAGCGCGTGGTGGACGACGTGTGCGACGCCGTGGTGGCGCACGCCGTGCCGCTCGCGGCCGAGTAGCGGGGTTCTACCCCTCTCCCGCGCGAGCGGGCTGTAAGATTCACCCATCTTCACGGCCGGGCCGTTCTTCCCTTCGCTCCTCCGGGGAGAAGGTGCCCGACAGGGCGGATGAGGGGGCTGTCGCGCGTGGCCCCACCCTCATCCGGCCTGTCGGCCACCTTCTCCCGCCCAGGCGGGAGAAGGGCAGAAACGGCAACGTGCCGAGATGTGTGAATGGTACAGCGCGCGAGCGGGAAAGGGTGCCCGACAGGGCGGGCTGGTGAGGGTTCAGCGCCCTCACGTCAGGGCGGCCGCGATCGTTTCCACAGGCAGGAACATGGTCCGGGAGTCGCTCGGGAACTCGACGAAGCCGAAGCGAGCGTAGAATCCGGCGGCCTCCGGGTCAATCGCGTGAACCAGGACGGCCCGTGTTCCTACGGCCTGCGCGGCGCCGAGCGCCCGGCGGAGGGCGTCTTTCAGCAGGCCGCTCCCGATCCGTTGGCCGTGGAACGCCCGGTCGACAGCCAAGCGGCCGATGATCGTCAGCGGCACCGGATCGGGCAGGCCGTGCCGTATCTTCCTCGGCATGGACGCGCGTCGCTCCGAGCCGGCCGCGAGACAAGAGTAGCCGACCACCGCGTACCCCTTCGCGACCACGAAGGTTCGTGCCGTTTTGCCTTCGCACTCCAGGGCGCGAACGCGAAGCCAGTCGTCCAGGGCGTCGTGGCCGCAGGAGAAGCGGGATAGGTCGTGCCCGAGCGTGAGGGGACACGGAGCCTCGAGACCCGGTCCCGGAAGCGGGAACTCGCTTACGTCTTCCACGGGGCAGGTTCGCGCATGAGCTTTCTCAGGCGCGCGGACGGGAGGGGCGGATCGTCGAGCGCGCGCATGAAAGCGTCGTGCTGCTCGTCGCCCAGAAGGAAGAGCCGCTGATCCAGAAGCACGTCAACCGCGTGCCGGCGCGCGCTGTCCAGCACGAATTCGGTTCGTGACTTACCCGTGAGGCTCGCAGCGTCGTCGATCAGCTGCAGCATGTGCGAGGAGATGCGCATGCTGATGGATGTTTCGCTGTGCGCCTTCCTGCGCGCAGCGGGAGGAGGGTCGGGGATTGCTGAAGCGGTCACGGTCTCACCTCCCCATTCCCTTGTACATTACGGCTTCGTATTGACAACGTCAATACCGCTCCGGCGATGCTGGACCACCCGCTGTCTTTTCAGGTCCTCCGTCGCGGCGTGGGAGAACGGACCGCTACGCCACCCGAAGTGTTGCCCGGTCGCCGTTCAGCGCCCGGTCCATGGCGTTGCAGTACCATTCCACGAACTGCTCCACCCCGCCCTCGTCGGGCTCCATGTAGGGGCCGGGCTCGTAGGCGGGGGAGTTGATGCCCGCCTGGTTGTCCTCGACCACGCGCCGGTCCTGGTCGTTGGTGGCGTTCCACACCTCCGTGAGCTCGGCGAGGTCGTAGTCGACGCCCTCGACCGCGTCCTTGTGGACCAGCCACTTGGTCGTCACCGCCGTGTGGGTGGCGTCGAGCGGCAGCACGCGGAAGGAGATCGCGTGGTCGCCCAGCACGTGATTCCACGTCGAGGGATAGTGGAACATCAGCATGGTGCCGATGTCCGGCGTCGTTACGCCGTCCGTCAGCGGCCGCTTGACGGCCGCCTGGCCCGACATGGTGTAGCTCACCACGCCCTCGACCAGCGGCATGCGGGCGTTGCGGTATTGGCCCGTCGGGTTGATGGTGAACAGCGAGGGCAGGCCGGCCGCCTCGCAGCGGTCCCAGTGCGCCTGGATGACGGGGTCGCCCATCGCGCCCTGCACGCCCGTGACGGTGGGGCTTTCCGGGAAGGTGCGGCAGAGTTCCGGGTGGTTGGCGGCGCAGTGGTAGCACTCGCGGTTGTTCTCCCACACGAGCTTCCAGTTGCCGTTCTCGACGATGGTGTTCTGCGTCGCGATCTTCACGTCGCGGCCCAGCTTGTGCGGCGCGAGATAGGGTTCCGCCTGCGCGCGGAAGGGCGCGAAGTCGGGCGCGTGCTGCCCCACGCAGACGAAGATGTAGCCGCCCACCGTTTCGCAATGCGCCTGCTTGAGGCCGTAGGACGCGGTGTCGAAGTCCTTGGCGGAATGGCGGGCGCGCATGAGCGAGCCGTCCGACTCGTAGACCCACTGGTGGTAGGGGCAGATCAGCCGCTTGGCGGTGCCCCGTTCGGTCTTGCAGATGATGGAGCCGCGGTGGCGGCAGGAATTGTGCAGCGCGCGGATCTGCCCGTCCTTGCCGCGGATGACGATCAGCGGGTAGGCGCCCACCTGCATGGTGAAGTAGTCGCCCGGGTTCGGCACCTCGATGTCGTGGCCCGCGAACAGCCAGTCGCGGTACCAGAGCGTCTCCATGTCGACCCGAAAGAATTCCGGGTCGTTGTAGAACGGCTGCGGCAGCGAGAACCCCCGCTTCCGGTTGCGGAGGAGGGCGATCATGTCCTGGCGTGCGCTCATGGGGCGGGTCCGCGCTTGAGGGTGTGAGTCCTGTCATCAAGGTAGGGAGCGCCGGCCCCCGCCGCCATCGCGGGCGCGTCACGGGTTTGCGCGGGGGCGACTCTCCGGCTATCTCCCGCGCCGACCCCGGCCAAGCCACCCCAGGCTGCCGAGGACGCGAAACGAGAAACCATGACCGACATTCTTCCCGACCGCCTGTCCGTCAACCCCGACAGCCCCTACCACGACGCCGACGCCCTGGAGCGCGGCGTGGGCATCAAGTTCGACGGCAAGGAGAAGACCAACGTCGACGAGTATTGCGTCAGCGAGGGCTGGATCAAGGTGACGGCCGGCAAGGCCAAGGACCGGTTCGGCAACGCCATGACGATCAAGCTCAAGGGCGTGGTCGAACCTTATTTCCGCGACGGCGAGCCCGAAGCCGAGCAGGCTTAACCAACCCTGAAGACCTCCTCCGGCAAACCCGTCGGGGTCCCGCGCGCGAAAGGCTCGACCATGGCGGACGCATGCACCCAAGGGCTCGACACGGGCTTCGTGGGCCTGGGCTACGCCAAGGTGGCGTTTCTGGGCGTGGTCCAGGGCCTGAGCGAACTGCTGCCGATCTCGTCCACGGCGCACATGCGCGTCGTGCCCGCGCTGCTCGGCTGGCAGGACCCGGGCTCCGCCTTCTCGGCCGCGCTGCAACTCGCGGCGCTCGCCGCGGTGGTGACCTATTTCTGGACCGACGTGCGGGCACTGGTGGGAGGCTCGATCGGCGCCGTGGCGCGGCGCGACTTCTCCTCCTGGGAGTTCCGCTTCGCGGTGTGGGTCGTGCTCGCCACCGTGCCGATCGTTCTGGGGGGGCTGGCGCTGTCGTCGCGCCTCAACGCCTGCGGGTCGCAGTTGCGGAGCCTGCCGGTGATCGGCGTCGCCTGCCTCGTCATGGGCGCGCTGCTCGCCATCGCCGAGCTCTACTGCCGCCACCGGCGGACGCTGGGCGACATGAGCCTGCTCGACGCCCTGGTGGTGGGCGTGGCACAGGTGGGCGCGCTGATCCCGGGCGTGTCGCGCTCGGGCTCGACGCTGACCGCGGCGCTGTTCCTCGACCTCAAGCGCGAGGAGGCGGCGCGCTTCTCCTTCCTGCTCGGCCTGCCAGCGATCGCGCTCGCGGGGCTCAAGGAGATCTACGAGCTCCACAAGGCGCACCTCGAAGGGCACGGCTGGTCGGTGCTGGCCGTGGGCCTCGTGGTGGGCACGATCTCGTCGTTCGCGGCCATCTTCCTGCTGATGCGGATGCTTGAGCGCTTCTCGGCCTGGCCCTTCGTGATCTATCGCGTGGCGCTCGGCGTGCTGCTCCTGGTGGGCGCGGCGTCGGGACGACTGGCGTGACGGCCCGTCCGCCTCACAGCCTGAGCTCGCCCTGGACGACCCGCTCGTAAAGCGCGGCGTCGAGCGGTACGTAGCCGTCCGGCCCGGCGAGCAGCAGCGGGTCCGCGATCCTACCCGGATCGAAGCCCTCCGCGGCCAGCGCGGCCTTCTTCCGCTTAAAAGTTTCCGTGACCGCGAACCCGTCGCACAGGCGCAGGACCACGGGCCGCGCGTAGGCGGGCAAGCGCTCGGCCAGGTGGCGGTGCAGCACGCCCGGATCGAAGGTCTCGCCCGGCACCAGGGCCGCCATGCCGGCGCGTCCGTCCGCGCCCGGCACGCTCACGCCGTAGACGCAGGCCTCCGCCACGCCCGGACAGGTCGCGACCACCTCCGCGACCTCGGTGGTGGACACGTTCTCGCCCTTCCAGCGGAACGTGTCGCCGACCCGGTCGACGAAATGAAAATAGCCCTGCGTGTCCAGCCGCATCAGGTCGCCCGTGCGGAACCAGCTGTCGCCGGGCGCGAACACGTCGCGCAGCACCTTCCGCTCGCTGTCGGCCGCGGCCGTGTACCCCTCGAACCGGCCCGAGCGGGTGCCGTCGGCAGCCGCGATCCGCCCGATGGCCTCGCCCGCCTCGCCCGTGGGGCAGCGCAGGCAGAAACCGTCCGGCCCCCGCGCGGGCAGGCCGGTGTCGGGATCGTGCCGGACGATGGCGGGGGCGAACCGCCCCGCCAAAAATCCCGGCACGCGGCCGATCGCGCCCGGCTTGCCCTCCACGTTGTAGAGCGAGAAGTTCCCCTCGGTGGCGGCGTAGAATTCCAGGATGCGGGGCAGGCCGAACCGTTCCTTGAACGGCTCCCACACGTCGGCGCCGAGGCCGTTGCCGCAGGCGAGCCGGACGCGGTGCCCCCGGTCGGCCATGGACGGCGCGGTCTTCAGCAGGTAGCGGCACAGCTCGCCGATGTACTGCACCAGCGTGCAGTCGGTGGCCGCCACCTCGTCCCAGAACCCGCCGGCCGAGAAGCGTTCGGCCACCACGACCGAGCCGCCGCCCACCAGCGCCGCGCCCGGGGCCACCAGCCCGCCGACGCTATGGTAGAGCGGCAGGCAGTCGTACATCCGGTCGTCGGGCCCGACGCCCATCAGGCCCGCGAACCAGTGGCTCCACATCATCACGCGGTGGTGGCTCACGCGGGCCGCCTTGGGCAGGCCCGTGGTGCCGGACGTGTAGATCAGCAGCGCCGGGTCGGCCGTGGTGAGGGCCGGGCGCTCGCCCACGTCGAGCGGCGCGTCCGACAGGCCCGCGAAGTCGCGCGTCCCGGCCTCCTCTCCGCGCAGCCAGAGCGCCGGCGCGTCCGCGCCCAGGTGCGGCTCGGCCGATCGCCAGGCGGTTTCGAGGGACGCGGCCACGATCGCGTGGGCGGGGGCCGCGGCGCGCACGCAATGGGCGAGGCCCGTGCCCGTCAAATTGGTGTTGAGCAGCGCCACGACGCCGCCCACGCGGGTGAGGCCGATCCACGCCGCGAGGTAGTCGGGGCGGTTGGGCATCAGCAGCGCCACCCGGTCGCCCGGCCTGATCCCCCGCGCGAGCCCCCAGCGGGCGTACAGGTTGGAGCGCTCCGCCAGCCCGGCGAACGACAGGGTCTCGTGACGCGAAAGCAGCGCGGGCCGGTCGCCGTGCCGCGCGGCCAGTTTGCCGATCACGTCGGGGAAGATGCGGCCGGGCTGCCGATCGACGGCCGCCGCGAGCGCGAGCGCCGCGGTCCAGCGGTCGAGCGCGCCGTCGCCCGCCCGCCTCGTCCCCGCCGCCGATAGACCGCCCCCGTTCATCGCTCCTACGCCTTCTGCCGGTCCAGACCGGATCGAGCGTTGCGACGCGTCCCTTAACCGACCGCCCTGCGGCGCGACCGCGCCCGGCGGCATCGTCAACGCTCACTTAAAATTAAGACTGGATGCAGAGCGCCCTCCCGGCCGTGGCCCCGTAAACCGCTTTTGCGCAGCCCCCGGCCTAGGATGAGACTCCACAAGCCTGACGCCGCGAGCCCCGGGCGCAGCGCTTCCACGGTGCCTGTCCCATGCGCAACGAGACCATCGCGATCCACGGCGGCTTCGGCGACGACCCGACCACCAAGGCGGTGGCGGTGCCGATCTACCAGACCGTCGCCTACACGTTCGACAGCGCCGACCACGGCGCGGCCCTGTTCAACCTGGAGGAGGACGGCTTCCGCTACAGCCGCATCGCCAACCCCACGGTGGCGGTGCTGGAGCGGCGCGTGGCGCAGCTCGAGGGCGGCGTCGAGGCGCTGGCGGTGGCTTCCGGGCAGGCCGCGCTGCATTACGCTTTCGTCAACGTGGCCGACCACGGGGGCACGATCGTGTCCGTGCCGCAGCTCTACGGCACCACCCACACGCTGCTGTCCCATGTGCTGCCGCGCCAAAATATCCGCGCGCGCTTCGCGGCCGCCGACACGCCGGAGGCCATTGAAGCGCTGATCGACGCCGACACCCGCGCGGTGTTCTGCGAGTCGATCGGCAACCCGGCGGGCAACATCGTCGACATCGAGGCCATCGCGGCCGTGGCCCACCGCCACGGCGTGCCGCTGATCGTCGACAACACGGTCGCGACCCCCATGCTGATCCGGCCCATCGACTACGGGGCCGACGTCGTGGTCGAGTCGCTCACCAAGTTCATGGGCGGCCACGGCACCACCATGGGCGGCGTGGTCGTGGACGCGGGCCGGTTCGACTGGATGGCCAACGCGGAGCGCTTCCCCGGCTTCTGCGAGCCGGACGACTCCTACCACGGGCTCGTCTACGCGGAGCGGTTCGGCGCCAGGGCCTTCGTGGCCCGCTGCCGGTCCGTGTACCAGCGCACCACCGGCGCGGTGCTGCCCCCCCTGAGCGCCTTCCTGCTGCTGCAGGGCATCGAGACGGTGGCGCTGCGCATGGAGCGGCACGTCGAGAACGGACGCCGCGTGGCCGAGTTCCTGCGCCAGCATCCCGCCGTCGACTGGGTGAGCTACGCGGGTTTCCCCGACAGCCCGTATTATGCGCTCGCCCAGAAATACATGGGCGGGCGGGCCTCCTCGCTGCTGACCTTCGGGGTCAAGGGGGGGCTGGACACGGGCAAGCGCTTCTACGACGCCCTCGCCCTCGTCAAGCGGCTGGTCAACATCGGCGACGCCAAGTCGCTCGCCTGCCACCCGGCCTCCACCACCCACCGGCAGATGACGGAAGCCGAGCAGCGCGGCGCGGGCGTGCGTCCCGAGATGATCCGCATGAGCGTGGGCATCGAGCACGTGGCCGACATCCTGGCCGACCTCGACCAGGCGCTGCGGGCCGCCGCCTCCGAAGCCCCGCGCTTCGCGCTCGCCTCGGAATAGCCGCCCGTGCCGGTTTTGCTCGACGAGGCGCCGGGTGCCGCCCTGACGGTTGGGCTCGTCAACAACATGCCGGACGGGGCGCTGCAGGCCACCGAGCGGCAGTTCCTCGGCCTGCTGGCGCGGGCGGCGGGCGAGCACGTCGTGCGCGTGCGGCGCTACGCCCTGCCGGGCGTGCCGCGGGGCGAAGCGGCCGCGGCCTACCTGCGCGACACCCACGCCGGCTTGGACGCCCTGGAGCGCGACGCCCCCGACGCGCTGATCGTCACCGGCTGCGAGCCCCGCGCGGCCACCCTGCGCCACGAGCCATACTGGCCGGCCCTGGCGCGCCTCGCCGACTGGGCTTCGCGCCACACGACGTCCACGCTCTGGTCGTGCCTCGCGGCCCACGCCGCCGTGCTGCACCTGGACGGGGTGGAGCGCCGCCCGCTCGCCGCCAAGCGGTCGGGCGTGTTCGACTGCGTGCCGCAGGTGTTCCACCCGCTGCTGCGCGACGTCCCCGCGCGCCTCACCATGGCGCATTCCCGCTGGAACGACCTCGACGGTGCGGACCTGACCGCGAACGGCTACGCGGTGCTGACCGCCTCGGCGGAGGCCGGCGCCAACCTGTTCGCCAAGCGCGTCGCGGGCAGCTTTTTCGTCTTTGTGCAGGGCCACCCCGAATACGACCCCGACTCGCTCGCCCGCGAATACCGCCGCGACCTCGCCCGCTACCTGCGCGGCGAGCGCGACTCGATCCCCAATCTGCCGCGAGCCTATTTCGACGAGGTCACGACGGCGGCTCTCGGCGCCGTAGCCACGCTCGCCGCGGCCGACCGCACCGCCATCGGCCTGCGCGACCTTCCCCGCGTGCTGGCGCTCCGGCCGGGGCTCGTGGAAGGCTGGGGCGACAGCACCGTGCCGCTGGTCCGCACCTGGCTGGACATCGCCGCCGCGGGCGCGAGCCCGTTCCGCGCGCGCTCCGTCCCGCGCTTGCGGGAGCCGGGCAGGGTAGACGAGGCGACGCATGGCCTGACCGTCTGACGGACGAAGGCGATCTGCAGGTCTCCGAATTCGGGGTAACGCGATCGGTGCCGAGCGATGCCCTTCGCCCCGCTTGCACGGCTATAAGATTCACACATCTTCACGGCTTGGCCGGTGTGCCCTTCGCCCCTCCGGGGAGAAGGTGCCCGACAGGGCGGATGAGGGGTCTCGTGCCGTGCGTGGCCCCACCCTCATCCGGCCTGTCGGCCACCTTCTCCCGCCCCGGCGGGAGAAGGGCGGAACCGGCAGGGCGCCGAAATGTGTGAATGGCATAGCCGCTTGCGCGGGGAGAAGGGCAGAACCGACCGTTGTTAACCTGAAGTCGGAGCCCTGGAGCGACCCGTCCCGCCATTGACGCCTTTTCCTCCGGATGCCACCCAACCGCGCATGGACACCAATCCCCCGGACCGCCCGACCACCGACGTGCTCCAGCCCGGTAGCTTCTCGAGCGTGCTCGAACGCAACATCCGCGCGCTGCACGACCGGCGGCAGGACGACGAGCGCAAGGCGACGAGGCAGGAGGTCGTGGCGGAGGCCATCACGCGCTTCGCCGGCAGCATGCCCTTCGTCTACGTCCACATCGCCCTCGCGGTAGCCTGGATCGCCATCAACCAGGGTTGGGTGCCGCCGGTGCCGCGCTTCGATCCGAGCTACGTGATCCTGGCCACGGCCGCCTCGGTGGAAGGCATCTTCCTGTCCACCTTCGTGCTGATCAGCCAGAACCGGGCGTCCGCCGCAGCCAACCGTCGTGCGGAGCTCGATTTGCAGGTCAACCTGCTGTCCGAGCACGAGGTGACGCGGTTGCTCAGCCTGACGGCCGCCATCGCCCAGAAGCTGGGCGTGGCGGAAGCCAGTGACCCGAGCCTGCCGGAGCTCACCGAGCACGTCGCCCCCGAGAAGGTGCTCGACCGGATCGAGGAGAGCGCCGACGAGGCGGACGCCTGACCAACGCGACAACCTTCTTCGCGCGCCCGGTCCTCGCCGTCGCGCGGGACCTGGTCGGGGCGACGCTGCTCGTGGCGGGCGTGGGCGGCCGGGTCGTGGAATGCGAGGCCTACGCGCGCACCGATCCCGCTTCCCACAGTTTTGCCGGCCCGACGCCCCGCAACGCCGCCATGTTCGGGCCACCCGGCCGCGCCTACGTTTACCGCTCCTACGGCCTGCACTGGTGCTTCAACGTCGTGTGCGGCGGAACGGGCGAGGCGGTGCTGCTCCGCGCGCTGGAACCAACCGACGGGCTCGACGCCATGCGGGCGCGGCGGGGCCTGGACGCCGCGGCGCTGCTGTGCGCGGGCCCGGGCCGGCTTTGCCAGGCGCTCGGGATCGACAAGGCACTGGACGGCGCGCCGCTGGACGCGCCTCCCTTCCGCTTCGCCCCGCGCGAGGCGGACGTCGACGTCGCGGTCGGCTTCCGCATCGGCATCACCAAGGCCACCGACCTGCCGTGGCGCTTCGGCCTGCGCGGCTCCCGCTTCGTGAGCCGCCGGTTCGCGGATTGAGGCCGCGTTACCGCGGTTGCGGCACGATCCGCAGGTAGGGCGCGGGCGCGTCCCAGCCGCCGGGGTAGAGCCCCTTGGCTTGATCGTCGGTCACCGAGCCCGCGATGATGACGTCGCCGCCCGGCCGCCAGTCGGCGGGGGTCGCGACCTTGTGGGCGGTCGTGAGCTGCAGCGAGTCGAGGGCGCGCAGGATCTCGTCGAAGTTGCGCCCCGTGGTCATTGGGTAGGCGAGCGCCAGCTTGATCCGCTTGTCGGGCCCGATCACGAACACCGTCCGCACGGTGGCGTTCGCGGCCGCCGTCCGGCCCTCGGCCGTGTCACCCGCGTCGGCGGGCAGCATGCCGTAGAGCTTCGATACTTTGAGGTCGGCGTCGCCGATCATCGGGTAGGTGACGGCCGCCCCCTGCGTCCGCTCGATGTCGCCCGCCCAGCGCTCGTGCGCCTCGACGGGGTCGACCGACAGGCCGACCACCTTGCAGCCGCGCGCCGCGAAGGCGGGGAGGAGTCGCGCCACCGCGCCGAGTTCGGTGGTGCAGACGGGCGTAAACGTTTTCGGGTGCGAGAACAGGATGGCCCAGTTCTCGCCGATCCACTCGTGGAAGCGGAGGGGGCCCTGCGTGGTGTCGGCCGAGAAATCGGGCGCGATCGATCCGATGGAGAGCATGGTCGAACATCCTTCGTGGCGCGGGGGACGCGCTCGCAGACTTCGTCTCACCGCACTGCAGCACAGGCCCCCACGATTGCCAAGCCGGGCGTTTTGCCCGACAGGACGCCCGATGCCGCAGCCCCTTCTCGACCCTCCGGCCGCCGCCAACCGGGCCCGCGGCGAGCTCCGCGCCGTGATCGAGGCCACCGGGTCCGGCCGCAGCCACGTCGCACGCGCCCATGAGGCGGGTGGGTTGCGCCTGCGGTTCCCCAAGGTTGCGCCGGGTACGCGGCCGGAGGTCGAGGCGGTGTGCATCAACACGGGCGGCGGCATGGTGGGGGGCGACACGGCGCGGCTCGCCTTCACGGTCGGCGCCAACGCCTCGGCGACGGTTACGACGCAATCGGCCGAGAAGGTCTACCGCGCCGAGGGCGGGGCCGTGACCCGCGTGGACGCCGCCCTCGCGCTCGGGCCGGGCGCCCGGGTGGAATGGCTCCCGCAGGAAACCATCCTGTTCGACCGCGTGCGCTTCGAGCGCCGCCTGGAGGTGGACCTCGCGGCCGACGCCAGCCTGCTGCTGGTGGAGGCCCTGGTGTTCGGCCGTCTGGCGATGGGCGAAACGGTGCGGACCGGGCACGTGCGCGACCGCTGGCGCATCCGCCGCGACGGCCGCCTCGTGTTCGCCGAAGCGCTGGCGCTCGACGGAAACATCGCCGCCCAGCTGGACCACCCGGCGCTGGGGAGCGGCGCGCGGGCGACCGCGACGCTGCTGCTCGTCGCGCCCGCGGCCGAAGCGCAGCTCGACGCGGTGCGCGAGGCGCTGGCCTCCGCGGACTGCCCGGGCGGGGCGAGCGCCTGGGACGGGATGCTCACCGTGCGCCTGCTGTCGCCCTCGCCAGAGCGCGTCCGCGCCGCTATCGTGGCGCTCCTGCACGCGCTGCGGGGCCGCGCCGCCCCCCGCGTCTGGCAATAGGAGCCCGCCGCCCATGAACCTGACGCCGCGCGAGAAGGACAAGCTCTTGGTCGCGCTCGCGGCCGACGTGGCCCGGCGGCGGCTGGAGCGCGGCGTCAAGCTCAACCACCCGGAAACCGTGGCGCTCATCACCGACTTCGTGGTCGAGGGCGCGCGCGACGGCCGCACGGTCGCCGACCTGATGGAAGCGGGCGCCCACGTCGTGTCGGCCTCCCAGGTCATGGACGGCATCGCGGCCATGATCCACGACGTACAGGTGGAAGCGACCTTCCCCGACGGCACCAAGCTCGTGACCGTCCACAACCCCATCCGCGGCGCCGACGACACGCTCGTGCCCGGCGAGGTCCTGGCGCTGCCGGGCGACCTCGTGATGAACGCGGGACGCGACACCGTGACGGTGACGGTGAGCAACACGGGCGACCGGCCCATCCAGGTGGGCTCGCACTACCACTTCTTCGAGACCAATCCCGCGCTTCACTTCGAGCGCGACCGGGCGCGGGGCTTCCGCCTCGACATCCCGGCCGGCACGGCGGTGCGCTTCGAGCCGGGCCAGACCCGCGACGTGACGCTGGTGGCCTTCGCGGGCCAGCGCGAGGTGTATGGCTTCCGCGGGCAGGTGATGGGGGCGCTGTGAAGCGGGTGCGCTACGCCACCGGCCCCGCGCGCTCGGCGATGGCCCGGTACACGTCGGGGCGACGGTAGCGCGCGAAGTCGAAGTTGACGCGGCGGCAGGTGGCGATCAGGTCGAGGTCGGCGCGATGGATCACCACTTCGTCGTCGAGCGAGGCCGCCTGCGCCACGATCTCGCCCGTGGGCGCGATCACGCAGGAGCCGCCGATCAGCGCCTGCCCGTCCTCCAGGCCGGCCTTGGCGGCTGCCGCGACCCACAGCGTATTCTGGTAGGCGCCCGCCTGCATGGGCAGGTGGTTGTGGAACATCCTCAGGTGGGCGAGCGCGGGCGCCTCGTCGAGCAGCAGCGGCGTGTTGTAGCCGATCAGCGCCACCTCGGCGCCGTTGAGGCAGAGCATCCGGTAGGTTTCGGGCCAGCGCCGGTCGTTGCAGAGCGCGAGCCCCACGCGCGCGCCGCGGAACGGGAAAACCGGGAAGCCCAGGTCGCCGGGGGCGAAGTAACGTCGTTCCAGGTGGATCGTGGTGCCCGGCTCCGGCTCTTCCGAGCCCGGCACGTGGACCTTGCGGTAGCGCCCGACCACCTCCCCGTCCGGCCCGACCAGCACGGCCGCGTTGAAGCGGCGGATGCGGCCGTCGTCCACTACCTGCTCGGCATAGCCCAGCGCGAAGCCGATCCCGAGCCGCCGCGCCGCCTCGACCAGCGGCCGGGTGGAGGGGCCCGGCACCGCGTCCTCGTAGAAGGCGTCGATCTCAGCCTCGGGCAGCGCCCAGCGCGGAAAGAAGGTGGTCAGCGCCAGTTCGGGGAACAGGGCGAGTTCGGCACCGCGCGCCGCCGCCTGCTCCAGCAGGTGGACGAGCCGGCCCACGGTCTCGGCACGCGGGGCCGCGCGCTGCACGGGGCCCGTCTGGCAGGCCGCGAGCGTCAGGACACGGGCCAGGGCCGCGCCTCCGTCAGGCCGCGGCCGTCACCATGATCTCGATGCGGTAGCGGTCGCCCGCAAGCCGCGCCTCCACCGTGGCGCGCACCGGCATGGCGTCGGGAACGATCCAGCGGTCCCACACGGCGTTCATGCGGTCGAAGTCGGCGATGTCGCGCAGCCAGATCATCGCGGTGAGCAGCTTGGTCTTGTCGGTGCCGGCCTTGGCGAGCGCGCGGTCGATGACGTCCAGCACCGATTGCGTCTGCGCCGCGGTGTCGCCCGACGTGTCCTCGGCCACCATGCCCGACAGGTAGACCACGCCGTTATGGGTCAGCACGCGGCAGAAGCGCTGCCCGTTCTCCATGCGCTGGATCGTCAAGGCGATGGTTCTCCGGGGGTCGCGCGGTGGCGCAGCCTATCCGGCAGCAGGTCGGCGGCTGTCAAGCCGCGGGCCAGGAGATCGTCGGGCAGGGTGCCCAGCCGGATCAGCGACGCGCAGGCGCGCGACAGGGCGGGCGAGGTCTTCACGCCGTAACCGCCCTGTCCGGCGAGCCACACGAAACCCTCGGCGTCCGGGTCGGGGCCCACGACGGGCGAGCGGTCGGGCGCGAAGGTCCGCAGGCCCGCCCAGGCGCGGGTCACGCGGCGGACCTGCAGCGTGGTGGCGCGCTCCAGCCGGTCGACGCCCTCCGCCACATCGAGATCCTCGGGAGAAGCGTCGACGGGGGAGGAGGGCGTGGCGTCGGCGGGCGAGGCCAGCAGCGCGCCCGCGTCCCGCTTGAAGTAGAAGCGTTCGCCCACGTCGTCGACCAGCGGCCAGCCCGCGGTATCGAGGTTTGGCGGCAGCGGCACCGTGAAGGCCGTGCGCCGGTAGGCCACGAGCCCGAGCGGGGCCACGCCCGCGAGCGCCGCCAGCTCGTCCGCCCAGGCGCCCGCGGCGTTGACCAGGATCGGCGCTGCGAAGCTCCCGACCGAGGTCTCCACCCGCCACAGCCCGCCCGCCCGCGCGATCCCCAGCACGCCCGCGCCCGTGACAATACGCGCGCTGCGCGCCTTGGCGCCGCGCAGGAAGCCGCCGTGCAGCCCGTCGACGTCCACCTCCATGGCGTGCGGCTCCAGCGTGGCGGCCGCCACCGCGCCGGGCCGCAGGATCGGCACGCGGGCCAGGGCCTCGGCGGCGGACACGCGCACCACGCTGGGCACGAGCGCGCGGGCACGCTCGTAGGACATGGCCAGCGCGTCGAGCTGGTCCTCCCGGGCGATCGTGAGGGTGCCGCGCGGCGTCAGCAACGGATGGGTCGCGAAGCCGTCCGGCGGCCGGTCGAGGAAGGTCCTGCTCGCCATCGCGAGGCGCCGCACGGTGGCATTGCCGTAGGTTTCGGTGAAGCTCGCGGCCGACCGGCCCGTCGCGTGGACGCCGCAGCGGACCTCGCGCTCCAGCAGCGTTACGGACGCGGCGGCGGCGATCTCGTAGGCCGCGCCCGCGCCCGCGATGCCGCCGCCCACGACGATGACGTCCGTTTCGGTGGTCGGGAGCATGGGTGCGTTTCCGGGTGCCGCGGCCGATCGCGGCCAAGTCACCGACCCGACCGGGTGTGCGTACCGGTGGTGGCGACCCGCGGTCAAAGCGCTTGACCGGATTTCTCAGGCGTGAACACTTCACGCACGACAGTTAAGCGCGACGGGTGAGCGATGCGGGACGCGGCGCCCCAGACCCTCCGGATCGACGATCAGCTCTGCTTCGCGCTCTACGCCGCGACGAACGCCGTCACGCGCGCCTACCGTCCGCTCCTCGCCGCGCTCGACCTCACCTATCCGCAATACCTCGTCATGATGGTGCTCTGGCAGGATGGCGCCGCCACCGTCGGGCGCATCGCCGACCGGCTGCGGCTCGGCTCCAACGCGGTGACGCCGCTCGTCGATCAGCTGGAAGCCTCCGGGCTGATCGCGCGGCGGCGCGACGAGACCGACCGCCGCCTCGTGTTCGTCACGCCGACCGAGGCCGGGCGGCGGCTGGAACGGTCGGCCGCGCTCGCGCAGGAGAGTGTCGTGGGCAGGACGGGGCTTTCCGACGCCGATCTCGCGGTGTTGCGCGAGGACCTGCACCGTCTCGTCAACCGCCTCGCCGCCTCGCGCCGCGAGGTCGAGGAGAACCGCCCGCGCCCGACGGGCGGACCGGACCCCGGACCCGCGACGATTCCGGGCTGACCGGCGATCATTCGGGCCGCGACATGCGCGAGATGCACGTCCACCTGAGCGTCGCCGAGCGCAAATTCGACATCGTGACGACTGAGCGGGCTCGCGTCGGCCCTATCTCGAGCCGACGCGATGCCGACCAGCGCCGCCCTGTCCCGCGACACCGGGGGGCGGACCTGCCCGTGCCTGAATCTCTGACGCATCTGCCTCGCGACAAGGCTGCAATGCCTTTCGCGCGAGCACAGTCGACGGCAGCCCTTGCCTGGAGGATGGCCGACGCTTAGCCGGGGTCGTGGCCGCGCTTGCAGGGCAGGGACGAGGGATGAGCATTTCGCTGGGCCGGGACCGGATCACGGTGGAGGACGTGCGCCAGGTCGCGCGGCACGGGGCGACCGCCGCCCTGGACCCGGCCGCCGCGGCCGCGATGGAGCGGGCGCGGGACGTGCTGCAGGACTGGCTGCGGGCCGACCGGCCCGTTTACGGCCTCACGCGGGGCCTCGGTAACCAGGCGCACGTGCCGGTGCCGCACGACGAGCGGGCCCGCTTCAGCGAGGCCATGCTGAAGGCGCGCGCGTCCGGCGCGGGCCCGCACCTGCCCGATGAGGCCGTGCGCGCTGCCCTGTTCGTGCGCGCCGCGACACTGGCGCGGGGCGGCGCGGGCGCCCGGCCGCTGATCGTCGCCACGCAGCTCGCCATGCTGGAGCGCGGCGTCACCCCCGCCGTGCCCGCCATCGGCTCCATCGGCACCTCCGACCTGATGCTCTGCGCCAACATGGGCCTGCCGCTCGTCGGCCTGGGCCGCGCGCGGCTCGGGGGCGAGCTGATGTCCGGCGCGGCGGCGATGGGCCGCGCCGGCATCCCCACCGTGACGCTGACCGAGAAGGAGGGGCTGGCGCTGTGCAGCTCCAACGCGGTGTCGACCGGCGCAGGCGCCCTGGCGCTCGCCGACGTGGCCGACCTCATGGAGCTGGCCGACGCCACCCTCGCCATGGGCTACGAGGCCTTCGTGGGCAACCCGAGCCCCTTCGACGCGCGGGTCGCGGCCGCCCATCCCGCGCCCGGCCAGGGCGAGGCCGCCCGGCGGTTGCGCGCGATGCTGCGAGGGTCGGCGCTGTTCCATCCCGGCGTGCCGCGCCGCCTGCAGGACCCCATCAGCCTGCGCTGCGCCACCCACGTCCACGGCACGGCGCTGACCGCGTCGGCCTGGGCGCGCGACGCCGTGGAAGTGGAGATGAACTGCGCGGCCGACAATCCGCTGATCCTCGCGGACGACGCCGAGATCCTGTCCACCGGCAACTTCCACTCGGGCGCCGTCGCGGTGGCGTTCGACGCGCTGCGGCTGGCCCTCGCCCAGGTGGGCACGATGTCGGCGCAGCGGATGGCCCGCCTGCTCGACCCCGACCTGTCCGGGATGGGCGGGCTGCTGACCCGGCAGAACGTGACGCGCGCGGGCGTGGGCCTGCTCGTGCTGACGGCCCACACGCTGGGCCGCGAGGCGCGGGCCTGCGCGGCGCCGGTCTCCAACGATGACGTCACGCCGTTCGGGGTGGAGGACCAGGCGCCCTTCACCCTGCTCGCCGTGCGCCGCACCGCCGAGCAGGTCGATTTGCTGCGGCAGGTGCTCGCCTGCGAGATGATCGTGGCCGCCCAGGCGCTCGACCTGCGGCCGCTCGACCCGTCCTCCCCGGCGGTGCGGGCGCTGCACGGCTTCGTGCGGCGCCACGTGGCGATCCTGGACGAGGACCGTGCGACCGTCGAGGACGTCGAGACGCTGTCGGCGGCGCTGAAGGGAACCGGCGCCCTGTCGGTCATCCGTGCCGCGCTGGCGTGATGGCCCGAATTCTGCTCTTGTGCCGCCGACAAAGGCAAAGGCCACGCTCCGACGCGGCTTGAAGCTTGGGCGAGGGACGACGCATGACCAGGATTCCCAATCTCTACGGCCGTTTGCGCGGCACGCTCGGCGCGGTCGAGAACGACCTCATCGACGAGCTCGCGGTCGGCCGCATCGACCGCCGCACCTTCCTGAGCCACGGCAGCATGCTGGGCCTGTCGCTGCCGTGGCTCGGCGGCCTCGCCACGGGTGCGGGCCTGCTCGCCACCCCGACCCCCGCCCGCGCGCAGGCGCCGAAGCCCGGCGGCACCATCCGGGTGGCGGCCGTCACGCCCGCGGGCGCCATCAACCCCGTCACCATCGCCGACCAGGGCGGGTTGACGATGCTGATCCAGGCGGGCGAGTTCCTGTGCGTCACCCAGCCCGACCTGACCCTCAAGCCGGTGCTGGCCACGAGCTGGTCCCACAACGAGGACAGCTCGGTGTGGACCTTCAAGCTCAGGCCCGACGTCAAGTACCACACGGGCGAAACCTTCAAGGCCGACGACGTGGTGGCCACCATCGACCGGCTGGCCGACCCCAAGAACGCCTCCAACGCGCTCTCGGCCTTCAAGGGCATCCTGTCGGTGGGGGGCACCCGCAAGGTCGACGACCTCACCGTCGAGTTCCACCTGGACGCGCCCTACGGCAGCTTCCCCTACGTGGTGTCGTCGGACAACTACAACTGCATCATGCTGCCCGCGACCCATTCGGGGGACTACGAGAAGGACTGGACCGGCACCGGACCCTTCAAGCTCGAGAAGTTCACCCCGAAGGTCGGCGTGTCCTTCGTGCGCTTCGACGGCTACTGGGGCGACAAGGCGCTCCCCGACCGCACCACCTTCGCGTTCTACGACTCGCTGCAGCCGCGCGTGCTGGCGCTCCAGGGCGGCCAAGCGGACCTGATCGACCAGGTGCCCGTCTCGGGCGGCCAGGCGCTGCTCAACGATCCCGCCTACACGATCATCCGCGAGAAGAGCGCCGCCCACGAGCAGGTGCACATGCGGTGCGATACGGGCCCCTTCGCGGACAAGCGCGTGCGCCAGGCCCTGGCGCTCAGCATCGACCGCACCAAGCTGGTGGCCGGCCTGTTCCGCGGCTTCGCGGCCGTGGGCAACGACAGCCCCTTCGCGCCGGCCTTCCCCACCACCGACACGAGCGTGCCGCAGCGCAAGCAGGACATACCCAAGGCCAAGCAGCTCATGGAAGCCGCGGGCGTGCCGAAGGGCTTCAAGGTGACGCTCACCACCGAGCGCTACATCGAGATCCCGGACTACGCGCAGCTGCTCCAGAACTTCGCCAAGCCGCTCGGCATCGAGATCGAGCTCAAGGTGGAATCGCAGGACGCCTATTACGGCAAGGCGGTGTTCGGCCAGTCCGACTGGCTCGACAGCACGCTCGGGATCACCGACTACGGCCAGCGCGGCGTGCCCAACGTGTTCCTGCGCGCGCCGCTGCTCAGCGACGGCACCTGGAACAGCGCGCATTTCAAGAACCCCGACTACGACAGCCTCGTGGGCCAGTTCGGGCGGACGGGCGACATCGGCGGCCAGCGCGACGTCGCCAAGAAGATCCAGACCCTGCTGCTGGACGAGACGCCGATCATCTTCGCCTATTTCTACGACTACCTGGTAGTGACGAAGAAGACCCTGGTCGGCATCCCGCCCATCGCCAACCGCCTGTTCCTCGACCGGGCCGGCTTCGTCTGAGGCGAGGCTGAACGAACCGTAGACGCCGTCATCGCGAGCGTGAGCCGAAGCGATCCAGGGGTGAGCCGCGACGGTTGCGGGTCTGCCTGCATCGGCGAGCTGGATCGCTTCGTCGCTTCGCTCCTCGCGATGACGGCTTAAACGGGTCGTAGCCCGACGAGGTCGAGCAGCCATTTCGTCCCCGTGCGGAGCGGTCAGAGCGCCTCGTACAGCCGATCCAGCGTTGCCAGCGTGTAGGGGAACTCGATCGGCCGGGTGCAGCGCCACGCGCGATGCGGCTCGCCGCGCAGCGCGCGGCAGGCCTCAGCGGTCGCCAGCACGCCGCCGCCGTAGAGCCGGTTCGCCATGTCGAGCACGGCGGTCCGGTGCATGGTGGCGGTGCCGCTGCCGCAGGCATCCTTGACGAGCCACACCCGGTAATCGGCCGCGACCGCGTCCCCCACGGTGCCTTTCACGCAACTGTCCGTCCACACGCCCAGCACGACCAACTCCTCAATGCCGCGGTGCTTCAGGGTGGCGTCGAGCGCCGTATCGCGGAAGGCGCTCGGCCAGCGCTTGCGGACCACGGTCTCGTCCGGGGCGGGCGCGACCTCGGCGCAAACGTCGGCTCCCCGCGTTCCGGCCACGCCCCAGCGATGGTCCGCGGCGAGATGGGCGAAGGCCGGCTCCTCCGCGCAGGCCTGGACGTGCAGCACGGGCAAGGCCGCGGCCCGCGCGGCTTCCACAACGGTGCGAGCGTTGGCGAGGACGGCCGGGTAGTCCTCGACCGGGTAGGAGCCTCCGGCGCGGTATTCGTTCTGCAGGTCGATGACCAGAACCGCGACCGACCCGAGATCCATGGCCGTGCTCTCCCGTCCCTACTTGTGGCGGGTGGTGGCGCCTTCGTTCTTGTCAATGCCGCCCTGGGCGTTGGTGCCGTTCAACGTATCGCCCTCGACGGTGTTGTCGGCCTCGATTTCCTCGAGGTCCTCCGGCGACACGCCCTTGGACTGGCCGATCATCGGGTTGCCCTTGAGGTCGGCGTCGGTCGGCACCGTGGTCTTGATCTGCTTGCTGCTCATCGCTTCGCTCCTGATCGGATGGTCAAAGGTCGACCGTGTCGGTCCCCTTGGAGGGCAGCTTGCCGGCGCGCTCCTTGGCGTGCTCGCCCGTGTCATGATGCGGCTTGCCGCCGTGGCCACCGTTGTGCGTGTGGCCCTTGCCGTGGTCGGTGGAATGGTCCTGGGCCTCGCTCGGCTTCTTGGCATTCTCGTGCGAGCTGCCCGGGCCGCCTTCCCTGACGCTGGCCGGGATCTTCTTGGAGGTCGACATGCTTCTCTCCTCATTGACCTCCCGACAACCCCGGCCCCGCCGTTTGGTTTGAAGCCGCGCTTGCGGCGTGAGGTCCCGGACTTGCAAAGCCTGACCTCCTCGCAAAAGCGCAAGCGACTTTTGCGGATCATGCGTTAAGCAGGCAGCAGGGCGCGCACCAGCACCAGGACGAGCCCCGTCGCCGCCACGATCCACACCAGGGTGCGGACGTAGGGAACGCCGAAGGCGTAGAGCGGCACGTAGATCACGCGGCCCCAGAAGTAGAGCTGCGCGCCCCACAGCGACAGCGCACCCTCCCGCCCCGCGACGTGGCACACGAGCACCGCGGCCGCGAAGAAGGGGAAGGTTTCCATGAAGTTGCTCTGCACGCGCATCAGGCGGCCCGCCAAGCCCGTGTAGGTGGGCGGCGGTGCGTCGCGCGGGCCCGCCTGCCAGCCGGGCGGCTCCTGCCGCCGCTTGGCGAGACCCGCTCCGCCGAGCTGGACGAAGCCGAGGATGGCGGCGCAGGCGAGCAGGACCAGTTCGGTCGACATGGGTGATCCGGGTTCGGGATGGATGTCGGACGGGTGAGGCTAGTCGAGCACCGCCGCGCCGGCCGCGACCGCCTCGGGCTCCCGGCGCCGGTCGAGCAGGGGCCGCGCCTCCATCAGCACCACCCACAGCATGGCGAGCAGCAGGCCCACCTCGGTGGCGGCGAAGACCCAGGTGAAGGTGTGGGCGAGCCGGGCCACCTGGACGGGGTCGAGCGCTGTCGCTTCCGGGCTCGCGGCGCCCGGTCCGCCGAATCCGATTACGATCGTGCCGAACACCGCCACGATCAGCGCGCCGCCGAGCGAGCGGAAGAAGTTCATGGTGGCGGTCGCGGTGCCCAGCTGGTGCAGCGCCACCGCGTTCTGGATCGCGATGGTGGACATGGGCAGCACCGTGCCGAGCCCGATGCTGATCAGGAACAGCACGACCTCCAGCCCCGCGAAGGGCAGGCGCGACGCGTCCAGCGTCAGCACCGCGCAGGCCGCCACGCTGACCGCGATGCCCGCGAGCGGCAGGCGCTTGTAATGGGCGAGGTAGCTCATCGAGCGGCCCGACAGGGTCGCGCCCGTCACCGTGCCCACCATGAGGGGCACCAGGGCCGCGCCCGACTGGCTGGCCGTGAGGCCGATCACCCCCTCCAGGTAGACGGGCACGTAGATGGTGAGCCCGATGAAGGTCCCCATGGCGAAGCAGGCCGCGAGCGTGCCGGTCGCCACTACCTGGTCGCCCAGCACGTCGAGCGGGATCAGCGGTTCCCGCGCGGTGCGCAGCCGCGCCACGAACAGGCACCACAGCACCGCGGACCCGATCAGCGGCTCCAGCACGTGGGAGGATCCCCAGGGGTAGCGCACGCCGCCCCAGCTCAACGCCAGCAGCAGCGTCACGGTGGCGCCCACCAGCAGCAGCGCGCCGGGCCAGTCCAGCCGGTGGCGGCGCTCGCGCCGGGGCAGCAGGCGCAGCTTGCCGTTGGTCATGGCGAGCGCCGCGAGCCCGATCGGCAGGTTGATCCAGAAGATCAGCGACCAGTGCAGGTGCTGGGCGAAGAAGCCGCCGAGCAGCGGCCCCGCCACGGAGGAGGCCACGAAGACGCTGGCGATCAGCGCCTGGTAGCGGGCCCGCTCCTTGGGCGAGAGAATATCGCCCAGGATGGTCTGGGCGAGCGAGATCAGTCCGCCGCCGCCCAGGCCCTGCAGCGCGCGGGCCAGCGCCAAGGTCACCATGGTGGGGGCGAGCGCGCAGGCGACCGAGCCCAGGATGAACAGCGCGATCGCCACCAGCAGCGACACGCGCCGCCCGTGGATATCGCTGAACTTGCCGTAGAGCGGCGTCACCGCGGTCGAGGCCAGCAGGTAGGCGGTGACGATCCAGGGCAGGTCGGCGGCGTCGCCGAGCGCGCGGCCGATGGTGGGCATGGCGGTGGCGACGATCGTCTGGTCGAGGGCGGCCAGCAGCATGGCGACCATCAGGCCGATGATGATGGAGCGGATCTGCTGGGGCGTGAGCGCCGGGGCGGGGGCGCTTCTGTCAAGGACGGTCATGGGCCTTGCTTGCTGGCCGGGCGGGCGGTCACGGACCCCGCGCGGGATGGAACCCGCCGCGGCCGCGGCGGCGCGGGACGGGCCGCGCAAGAGGCGGCGGGCCCGAGGGGCGCGGTCGGCGGGGATGGCGGAGGGCTTAGCGCCGCGGCGGGGAGGGCGCAAGGCGCCCCGGCCCCGGTCGGGCGCGCGCCGGTGTCATCCCGCCCGCGAGAAGCGACCGGCCGCGAAGCACCCGCGCGTCAGCGACGGCCAGACGAACCATGCCCCCCGCGCGTAGAGCCGGCGCACGAAGCCCGCCCGATCCGATCGTCCGGTCGCGAAGCCGGTGCCGCTGGACAGCAGGGCGCCGTCGGCACCCGCGATCGCCGCGATGGCCCGTTTCGAGGGAGCGAAGACGATCACCGCCGACGGGTCGAACGCGGTGGCCGCGACGGCCATCCCGGCGAACCACAGCGTCAGGGCCAGCAGCAGCCCGGCCAGCGGAAAAGGGACGCCGCGCGGCCTAGTAGTCGTAGGCATGTTCGAACGTCGCCCCCTGCGCCGCCGCCGCCTGGATCGCCAGCGTGAGGGCGGGGACCTCGGTGTCGAAGCCGATCCGCTGCCACCCCGGCCGCGACTGGATCGGGATCGTGAAGATGGGCGTCGACCCGGGCAGGTGAAGCGTCGCGCCTTGCGGGGCGAGGACGGTTGTGAGGATGCGATGGTTGCCGGCGATTTCGACCACGCCCGTGCCGCCCTTCGCCCAGGCTTCGAGGATGTCCGTATAGGCCGCGTAGCGGGGCGTTCGGACGAGGCGGGTGCCGTCGCCGAGGTCCCGGACCAGCGTCACGTTGTCGACGCCCGGCCCGTCCGGGCCCTTGATGACGGTCATGATCGTCAGGTCGGCCGGAGACGCGCCCGCCATCGCGCCGATCGCGACGGCGTAGAGGGCCTTGGCCCCGTATTCGAGCGACAGTGCGAAACGGCGCTCGGCGCTTCGCACGGGCGAGCGGAACGACCAGGGCGTTTCGCGCCAGAAGCGCACGAGCTCGTCCTTGAAGGGGTAGCGGTACCAGGGCGTTTGCTGCAGGAAGGCCGCGTAATCGTCGAGGAAGCGCTGGTTGAACGCGTCCTCCGCGGTCTTCTCGGGCCCGCGCAGCCACGCGGTCGCGGCTCCCACCGTCCGCTCGTAGGCGCCCTGCAGTCCCATCTCCAGCGTGAAGCTCAGGCCGATCACGTAATCGGTGACGCGCTGGTCGGCCGTCACCGGGCCGATCGCGCGGGCGGTCGCGGTGGCGCGGCACAGGCTGCCCCAGAAGGTGGTGATCGCCTGCGCGTAGTCGTAGCGCGATTCCGAGGACTGCCGGGTGACGCCGGCGAGGTCCGCGTAGGCGTGCACGATGAACCATTCGGGATAGGTCAGGTAGCTGTCGCCCGCGGCGCGCCGGTGGTCCGCGTCGACGATCGCGCTCGCGACATCGGGCTCGGCGACGCCCGTCGCACGGCCGCAACCGGTTTCCACGGCGGCGATCGGCACGGCCGCCGCCACCGCGGTCACCAGGACGAGGAGGCCGACCGCGATCGCCAGCCGCTTCATCCGCCCGCTCACGTGGCCCTGGCGACCGGCGATCCGGCTGCCGATGACCCGCCTCCCCAGCCGAACAGGACACCGATCGCGCCGAGCGCGAGATGCGGGACGCTCGACAGCACCTTGATGATGACGGCGACGTGGCGGATCCCCTCCGTCACGATGCTGAGGTCCAGGAACCCGGCCCCGGTGAACACGCCCAGGATGCCGTCGGCGAGGTAGAGGGTGCCGAAGATGCGCAGGAACGCTTCCGAAGCGCGCCGCGACAGGAGCGCCGCCACCGCGGCCCAGGTGCCCGAGGCTAGGTGCAGCGCGTCCTTGTAGACGTCGAGCGCGAACAGCCCGAACACCTTGCCGCCCGCGTCCCTGAACTGCGGGACGTAGTCGGTCGCCGCCGCGAAGAGCAGGGCCGCCGCGAGCGCGGCCGCGGCCCAGCGTTGCCGGTTCATGGGAGGACCTTTCTCACGCGAAATAGGTGGACCAGAGGGCGTTGCGGAACAGCAGGTTCGGGTCGACCTCGCGCTTGCGCGCCACGAAGGCCGACGCGGCGGGGTAGGCCCGCTCCACCTGGTCCCGGCGCGCGTGCAGGCGGTAGGGCAGGTAGAAGGCGCCCCCCAGGCCGACGATGCCGTCGATGAGGCGTTCGGTCGTTTGCAGCATGTCGACCTCGCCCTCGGGCGTCATGTCCTGCGAGAAGGACATCACGGCGGAGATCCGGGGTACCGGCGCGTAGGCGAGACAAGCGTCCGGATCGGGCGCGACGTAGCGCAGCGTGACGTTGATGAACTCGGCGGCGGCCTTCGGGATGATGTCCCGGCAGACCTGCAGGAAATCGCCGAAGCGGTCGGGCGACACGAAATATTCGTGCAGGATGTCGGTGCGGCGCGGGTCGTCGTTGGCGAGGTTCGAGACGGGTTCGTTCATCAGGGTGTTGCGCGTCACGGCGGCGCGCGACAGAGCGGGGGCGACCTCCGTTTCCAGGGTCCAGCGCAGCGACTTCATCGTCTCGTAGCCGATCTGGGCGCGGTAGATGTCGTTGAACACTCCCGTCATGGCCGAGTCGTGGGCCGCGGCCGGCAGGGGCGCGCCGGCCGCGGGGTCGGGGCGGTAGGTGGTGAGGAGAGCCTCCTCGAAGAAGCGGTGCCGCGTCAGCGACAGCCGGCCGTAGGCCATCTTCACGCCGGGGTCGCGGGTGACGGCGTCGAGGAAGCGGCCCCCGAAGGCCTCGGCCGGCATCCGCTCCGCCGTCGGCCGCAGCAGCAGGTTCGGCGTCATGTCCACGTCGAGGTCGACGATGACGCCGAACAGGCCGTAGCCGCCCATGGCGTGGGCGAACAGGTCGGGGTTCTCGGTGCGGGAGCAGGTGACGAGCGAACCGTCCGCGACCACCATGCGCAGGGCCTTCACGGTGGAGCCGAACGGCCCGTGCGGCGTGGGCCACCCGTGGGCGTTGACGCTGAAGGTGCTCGCGACGCCGAAGTCGTTGTTCGACTGCATGACGACGGGCGAGAAGCCGAGCGGGTCGAGCGTGCGGATCACGTCGGCCCAGCGTGCCCCGGCATCGACCCGGTAGGTGGACGCGGCCGTATCGACATCGAGACGCCGCCCGTCGAGCGTGAGGGCGGTCCCGTTCCGCGGCAGGCTCTGGCCGCCCATGGAATGGCGCGCCGCGCCGACCGCGACGGGGCGCCCCGCCGCGGCGGCCTCCTTCAGTTCGGCCCGGATGGCGCCGACCAGCTGATCCCGCGGCTCCGGACCCCGCACCACGTGACGGACGACCGGCGTGGGGTTGAGCCGGCTCGCGTCGTTCATCACGAGCCGCAAGGCGGCCGAGGCGCGACCGGGTGTCGCCGCGGCCGCGACAGAGCCGAGGGCGCCAGTCAGCACGGCACGCCTGGAAAGGGATGGCATGGGAACTACCGGGTGGAAGGATCTCCGTCCCATTTTGCTCGACCTCGGCGTCGGTGACAAATGAAGACTGCCGGACCACGCGCGGGCGACCGGCGCCGGCGTCCACCCGTTTGCAGCGCCCTTCCGCGGCTGCTAAGCGCCGGACACCCAGAAACCGGACGACCCGCCGCCATGATCCTGCGCTCTTCTCCGGCCTCCCCCTTCGCGCGCAAGGTCAGGATCGCGCTGGACCTCGTCGGCCTCGCGTCCCAGGTCAGGGTGGAGAATGCCGACACGAGCAGCGACGACGACGCGCTCGGCCGGCAGAACCCGCTCGGCAAGGTGCCGACGCTGATCCTCGACGACGGCACGGCGGTGTTCGACAGCGCGGTCATCATCGATGAGCTGGACGCGCGGGTCCCGGGCGTGCTGGTGCCGGCCGGGCCGGAAGCGCGGCGCCTTTGCCTCGTCGCGCAGGCGCTCGCCGACGGGCTGATGGAAGCCACCCTGCTGATCTTCTACGAGGCGCGCTGGCGCGACGCGGAATCCCGGTCGGCGCGCTGGGTCGGCCACCACGAGAAGAAGGTCGCCCGGACGCTCGCGGTGCTGGAAACCGCGCCCCCCACGGGGCCCGTTGACGCCGGCCACGTGGCCACCGCCTGCGCGCTGGGCTACCTGGACCTTCGGGCCGGGGGCGCCTGGCGGACCGGGCACCCGGCCCTGGTCGCGTGGCTCGACGGGTTCGCGGCAACCGTGCCCTCCTTCGAGGCGACCCGGTTCAGCCCACCCGCGTGACAACGGCCGCCCGGATCGTTCGCCTTCAGCGCTGGCGGGCCTTGCGGGCCGCGTAGCGGGCGTCGCGCACGGCCTTGGCGGCCGCCTGGTCGGTGAGAACGCGGGCCGCCCGCTCGAGGCGGGCCGCATCCTCCGCGGCCTTCTCGGTCACGCGCTGCTCTTCGTCGGCGAGCCGCTTGGCTTCCGCGGCCGCTTCGGCTGCGGCTCGTTCCTCCGCGTCCTTCTTCTCCCGCGCGGCGCGCTCCTCCGCCTCGATCCGCTCGCGCTCGAGGCGCGCGGCCTCCTTGGCGGCTTCCCGCGCGTTGCGGGCTTCCACGACCAGGCGGCGCGCCTCGCGCTGCGCCGCGACCGCCGGGTCCGTCTCGTCGGGCTTCGTCTTGAACTTCTCGAGCAGGGCCTTCTTGGCGTCCGCTGCGGCGGTCTGACGGTCGGTGAACTTGTCCTGGAAACGGGGCACGGGATCTCTTGAACGTCGCGTGGAAAGACCGGCCGCCGGACCCGGCGTCCCTCATGCGGGTGGCGCGGGCGCGATCGGCCGTTGCAGCGTGCTGCTACCCTAATATGGGGTGTTTTGGAAGGGTTGAAACCCGTTCCCTCACGCCCGGCGCACCAGCGAGCGGCCCGTCATGACCTCGGGCTGGGCCACCCCCATCAGGTCGAGCAGGGTCGGGGCGATGTCGGCCAGGCGCCCGTCGGCCAGCTCCGCGCCCGGAACGCCCATGAGGATCGCGGGGACGAGGTTGGTGGTGTGGGCCGTGTGCGGCTCCCCGGTTTCGGCATCGCGCATCAGCTCGCAATTGCCGTGGTCGGCGATGACCAGCAGCGCGCCGCCCGCGTTCGCCACCGCCTCTGCGATCCGGCCGAGCCCCGCGTCCACGGTCTCCACCGCCTTGACGGCCGCGCCGAGGTCGCCCGTGTGGCCCACCATGTCGGGGTTGGCGAAGTTGAGCACGATCAGGTCGTAGCGCCCGCCCGAGATTGCCGCCACGGCGCGGTCGGTCAGTTCGGGGGCGGACATCTCCGGCTGCAGGTCGTAGGTCGCGACCTTGGGGGAAGGGACCAGGATCCGGTCCTCGCCCGCGTAGGGCTCCTCGCGACCGCCGTTCAGGAAATAGGTGACGTGCGGGTACTTCTCGCTTTCCGCCGTGCGGAGCTGGCGCTTGCCCGCGTCCGCCACGACCTCGCCCAGCACCGAGCCGAGGTCCTGGGGGGCGAACAACGTGTGCATCAGCGGATCGAGGTCGGCGCTGTAGAAGGTCAGGCCCACGGCCGCCGCGAGGTTGGGCCGGCGCGTCCGCTCAAAACCTTCGAACGCCGGGTCGAGCAGGGCGGACAGGATCTCCCGCACCCGGTCGGCGCGGAAGTTGAAGCACAGGAGCGCGTCGCCGTCCCGCAGCCCTCGGTAGTCGCCGACTGCGGTGGCGGGCACGAATTCGTCGCCGGTCCCCGCCGCGTAGGCCGCCGCCAGCACGGCGTCCGCCGTGGCGGCGCGGGCGCCCGCGCCGTCGACGAGCAGGTCGTAGGCTTCCCTCACCCGCTCCCAGCGGGTGTCGCGGTCCATGGCGAAGAAGCGGCCGCAGACGGTGGCGACCGCGGCGCCCGCCGGCAGGCCCGCTTCGAACGACGTCAGGACTTCGCGCCCCGAGCGGGGCGGGGTGTCGCGCCCGTCCGTCACCGCATGGACCGCTACCGCGATCCCAGCGTCGGTGAGCGCGCGGGCGAGCGCGAGCCCGTGATCCCCGTGCGAATGCACGCCGCCCGGCGACACGAGCCCGAACAGGTGGCAACGCCCGCCGCTCGCCCGCAGGGCCGCGATCAGCCCGAGCAGCGCGGGCAGGGTCGCGAGCGAACCGTCCGCGACCGCGCGGCTGACGCGCGGCAGGTCCTGCATCACCACGCGGCCCGCCCCGATGTTGAGGTGGCCGACCTCGGAATTGCCCATCTGGCCGTCCGGCAGGCCGACGTCGAGCCCCGAGGTCCTGAGCGTCGCCGCGGGGCAAGTAGTGCGCAACCGGTCCAGCGTGGGGGTGCGGGCCTGGGCCACGGCGTTGTCGGCCACCGCGTCGCTCAGTCCGAACCCGTCGAGGATCACCAGCATGGTGGGACGGGGCGGCGGGGACATGGCGGCTCCTCGGGCGGATGGGCGGCCGATGGATGGCATGGAGGCGGAGGGGCTGCAAGGGCCGCCCGCCGCGGTCAATAATGGTAGCGGCACTGCGCGAGCAGAAGCCCATCCTCCGTCGGCCGATAAACCAGCCGGTGCTCCCTCGTGATCCGCCGCGACCACCAGCCGGACAAGGGGCCGCGCAGCGGTTCCGGCTTCCCCGTGCCCGCGAAGGGCGTCCGCAGGCATTCCTGGATGAGGCCGTTGATGCGGGACAGCATCCTCGGATCGGCGGCCTGCCAGTGGAGGTAGTCCTCCCAGGCACGTTCGTGGAAGACCAGCCTCACTCCGCCAGAGTGCGCTCGGCTCCCTCGCCGCGGTCGAGCGCTTCGACGGCTTCGAGGAGACGTTCGCTGTTGCGGGGACTGCGCAGCAGATGCAGCGTTTCCTCGAGGGAGGCGAAGTCCTCCAGCGAGATCACGACGGCAGCGGATTTTCCTCCGTCGCGCGTGACGATCAGGGGCTCGTGATCGTCGTTCACGCGATCGATCATCGTGGCGAGGTTCCGCCGAAACTCGCTGTAGGACGTCGTTCTCATGCGAAGACCGTACGCGATCGCGTACGCAGCAGCAAGAGCCGATGTTTCCTCCTCAAGACGCTTCTCCCGGCATGGTTTTTGCCCTACTCCCTTCGCCATGCTGAATTCCGACAGCACATCCTTTCCCGATCCATCGCCCGACATCGACGAGCCTCCGCACGGGGTGAGCGAAAGCGGCCCGTGCTGATCGTGCTGCACCAGGAGCATTCGACGCCCGGCCGCGTCGGCCGCCTGCTGAAGGCGCAGGGCTACCGGCTCGACATCCGGCGCCCCCGCTTCGGCGACCCGCTGCCCTCTACCCTGCGCGGCCACGCGGGCGCGGTGGTGTTCGGCGGACCCATGAGCGCCAACGACCCCGACGACTTCGTCAAGCGCGAGATCGACTGGATCGGCGTGCCGCTGAAGGAGAACGCGCCCTTTCTCGGGATTTGCCTCGGGGCCCAAATGATGGCCGCCCACCTCGGGCAGCGGGTCTACGACCATCCGAAGGGCCTCGTGGAGATCGGCTACTACCCCATCACGCCCACGCCGGCGGGCGAAGCGATGTTCGGCGGCACCCTGCCGCGCCGGGTCTACCAGTGGCACCGCGAAGGGTTCGACGCGCCGCCCGGCTTCACGCTGCTCGCCACGGGCCTGGAGTTCGAGTGCCAGGCCTGCCACCTCGACCGCGCCTTCGCGATCCAGTTCCACCCCGAAGTCACCTACGCGATGATGTGCAAGTGGAACGTGCTGGGGGCCGACCGCATGGGCCTGCCCGGTGCCCGACGCGGCCATCTCGAAGGCTGGTACGAGCACGACGGCGCCGTGGCGCGCTGGACGGAGGCCTTCCTCGGGGCCTGGATCGCGGGTGGGCCGCCGCCGCGGGTCGCTGTTCCGCCAGCCGTGGAGCACGCGTTCGCGGCCGGGCGCCCTCCGTCCCTGGTTGCCGACGAGGCTTGAGCCGGTTCGTCCGAAGCGCCGGGCCCCGCCGATCCGTGAACCGCGCGAGCCCGATCCGCGTTGTCGCGCCGTATCGCGTGAAGGATGTGGCAATGCGTTGGACGGTTTGCACGATGGCGCTCGGCGCGGCGGTGGTTGCCTGCACGATGGCGGGACCGCGGGCCGGGGCGGAGTCGCCGAACAACGGACGTTTGTTCGAGGCCCTGGCGGGGTCCTGGTCGGGCGTCGGGAGCGCGACGCTGAACGGCGGCGCCGCGGAGCGGGTCCGGTGCCGCGCCGACTACGAGCCGTCGAGCCCCACCCAGCTCCGCCTGAGCCTGCGTTGCGCGAGCGACAGCTTCAACCTGCAGGTGGCGAGCGACGTCACGCGGCAGGGCAACCGCATCTCGGGCAATTGGTCCGAAAGCAACACGGGCGTGTCGGGCGACCTGTCGGGCAGTGCGGGAGCCGACCGGCTCGACGCCGTCGTGGATGGCGCGGGCGTGCAGGCGCGGTTGAACCTGGAAGTGCGCGGCAACACGCAGAACGTGAGCCTCGTGTCGCAGGGCCCGCTCGCCTCGAGCACCTCCATCACGCTGCGTCGCGAGTAGCACCGGCGCAGCTTTCGGGGCAAAAATTCATGGTGCCGCGAGTAGGTGGGCCGTTCGGGGTGCGATCGAGACAAGTCGACGGATTTCCGCGGCCTTTCGGCAAGGGGCCGCGGACGACAAAAGTGCCTCCGCAGCACGAGGGTCGACCGTTCCATGTCCATCAGCAGCGTCGGGATCGGCTCGCCGCCGGCTCCCGCCTCGAAACCAGGCGCCGTTTCGAGACCCGCGCCTCCGACCTCCCCGTCTCCGGTCGTGCCGTCCTCGACCGCGTGGTCGCGCAGCGGTCCGACCGCATCGCCCTCCGAGTCGGACGACGACTCGACCTACTCGAACAGGGCCGCGTCGTCCCGGGGCGGTTCGGAACCCGCTCCGCCGGCCGCATCGCCGCAATCCGATGGTTCGAGCGAGGTCGCGTCCAGCTCCGCCATCCAGACGGTCGCGGCCCCGCGGACTCCCGCGGCGGTCCTGTATTCCGGCGTCGGTCGCGACACCACGGCGGCGCGGGCCCTGTCCACGCAAGCCCGGTCGGCCAGGACCGACGCGGCGCTCGTCCGTCTCAAAGCCCTGCTGAGCCCGTCGAGCAACGTGCAGGCGGCGGAGCGGGCCAGCTTCGGCCTGCCCGCGACCGCGAACGGGTCGTCGCCCTCCTCCAGCCCGTCCGCCGGTGTGGCCGAGGCCAACGCGGCCTACCGCGAGCACTGACCGGCAGGCCGGGCGACCTGCCGCCGACCCGCGCGGGCCTCAGGTGTTGGCGGCGCGGCGCGGCTGGGGCATCTCGGCCACCTTGGCGCTGAGCCAGGCGTCGAGCTTGTCCAGCGCCGGGCTCGTGACCGTGGGAACGCCGGGCGGCGCGATCAGTCCGGTCTCGCGGAAGCGCGCCGTGATGGTGAACAGCAGGTCGGAGGTCACCCGCACCGAGGATTCGACGTCCTCGATGAAGCACATCAGCTCCAGCTTCATGTTGGCCTCGCCCAGCGCCGCGAACACCACCTGCGGGGCGGGGATCGACAGGATGTGCTCGTGGTCCTTGGCGGCCGCGATCAGGATGGAGCGCACGTCCTCGGGGTCGTTGCCGATTCCGATCGTGAAGGGGATGCGGATACGGCCCACGTGGTCGTTGCGCAGCCAGTTCTTGACCACGCCGCTGACCAGGTTGGAGTTCGGCACGATGACGGTCGCGCGGTCGAACGTCTCGATCTCCGTCGAGCGCACGTTGATGCGCTTCACGTAGCCCTGCTCGTCGCCCACCACGACCCAGTCGCCCACGCGGATCGCCCGCTCCCACAGCAGGATCAGGCCGGACACGAAATTGTTGACGATCGACTGCAGCCCGAAGCCGATGCCGACCGACAGCGCGCCCGCCACGATCGCCAGCCGCTCGAAGCTCAAGCCCAGCTGGCTCAAGCCGAGCGACAGCGCGATCAGCACCCCCACGTAGCCGAGGCTCGTCTTGATCGAGTTCTGCAGCCCGGTGTCGAGCCGGGTGTGGGGCAGGTACTTGACCTCCAGCCAGCGTTGCACCGCGCGGGTGATGCCGAGCGCCACGAGGAACAGCACGGCCGCGATCACCACCGCCGAGAGCGAGATGGTCACGTCGCCGACCGAGAAGCCGAAGAAGGCTGCCTTCGCCACCGTGAGCATGTCGCCCGATTCGATGCGCCAGGGCGCGAGCGCCAGCAGCACCGCGACCGTGATCAGCGTGACCCGGATGGCGCCCGCGAGCAGGATGCCGATCTGGTCCAGCGCGTCCCGCCGCATCCCGAAGCTCTGGATGAACAGGCGGCCGAGCGCCCGGTTGGGCTCGAAGCCAGCGTCGATGCCCTCGTCGGTCAGCGCCAGCAGCAGGAACAGCGTGATGCCGATGACCGAACAGATCGTGATCTGCAGCACCAGAAAGGATGCGAAGGCCACGAAGCCCGTGAGCAGCGCCCCCACGAGCACGACGAGCAGCAGCCAGAACAGCATCCTGAGCGGGCCCGACCAGTCGCGTCCGGCCTTGCGAACCCCGCGCGCGTTCTCGGCGCCGACCGGGCTGCCGAGCTGCTTCAGCGTCAGGCCGATCCCCGCCGTCGCCATCGCGGCCAGCAGCCCGCGCGCCGCCACGGCGGTCGGCAGCCCCACCGAGATGGCGTCGTTCACGGCTTCGACGAAGCGGGTGAGCGCCACCGCCGAACTGACGATCATGACGAGCCGGTAGAGCTTCTCCGCGCCGAAGTCGGAGATCGGCGGCAGACGCCAGTTGGCGAGGCGCGGCGACAGGAAGCCCCGCGCGAGCCCGACGTCGACGCCCACCACGACCGCGCCGCGCAGCACGGCCGCCCCGATCCCCTCGAAGCGGGGCGTCACCAGGGCGAAGCCGCGCAGCACCGCGTCGGCCAGCAGCACGGCCGCGACCGGCAGCACCGCCATCACGGCCGCGACCCAGAGGGCGGCCGCGACCCGGCGCAGCCGCGTGGGGGCCGCGATGTGCGAATCGCGTCGCGTCAGCCGGAAGGCGAGCCGCCGCACCGGGACGTAGGCGGCCACGATCGCCAGCAGCAGCACGAGAACGCTCGCCTTCTGCCAGGCGTCGAGCCTCGCGGCGGCCACATCCCACCAGTCCTGCGCCATGTAGCCGAGCGCGCGTCCGTCGCCGGGCAGTTCGCCCGCGACCGGACCCCACAGCCGTGGGTCGATCAGGCTGTAGGACTGGGCCAGCACCGAGCGCGTGAAGGCGTCGCGGCGCTCGCCCACGATGCGCGCGTCGAGCTGCCCGCTCTGCACGCCCAGCACCTTGGCGCGCTTGATCGTGGCGTCGAGGTCGTTGAACAGCGCTTCCTGGGCGGTCCGCTCGGCCGTGATCTCGGGCGCCTCGGGGGCGGCCTTGGGATCGGGCTTCGTCCCGAGCTGGGCGATGCGCGCCTTGGCGGCGTCGAGCCGCGGGGTGAGCGCGGTCACCACGGTCTGGAGGTCGGTGGCCACGGGGGCGACCTGGGCGCGCAGGCTCTGCAGCGTCGCGTCCGTCAGGTTGGGGCGCGACAGCGCGGCCTCCACCTGATCGAGCGCCACCTTGGCGGCATCGAGTTGCGCGCCGGGGTTCTGAGCCGCGTCCTGCGCGAAGGCGGGGACGGCGAGCAGCGCGAGGACGAGAACCAGCGGGCGGAGCAGACATCGTCGCAAGGCGGGCCTCGGCGGGGCTGCGCGCCCGAAGGGTCGGGGGCTCGCATCGGGTCGGAACCTCCGCTTAAGCTCGGCAATCGGGCGATCTTGCGACGGGTCCGCCTGACCGGGGCACGGAAAGTCCCCGCAACGCCTGCAGCGCCGGCCCGACCTTGATTTCACCGCCCGGCCTTGCTTTGTTCCGCGCATCAGCCGCGTCGCGCCCGACGCCGCTCCGTCCCGAGCCCGCGCCCTTGTCCGACACCGCCGCACCGACCCTCGAAGGCAACCCGTTCTTCGAGCCCTGGACCACGCCCTTCGGCGTGGCGCCCTTCGGCACCATCAGCACCGAACATTTCGAGCCCGCGTTCGAGCGCGGCATGGCGGAGCACCGGGCCGAGATCGAGGCGATCGCCGCGGACACGTCCGAGCCCACGTTCGACACGGTCATCAAGCCGCTGGAGCGCGCGGGCGACCTGCTGGGCCGCGTCGGCCGCGTGTTCTGGAACCTGGCGGGCGCCCACACCAGTCCCGCCCTGCAGGAGATCGAGCGTGCGATGGCTCCCGCCCTGGCGCGCCATTCCCAGGCCATCAGCCTCGACCCCGGCCTGTTCGCGCGGGTGGAGGCCGTGGCCGCGCGACGCGGCGCGCTCGCGCTGGACGCCGAGCAGGCGCGTGTCCTCGACCTCACGCTGGACCGCTTCGTGCGCGCGGGTGCCCGGCTCGATCCGGACGCCAAGCTGCGGCTCGCGGCCATCACGGAGCGGCTGGCGATCCTTGGCACCAGCTTCGGCCAGAACGTGCTGGCGGACGAACGCGCTTTCGAACTGCCGCTCGAGGGCGAGGCGGACCTCGAAGGCCTGCCCGAAACGCTGCGCGACGCCGCAGCCCAGGCAGCAAGCGAGCGGGGGCGGCCGGGCGGCCACGTCGTCACCCTGTCGCGCTCGCTGATCGAGCCCTTCCTGGAATCTTCCAGCCGCCGCGACCTGCGCGAGAAGGCCTTCGCGGCCTGGACCCGGCGCGGCGAAGGCGGCGGCGCGACCGACAACCGCGCGATCGTGGCCGAGACCGTCCGGCTGCGTGCCGAGCGCGCCGCCCTGCTCGGCTACGACAGCTTCGCCCGCTACAAGCTCGCCAACACGATGGCCAAGACGCCCGACGCCGTGCGCGGCCTGCTCGACCAGGTCTGGGCCAAGGCCCGCGCCCGCGCGGTCGAGGAACACGGCGAACTGCAGGCCTTCGCGGCGCGCGAGGGCGACAATGTCACGCTCAAAGCTCACGACTGGCGCTTCTACGCCGAGAAGGTGCGGCGCGACACCTACGCGGTCGACGCCACGGAGGTGCGCGCCTATTTCGCGCTCGACAACGTCGTCGCGGCGGCGTTCGACACCGCGCAGAAACTGTTCGGCCTGAGCTTCACCGAGCGGCGCGACGTGCCGGTCTACCACGCCGACGTGCGCGCCTTCGACGTGACGGACGCGGACGGGCGCCACGTGGCCCTGTTCCTGGGCGACTATTTCGCGCGGCCCACCAAGCGCAGCGGCGCGTGGTGCTCGGGCTTCCGCACGCAGGAGAACCTGGACGGGCCGGTCCGCCCGATCGTGCTCAACGTCATGAACTTCGCCAAGGCGCGCGAAGGCGAGCCCAACCTGCTCACCCTCGACGACGCCCGCACGCTGTTCCACGAGTTCGGCCACGCGCTGCATGCCATGCTGTCGGACGTGACCTACCCCTCGGTCGCGGGCACGGGCGTGACGCGCGACTTCGTGGAGTTCCCCTCCCAGCTCTACGAGCACTGGATCGACCACCCCGCCGTGCTCAAGCGCTTCGCCCGCCACGCCGTCACCGACGAGCCGATCCCCGACGCGCTGATCGAGCGCATCAGGGCGGCGCGCAATTTCAACGGCGGCTTCAGCGCGGTAGAATATTGCGCCTCGGCCTACGTGGACCTGGCCTTCCACTCGCTCGGCCCCGAGGCCGCGGAGGTGGACGCGCTGGCGTTCGAGCGGGCGGAGCTCGACCGCATCGGCATGCCGGACGCCATCTCCATGCGGCACCGGACGCCGCATTTCGCCCACGTCTTCTCCGGCGACGGCTATTCGGCGGGCTATTATTCCTACCTGTGGTCGGAGGTGCTGGACGCCGACGGGTTCGGGGCCTTCGAGGAGGCGGGCGACCCCTACGACCCCGCCACCGCCAAGCGGCTCAAAGACTACGTCTACGCGGCGGGCAATTCGCGCGACCCGGCCGAGGCCTACCGCCTGTTCCGCGGGCGGATGCCGGCCGTGGACACCCTGCTCGCCAAGCGCGGGCTCGCCTGACGTCCCCATGCAATGGTCGCCCGAGCAGGACGCGGCGCTCACCGCTGTGTCGGAGTGGCTGAAGAGCGGTGAGAACCAGGTGTTCCGCCTGTTCGGCTACGCGGGCACGGGCAAGACCACGCTGGCCCGGACGCTCGCGGACGACGTCGACGGCGATGTGGCCTTTGGCGCCTATACGGGCAAGGCCGCCCTGGTGCTGCGGCAGAAAGGCTGCCGCAACGCATCCACCATCCACAGCCTGATCTACCGGACCCGCGAGGCGGAGGGGGACTCGCCCTCCTTCGTGCTCAACCAGGAGAGCACGGCGGCGAAATCCGACCTCATCATCATCGACGAATGCTCGATGGTGGACGAGGACCTGGGCCGCGACCTCCTGTCCTTCGGCAAGCCCGTGCTCGTGCTGGGCGATCCGGCGCAGATCCCGCCCGTGAAGGGCGGCGGCTTCTTCACGGAGGCCGATCCCGACGTGATGCTGACCGAAGTCCACCGGCAGGCGGCCGACAATCCCATCATCGCGCTCTCCATGCAGGTGCGCGAGGGCGGCCGGCTCAAGCACGGCACCTACGGCGAGAGCCGGGTCATCCGCCGCAGGGAACTGGGCGCCGCGGCCGTCACGCGCGCCGACCAGATCCTGGTCGGCACCAACAAGTCGCGGCGCGCCTACAACACCCGGATGCGCGAGCTCATGGGCATCACCGAGCCGATGCCGCAGGTGAGCGAGAAGCTCGTCTGCCTGCGCAACGACAAGAAGAAGGGCCTGCTGAACGGCGGCACCTGGATGGTCGACGCGCTACACCCGATGCGCGGCGGCAAGCTCCGCATGACGGTCAGCCCCGAGGAGGACCGCGCCGGAAAGTCGGCGAAGATCGGCGTGCTGCCCGCTTTCTTCGAGGGAGGCGAGGAGGACATCCCATACGCGGTGCGCCGCGAATCGGACGAGTTCGACTTCGGCTACGCGCTCACGGTGCACAAGGCCCAAGGATCGCAATGGAGCGCCGTCGTGCTGTTCGACGAGAGCTGGGCGTTCCGCGAGCACCGCAGCCGCTGGCTTTACACCGGCCTGACCCGGGCCGCGGACCGGATCGTGGTGGTCGCGGACTGACGCGGGCGTGCGAGGCGCCTCGCGCCCCACCGGAAGCTTAACCACTCTTCGACGACGCCGATGGAACCTTCCCGCGCCGCGACCATTGGCAGTTCGGAATGTGGCCTTGACCGACCGGGATTCAGCTGTGAAGCTCAAGACTGTGTCCATTAAATCGCCTCATTGAGCCAAATTTGCCAACCGCAACTTTTGCTCTTCCCGTGCGTTGGATCGCTGGTTAAGCGTCAGCTTGGCAGGAACGACTCAGCAGTGGGCGTCTTGCAGGTGCGGCAGGCCGAACGGGTCAGACGGTGCCTGCGGTTGAAACACGAACGAAGGGGTTGACCATGAAGTATTCCAACATGTTGATGGCCGGCGTGGCTCTCGCCTTCCTGGCGGGCAGCGCGGGTACGGCGTTCGCGCAGGCTCAGTCGACCGGCGCGTCGGACGAGAATCCCTACAACAAGAAAAAGGTGTCGCACGGCCGCGCTTCCAAGAACGTCCAGAACGACACCTATCGTCCTCTGACGGTCTCGCCGACGGGCGTCGCTCCCGTTGACGCGGGTGTCGGCGTTGCCGGTGCCGGTCTCGGCGTCGTGGGTGGTGTTCTGGGCGGCGTCGGTGGCGCGGCTGGTGACATCCTCGGTGGTTCCGGCGGCCTCGTGACAGGCCCGATCGGCGCCCTGTCCGGCGGCGGCGTTGGCATCTCGGGCGACATCGCTCCCCCGATCCCGATCAAGGCGCAGTACGAGCACACCGGCGCCGTCTCCGACTCGGTCGAAGAGGGCTACAACAAGCCGATTCCGGTCGATAAGTCGGGCCCGATCTACGAGCTCGACAACAGCGCCAAGAGCCGTGTCGTGACGCCGTTCTCGCTGATCGCCTTCCCGATCGAAGGTGCGGCCTCGATCGCGACCTCGCCGTTCCGCGGAACGCCCGGCGGTCTCTGAGACCCCAACCGACGATACTTGAATTGGGGCTGGCCTTGGGCCAGCCCCTTTTTCGTTGAGCAGGCCGCGGTCGTCGATCGGCGGACGCTAGGACAGGCCTTCGATCCGCCCGTTCTCCAACCTGATCCGCAGCGCGGCCGGAGATCGCGGCAGACCGGGCATGGTGCGGACCCCGCCGCACAGCGCCACCACGAACCCGGCTCCCGCCATGAGCCGAAGACCCTCGACCGGCACGACGTGGCCGCTCGGCGCACCGAGGGCCGTCGGGTCGTTGGAGAACGAATAGGGCGTCTTGGCGAAGCACACGGGCAGGTGCCCGTGCCCCCCGGCCTCGAAAGCCTCCGCCTGTTTGGCGGCCTGCGGGCTGAGGTCGATATCCCGCGCGCCGTAGATGCGTCGGGCGACCGTGCGCAGCTTCTCCACGAGCGGCATCGCGTCGGGATAGGTCAGGGCGAGCCGGCCTCCTCCGCCCTCGACCCGCGACACGACGGCACGGGCGAGCGACTCGGCTCCGGCCGAGCCCTCCGCCCAGTGGCGGCAAGGGATCGCCTCGGTGCCGAGACGGTCCCGGCACAGGGCCAGCAGCAGGTCCGTTTCCGCCGCCGTGTCGCCCGCGAAGGCGTTGATGGCCACCACCGGGTCGAAGCCGAAACCACGGATGTTGGTGACGTGCCGCTCCAGGTTGGCGAAGCCGCGTTCCAGCGCGCCCAGGTCCTCGCCGTCCAGCGCCGCCCGGGGCAGCCCGCCATGCATCTTCAATGCCCGCACGGTCGCCACCACCACGACGGCCGCGGGCGCGAGCCCCGCGCTGCGGCACTTGATGTTGAAGAACTTCTCCGCCCCGAGGTCGGCCCCGAACCCCGCTTCCGTGACCACGTAGTCGGCGAGCGCCAGCCCCGCGCGGGTCGCGACCACGGAATTGCAGCCGTGCGCGATATTGGCGAAGGGGCCGCCGTGCACCAGGGCCGGGTTGTTCTCGAGCGTCTGCACGAGGTTGGGCTGCATCGCGTCCTGCAGCAGCACCGTCATGGCGCCCGTGACGCCGAGATCGGCGGCCGTCACCGCGCATCCGTCCCGCGTGGAGGCGACCACCATGCGGCCGAGCCGCGCTTCGAGGTCGTCGAGGTCGGACGCCAGGCAGAAGGCCGCCATCACTTCGGAGGCCACCGTGATGTCGAACCCGTCCTCGCGCGGAAAGCCGTTGGCCACCCCGCCCAGCGACGACACGATGGCGCGCAAGGCGCGGTCGTTCATGTCGAGCGCACGCTTCCAGGCGACGCGCCGGACGTCGATGCCCAGCGCGTTGCCCCAGTAGACATGGTTGTCGAGCATCGCGGCGAGCAGGTTGTGGGCGGACGTCATCGCGTGGAAGTCGCCCGTGAAGTGCAGGTTGATGCGCTCCATGGGCGCCACCTGGGCGCGACCGCCCCCCGTGGCGCCCCCCTTCTGGCCGAAGCAGGGCCCGAGCGACGGCTCGCGCAGGCACACCATCGCGCGGACGCCAATGCGGTTCAGCGCGTCGCCGAGCCCCACCGTCGTGGTGGTCTTGCCCTCGCCGGCGGGGGTCGGGCTGATGGCGGTGACGAGCACGAGCTTGGCGCCCTCGCGGGCCGGCAGACCGGCGAGGTAGCCGGCGTCGAGCTTGGCGATCGTCCGCCCGTAGGGGTGGAGCGCCGTCTCGGGAATGCCCGCCGCGTCCGCGACTTTTCCGATGGGCCGCAGGGTGGCGGCGCGTGCGATGGCGAGGTCGGTGGACACCGGGTCACGATCCTTTCCGCGCGAGGCAGGCGTTGCCTCCTCCCGCTTGCCCTTCAAAGATTCAAGCAGGTCTGATTTCGCACGAGGTCCGCGAAATCGACAATGGCCCAAGCCAGCCGAAGCCGCCGCTCCGGTGCGACGAACCTGTGGCGCGACCCGTCGCCTCGCGCGGCGTCGCCCCGTGTTGTCCCGCGTCCGAACTGCGCCTAGATAGGATCGGCGGGGATCGAGCGTGCGGCAAGGGCGTCGCGGACCGGCCCGCAACAATTGTCCCGCGGTGCGCGGTCATGGAGCGCCCGCCGTCTTCCCGACCAGGGCCTGCGATGACGTATCGAACCTATTTCGACGACGCGCTGAAACGGCTCCGGTCGGAACGCCGCTACCGCGTCTTCGCCGAACTCGGGCGCGACGTCGAGCGCGCGCCTCAGGCCGACCTGCACGGCGCGCAAGGGGACGTGCGCCCCGTCACGGTCTGGTGCTCGAACGACTACCTCGGCATGGGCCGCCACCCTTCCGTGATCGGCGCCATGCGGGAGGCCGCCAGCCGCTACGGCGCGGGCGCGGGCGGCACCCGCAACATCTCGGGCAACAGCCACCCCGTCGTGACGCTGGAGCGCGAACTCGCCGACCTGCACGGCAAGGAGGCCGCGCTGGTCTTCACGTCGGGCTGGGTTTCGAACCTGGCCGCGATCTCGACAGTCGCGCAGCTCCTGCCCGACTGCCTGATCCTGTCGGACGCGTGGAACCACAATTCCATGATCGAGGGCATCCGCCGTTCGGGCCGCGACAAGGTCGTGTTCCGCCACAACGACCTCGGGCACCTGGAAGCCCTGCTGCGCGAGGCGGGCCCGGACCGGCCCAAGCTGGTCGTGTTCGAGAGCCTGTATTCCATGGACGGCGACGTGGCGCCGGTCGGCCGCATCGCGGCGCTCGCCCGCCGCTACGGCGCCATGACCTACCTCGACGAGGTCCACGCGGTGGGGCTCTACGGCCCGCGCGGGGGCGGCATCGCCGAACGCGACGGCGTCATGGGCGAGATCGACATCATCGAGGGGACGCTCGCCAAGGGGTTCGGCACGCTCGGCGGCTATATCGCGGCCGACGCCGCGGTCGTGGACGCGGTGCGCAGCTACGCGCCCTCGTTCATCTTCACCACCGCCCTGCCGCCGGCCGTCGCCTGCGCGGCAACAGCGGCCGTGCGGCACCTGAAGACCTCCACCGCCGAACGGGCCCGGCAGGGGCGGCAGGTGGCCCGCACCAAGGCGGCCCTGCACGCCGCGGGCCTGCCCGTGATGGAGAACACGTCGCACATCGTGCCGCTGCTGGTGGGCTGCGCGGAGCGTTGCAAGGCCGCCTCCGACCTGCTGCTCGAGCGGCACGGCATCTACATCCAGCCCATCAACTATCCCACCGTCGCGCGCGGCACCGAGCGGCTGCGCATCACCCCCACGCCGCAGCACGAGCAGCACCATATCGACGCGTTGGCCGAGGCCCTGGTGGCCGTGTGGCGGGACCTCGACCTTCCACTCGCCCGAACCCGGGCCGCCGCGGCCGAATAGGCGATCGAGGCCCTCTCTCCCGAAGGTCCTGTGGTGCCTCGTCGCTAGACGCCGGTCGTGACCTCGGCGGGCGCGTCGGCGAGCCTGTCCTGCTCCAGCGAGCGGATCTCGCTCGCGATCCGCTTGAGGCTGGTTTCCGCCTTGGCGAACACGCGGTCCGCCCCTCCCAGCTGCCGCTGCTCCGCCGAGGTGATGTCCCGGGCGCTCAGAACGATCACGGGGATGTCGGCGCCGTTGGGCGCGTCCCGGAGAGCGTGCAGGAATGTGAACCCGTCCATCACCGGCATGGTGAGGTCGAGAAGGATCAACCGCGGACGGGCGGTGCGGACCGCCTCCAGGGCCTCCAATCCGTTGGTGGCCTCCTTCACCGTCCAGCCACTGCGTTCCAGCACGGTCCGCAGGCGGGTACGGGCGCCCGCATCGTCGTCCACCACCAGCACGTCGCCTTCGTGCTCGCGGAAGCGCTCCATCACGGTCTTGAGCCGGTCCCAGTCGACGGGCTTGGATAATTGGTCGTCGGCCCCCAGCGACGTGGCGAGGCCCGGGTCGGACGCGAAGGTGATCATCACGACGGGGATGGCGGCCGTGTCCGGGTCGTCCTTGAGCGCGCTCAGCACCGACCAGCCGTCCATCTGCGGCATCATGACGTCGAGCAGGATGGCGC
>CAXTFJ010000014.1:0-54338 GCA_964243405.1 uncultured Lichenihabitans sp. | reverse complement strand
CGACCTCATCACCCCGCACGAGCGGCAGGTCGGCTCCCAGGGCGAGGTCGACCGTGCGGGCGGGGAAGGCCTTTCCGGCCCGCTCGGCCGCGCCACGCAGCACGTCGGCGACGTCGATCCAGTCGCGGCGCAGGTCCAGCCCTCCCGCCTCGATCCGCGTCATGTCGAGCAGGTTGGACACGAACCGGGTGAGGCGGCGGGCCTCCTCGTCGATGGTGAGCAGCAGGTCGTCGCGGTCGCCCGCGGGCAGGCGCTCACCGTAGTCGCGCAGGCTGGTGACGGACCCCAGGATGGAGGCGAGCGGGGTCCGCAGGTCGTGGCTGAGCGACGACAGCAGCGTGGTCTGCAGCCGCTCGCGCTCCACCAGCGCCTCGCCGCGTCGCGCCTCGACGACCAGGAAGGCGCGCTCGATCGCCAGCGCGCCCTGATCGAGCAGCGCCTCGAAGGCCCGGCCCGCTTCGTCCGACAGCGGCTCGCCGCGGTCGGACGGCGAGACCCCGATCGTGCCCACGATGCCGGCCGAGGTGCGGATCGGCTGAAAGCGGTAGTGCGCGTTGGGCAGCGTGCCCGTGCGCCAGCCGGCGGCCTCCCCCCGCTCGAACGCCCAGCGAGCGGCCGCCCATTCGCCGGGCTGCAGCATGTCCTCGGGCGGAAAGGCGGCGCGCATCGTGAGATCGCCGGGCCGTCCCTCGTCGCGCAGCAGGATGACGGCCTGCCCCTTGACGGCGGCGGCCGCCTGGCGCGCCACGACCCAGAGCACGTCGTCGACGCCCACCGTCACGGCGAGCTTGCGCGCCACGTCGTAGAGCGCCTGGATGGTGCCGATGCGCTCGCGGGCGGCGTTCGACTGGTCGCGCACCCGCCCCGCCAAGCCGCCGGTCGAGACGCCGACCAGCAGGAAGATCAGCAGGGCGAGCAGTTCGTGCGGGGTGGCGACCGAGAAGGTGAACAGCGGCTCGATGAAGAAGAAGTTGTAGGCCAGGAAGGACAGGATCGCGGCCGCGATCGCGGACCGCTGGCCCAGGGTGACGGCGCAGCCCAGCACCGCCGCAAGGAAGATCAGCGACAGGTCGGGAAGCACCATCAGGCGGTTCGCCGCCAGGCCCACCAGAACCGCGACCCCGACCGCGCCGGCCGCGGCCGCGAGCCCCGTCGCGAGCCCCCGGGGAGCCGGCCCGCGCGGGCGGTGGGGCGGCGTGGCCCCGCGCTCGCCGACCACCACGTGGACCGCGATGTCGGAGGCGCGCCGCAGCAGCGTGCCCGACAGCGAACGCCCGCGCACGCGCGCCCAGAACCCCGCCCCCGAGCGGCCGATCACGATCTGCGTGACGTTCTCCCGGCGGGCGTAGCGCAGGATCTCGTCGGGCAGGTCGCGTCCCGCGAGGCGCGCCGTCTCGCCCCCGAGCCGTTCGGCGAGCCGCATGGTCTCGTCAATGCGGCGCAGCGCCGGAGGGTCCGTCACCTCGCGGCCCGCCTGCTCCAGCGTCACCGCGGTCCAGGGGGCGTTGAGGCCGCTCGCCAGCCGCGCGCCCGCGCGCACGACCTTGTCCGAGGAGGCGTCCGCGCCGACGCAGACCAGGATGCGCTCGCCCGCGGGCCAGGCGCCTAGAATCGCGTTCTGGCGGAGGTGGTCGACCATCTGGTCGTCGACCCGGTCGGCGGTGCGCCGCAGCGCGAGTTCGCGCAGGGCGGTCAGGTTGCCGGGCTTGAAGAAGCCGCCCGCGGCCCGCCGGGCGTTTTCGGGCAGGTAGATTCGTCCCTCGCTGAGCCGCGTGATGAGCTCGTCGGGGGTGACGTCGACCACCACGACCTCGTCGGCGCGGTCGATCACGGTGTCGGGCACGGTTTCCCGGACCACCACGCCCGTGATGCGCGACACCGCGTCGGACAGGCTCTCGAGGTGCTGGATGTTGACCGCGGTCCACACGTCGATGCCGGCGGCCAGCAGCTCCTCGACGTCCTGGTGGCGCTTCGGGTGGCGGCTCTCGTCCGGGTTGGAATGGGCGAGTTCGTCGACGATCAGCAGCGCGGGGCGCCGCGCGAGGGCCGCGTCGAGGTCGAACTCGGCGAGCACCGTTCCCCGGTAGGCGACCGCGCGGCGGGGCAGGACCTCCAGCCCCTCCAGCAGCGCCTCGGTCTCGACCCGGCCGTGCGTCTCGACGACTCCCACCACGACGTCGAGGTGGGCGCGGGTCAGGCGCTGGGCGGCCGACAGCATGGCGTAGGTCTTCCCCACGCCGGGCGAGGCGCCGAGATAGACCTTGAGCCGCCCGCGCCCCTCCCGTCCCGCCGCGGCGAGCAGGGTGTCGGGGTCGGGACGGTCATTGGCACGGTCGTGAGCGATCGTCATGCTCCAGCCGCCAGTCGCCGGGAGGACGACCGCGCGGATCCTAAGGTGCGCCTACTGGACCGCACCTTCCACCCGCTTGTCGGGCTGGGGGACGGCGCCGGGAGGGGGGGCCGGATCGAGCGCGTCGAGCGCAAGGTTAAGGTCGAGGACGTTGAGCTGGGGAACGCCCGCGAGCCCCGGACCGCTCGTCCGCTCCGTCACCAGGGCGCCCACCTTGGCGGCGTCGAGCTTGCGGGCTGCCGCGACGCGCGGCACCTGCAGGGCCGCAGTGGCGGCGGAGATGTCGGGGTCGAGGCCAGAGGCCGAGGTCGTGACCGCGTCGGCGGGCACCGGCTTGGCGGGCGAGCCGCCCAAGGCCGAGACCTGCGCCTTCACCCGGTCGAGCAGTTTTTGGCTGGTGGGTCCCAGGTTGGAGCCGGACGAGTTGGCGGCGTTGTAGGGCGCGTCGACCGTCTTGGAACTGTCCTTCGGGTCGGGCGCGGAGGTCGCGGACGGGCGGCCCTGGAAGTAACGGTCGGACGCGAAGGCCTGGCCTATCAGCGCGGAGCCTACGATCGTGTCGCCGCGGCGGACGAGGCTGCCGTCGGCCGGGCCCTTCAGCAGGGCCTGCGCGAGGCCCGTGATGGCGAGCGGGTAGGCGAGGCCCGTGAGGAGAGTGAACAGCACGATGGTCACGATCGCGGGGCGGAGGTGGGTCAGCATGGCGGAGCTCAGGCGAGGTGGAGGAAGGACACGGCGAGGTCGATGACCTTGATGCCGATGAAAGGGGCGACGATGCCGCCCAGGCCGTAGACCAGGAGGTTGCGCCGCAGCAGCGCCGCGGCGCCGATCGGCTTGTACGCCACGCCCTTCAGGGCCAGCGGGATCAGCGCCACGATGATCAGCGCGTTGAAGATCACGGCCGACAGGATGGCCGAGCGCGGCGAGGCGAGCCCCATGACGTTGAGCGCGCCCAGTTCCGGGTAGGTGGCGAGGAACAGCGCCGGGATGATCGCGAAGTATTTCGCCACGTCGTTGGCGATCGAGAAGGTGGTGAGCGAGCCCCGCGTCATGAGGAGCTGCTTGCCGATGCCCACGATCTCGATGAGCTTGGTGGGGTCGCTGTCGAGGTCCACCATGTTGCCCGCCTCGCGCGCCGCCTGCGTGCCGGTCTGCATCGCGACGCCGACGTCGGCCTGGGCCAGCGCGGGGGCGTCGTTGGTGCCGTCGCCGCACATGGCGATGAGCCGGCCGCCCTGCTGTTCGCGGCGGATATAGGCGAGCTTGTCCTCCGGCTTGGCCTGGGCGAGGAAGTCGTCGACCCCCGCCTCCGACGCGATGGCGGCCGCGGTCACGGGGTTGTCGCCCGTCACCATGACGGTCTTGATCCCCATGGCGCGCAGGGCCGCGAACCGCTCCTTGATGTCGGGCTTCACCGTGTCCTTGAGGTGGACCACGCCCAGCAGGCGCCTGTTCTCGGACACCGCGAGCGGCGTGCCGCCGGTGCGCGAGATGCGGTCCACGGCCTGGCGGAAGTCGGCCGGGCCGCCGCCCGCCCGCAGGCCCACGCCCTCCAGCACGGAGTCGACCGCGCCCTTGCGCAAGGACCGACCGTCGAGGTCGACGCCCGACATGCGGGTCTGGGCCGTGAAGGGCACCACGGTAGCGCCCGCCTGGGTGAGGTCCGTCTCGGTCAGGCCGTAGTGGCTCTTGGCCAGCGCCACGATGGAGCGGCCCTCCGGGGTCTCGTCGGCGAGGCTCGCCAGCAGCACGGCCTCGGCGAGCACCTGTTCGGGGACGCCGCCCACGGGGATGAACTCGGAGGGCATGCGGTTGCCGAAGGTGATGGTGCCGGTCTTGTCGAGCAGCAGCGTGTCGCAATCGCCCGCGGCCTCCACGGCGCGGCCGGAGGTCGCCACCACGTTGAAGCGGATCAGCCGGTCCATGCCCGCGATGCCGATGGCCGACAGCAGCCCGCCGATGGTGGTGGGGATGAGGCAGACCAGCAACGCCACCAGCACGGTGACCGACAGCGTCGCGCCCGAGTAGGAGGCGATCGGCCACAGCGTCACGCAGACGATCAGGAAGATGATCGTCAGCCCGGACAGCAGGATGGAAAGTGCCAGCTCGTTGGGCGTCTTCTGCCGCGCGGCACCCTCCACAAGCGCGATCATCCGGTCCAGGAACGTGGAGCCCGCGGCGGCCGTGATGCGGACCTTGACCCAGTCCGACAGCACCATGGTGCCGCCCGTCACCGCCGAGCGGTCGCCGCCCGACTCGCGGATCACGGGGGCGGACTCGCCCGTGATGGCCGACTCGTTGACCGACGCGATACCTTCCACCACCTCGCCGTCCGAGGGGATCAGGTCACCCGCCTCCACCAGCACCACCTCGCCCGCCTTGAGCTCGAGCGCGTTGACGGTCTCGAACCGGCGCCCGCCGGCCTTGGGGTCGAGGAGGCGCTTGGCGGTGGTCTCGGAGCGGGTCTTGCGCATGGCGTCGGCCTGCGCCTTGCCCCGCCCCTCGGCGACCGCCTCGGCGAAGTTGGCGAACAGCACCGTGAACCAGAGCCAGGCGGCGATCTGGCCGGAGAACAGCGCGTCGCCATTGCCCGTCGCGAGGTCGCGGACGAACAGAAGCGTGACGCCCAGCGACACCACTTCGGTCACGAAGATGACGGGGTTCTTGGCGAGCGTGCGGGGATCGAGCTTGCGGAAGGCCTCGAGGGCGGCGCGGCTCGCGATGGCCGGGTCGAACAGGCTCGTGGCGGAGCGGGAAGCCATTGGGGGAAATCCGATGTGTGGGGAGTTGATGCCCTTCTCCCGCGTCGCGGGAGAAGGGTTCGAGGCAGCGTTCAGAACGCCTTGCCGTGCAGCATCGCGAAGTGCTCGACCACCGGCCCCAGCGCGAGCGCGGGGAAGTACTGGAGCAGGTAGAGGATCACGATCACGCCGAGCAGCAGGCCGATGAACAGCGGACCGTCGGTGGGGAAGGTGCCGGAGGAGGCGGGCGCCTTGGTCTTGGCCGCGAGCGACCCGGCCAGCGCCAGCACGGGGATCACGTAGGCGAAGCGGCCGAACAGCATGGCGATGCCGAGCGTCGTATTGAACCACGGCGTGTTGCCGTTGAGGCCCGCGAAGGCCGAGCCGTTGTTGGCCGTGGTGGACGCGAAGGCGTAGAAGATCTCGCTCAACCCGTGCGGCCCGCCGTTGTTGAGGCTGTCGAGCGCCGTCTTGAGCATCACGGACGTCCCCGTGAAGCCAAGCACCAGCAGCGGGTAGAGCAGCACCGCCAGCATCGCGAACTTCATCTCGCGGGTCTCGATCTTCTTGCCCAGGTATTCGGGTGTGCGGCCCACCATCAGGCCGGCCACGAAGACGGTGATGACGGCGACCACCAGGATGCCGTAGAGCCCCGCCCCCACGCCGCCCGGAGAGATGCAGCCGAGCAGCATGTTGAACAGCGGCACCAGCCCCGCGAGCGGCGTGAAGCTGTCGTGCATCGCCACCACGGCGCCCGTGCCGGTGCCGGTCGTCCCCGCGCTGAACAGGGCCGTCAGCGCCTGCCCGAAGCGCATCTCGTGGCCTTCCAGATTGCCGGCCGAGCCGTCGACGCCCAGCGCGCTCAGCATAGGGTTCCCAAAACTCTCGGCCGCGTAGATCGTGGCCGTGCCCGCGAGCAGGATCACGCCCATCGTGACCAGCAGCGCGCGGCCTTCCTTGACGTTGCCGACCAGGCGACCGAAGGCCACGACGGTGGAGACCGGGATGACGAGAAAGGTCCAGATCTGCAGGACCGTTGTCCAGGCCGAGGGGTTCTCGAAGGGATGGGCGGAATTGGCGTTGAAGAAGCCGCCGTCGTTGGTGCCGAGTTCCTTGATGGCCTCCTGGCTCGCCACGGGGCCGATGGAGATGACCTGCTTGACGCCTTCGAGCGTCGTGGCCTCGACCGAGCCGAGAAGCGTCTGGGGCACGCCCATCGCGACCATGACGAGCGCGAGGACGATCGAGATGGGCAGCAGCAGGTAGAGGACGCCGCGGGTCAGGTCGACCCAGAAATTGCCGATCGTGGGCGAGGCCGACCGCGCGAAGGCGCGCACTACCGCGAGCGCCAGCGCCAGGCCGGTGGCGGCCGACACGAAATTGTGGGTCGTCAGGCCCGCCATCTGCACGAGGTGGCTCAGGGTGGTCTCGCCGCCGTAGTTCTGCCAGTTCGTGTTGGTGACGAAGCTCACCGCCGTGTTGAAGGCGAGGTCGGGCGGCACGCCGTCGAAGCCCTGCGGGTTCAACGGCAGGAAAGCCTGCAGGCGCTCCAGCGTGTAGAGGCTGAAGAAGCCCACCGCGCTGAAGGCCAGCATGGCGATCGCGTAGGCGCGCCAGCCCTGCTCACGCGCGGGGTCGACGCCGGCCAGCGCGTAGACGCCGCGTTCCACGGGAGCGAGCACGGGGGTCAGGACCGTCCGCTCGCCGCTCATGACGCGGGCGATGTAGGTGCCGAGCGGCACGGCGGCGGCCACGACGGCGGCCAGGATGAGAATGATTTCGAGCCAACCGGTCACGGTCATGGCGCAAGCCTCCGCGGGACCCTGGGGGTCGCCGCGCCTTCAGAAACGTTCGGGGTGGAGCAGGGTGTAGAGCAGGTAGAAGCCGAGCACGGCGGCCACGACCAGGCCCGCGAGGGGTTCCAGCATGGGCGCCTCACAGCCGGTCGCAGGCAGCGGTGTAGGCCACCGTGACACCGAACAGGGCGAGGCCGAGGAGGAGGTAGACGAGATCGAGCACGGGACGGGTTTCCGGGAGGCCGCGAGCGGCCGGGAGCCCGTCGTCGCCCGAAACGCCGTGAACGGTCGATGCGTAAGGCGGGGGCCCGGTGTAAACAGCCCGTGAACGGGCGGCGGCGGGAAGCCCGGCCGCGGTCGATGTAACCCCCGCGCCCGCGGGCACGAAAAGCCGGGCAACGCCCCTCGCAGCGGAGCTTACGCCCATGGTATCGCGCTTTCTCGCCACAGCCATCCTTCTCGGGTCCCTGCAGGCCGCGGCGGCGGTCGCGGCGGAGCGGCCCGTCGTGGTCGAGCTGTTCACCTCCGAGGGCTGCTCATCCTGCCCCCCGGCCGACGAGTTCCTCAGCGAACTGTCGCGCGGGCGCCGGGACGTCCTGCCGCTCGCCTTCCACGTGACCTACTGGGACAGGCTGGGCTGGAAAGACCCTTTCTCGCTCTCGGCCGCGACGCAGCGCCAGAGCGTCTACGGCAGCCGGTTCGGCGGCGGCTCCTACACGCCCGAGATGGTGGTGGACGGCCGCAAGGGCGTCGTCGGGTCGGAGCGCGACGAGGCCGAGGCCGCGCTCGCCTCGGCCAAGCAGGAAGCCGACGGCGCGCCGGTGAGCCTGCAGCGGGGCGGTGGGTCGGTGTCGATCAAGGTGGGCGGCGGCAGCGGCACGGGTCGCGTGGTGCTGGTCGGCTTCGACCACCAGCACCGCACGGCGGTGGGCCGCGGCGAGAACAGTGGACGGACGCTGACGGAATCCAATATCGTGCGGTCGATTAGGCCGGTCGGCGAGTGGACCGGCGCACCGTTGTCCCTGGACGTGGGCGCGCCCGAGGGCGAAGACGCGGCGGTCCTCGTCGAGGCGCCTGACGGTCACATCGTCGGGGCGGCACGCCTGGGCTCGTCGTCCTGACACCGGCGATCGGTGCCCTGCCGACCGGCCTTAGGCAACCGTTCCATCCGGGCGGCAGGATAGAGTGAGCATGACGTCCTTCCCGGCCCTGCGGACCCTCGCTGCGACGATCCTGCTCGCGGGCCTCGCGGCGGGTCCGGCTTTCGGGGCCGCATCCGGCTGGAGCGCCGATCCGCACGCCTCCGTTCGCCTGATTACCGGGTCGGACTCCGTGAGCGGGGGGACCCTCGAGGCGGGCCTGGAGTTCCGCTACGCGCCGGGCTGGCACGGCTACTGGCGGACGCCCGGCGACGCCGGCATCCCGCCCGCGCTCGACTGGTCGGCCTCGGAGAACCTCCGCGACCCCGCCGTATCCTGGCCCGCCCCGACCCGGCTCGTCGTGGCCGGGCTGCAGAACAGCGTGTACGAGGGCCGCTTCGTCCTCCCCGTCACCCTCACGGCCGCCGATCCGCACGCCGCCGCCCGGCTGGCCGTCTCGATCGACTACGCGGCCTGCGCGAACGTGTGCGTCCCCCTCCACGCCGACCTGTCCCTGCCGTTGCCGGTCGGAGCGGGCGGCGCGTCACCGGAAGCGGCGGCGATCTCGGCCGCGCGGGGAGCCGTGCCAGCCTTGCCGGACGCGGCAGGGATCGAGGTGGTGCGCCGCACCATCGACGCGACGCCGGCCGGGCCGCGGCTGACGGTCGAGCTTCGCAGCCGCTCGAAGCCCTTCGAGCATCCCGACCTGTTCGTCGAGGGTGCGGGAGACGGCCTCCCGCCCGCGCCCGGGGTGACTCTCGCCGACGAGGGGCGGAGCGCGACGCTGACCACTCCCCTGCCCGCCGACGTGCGGGACGCGGGCGCGCTGACCCTGACCCTGGTGGACGGCGACAGGTCGGCCGAGATGCCGGGGCGACAGCCCGTACCGGCCGTGTCCGCCCGGCACGACGATCCCGCCGCAGCGACGGCGGGCGGAGCAGGCGGCCTGCTCGCTGCCATGGCCGTGGCGCTGCTGGGTGGCCTGATCCTCAACGTCATGCCCTGCGTCCTGCCGATCCTGTCCATCAAGCTGTTCGGCCTGGCGCGCCACGCGGGAGCGGAGCGCAAGGCGCTGCGCCTGGGTTTCGCGGCCACGGCGCTCGGCATCGTGGCGAGCTTCCTCCTGCTGGCCGCCGTCCTCGTCGGCCTGAAACTGTCGGGCGCGACGCTGGGCTGGGGGGTGCAATTCCAGCAGCCCTGGTTCCTGGCCGGGATGGCGGCCCTGACGGTGCTGTTCGCCGCGAGCTTCTTCGAATGGCTGCCCATCGGCATGCCGGGCGCTTTCGTACGGCTGACCGGCACCAAGTCGCGCGTGGCCCTGGTCGAGGATTTCCTGACGGGAGCCTTCTCGACCCTGCTCGCGACCCCCTGCTCGGCTCCCTTCGTGGGCACCGCGGTAGGCTTCGCGCTCGCGCGCGGCCCGGGGGAGATCGTGGCCGTGTTTCTCTGCCTCAGCCTGGGCATGGCGGCGCCTTTCCTGCTCGCGGCGCTATTTCCGGGCGTGGTCGCCTGGTTGCCACGGCCGGGCGCCTGGATGCTGCGGGTGCGCCAGGTCCTGGGCCTGCTGCTGCTCGGCACGGCCGTCTGGCTGCTGGCGGTGCTGTTGAGCGTCGCGGGACCGCTCACGGCTGTCACCGTCGCCCTCCTGCTGGCCGCGGTTCTCGGAGTCCGCGCCTGGGTGTCGCGGGACGGGAGCACCGCCGAACGGTCCTGGCCGGGTGCGGCCACCGCGACGCTCGCCGTCCTCGCGGTCGCCGCGACGGCCCTGCCGGTGACGGGCGAGGCCGAGCACGGACGCCCGTCCGATGGTTGGCAGGCCTTCGACGAGGCCTCGCTCGGCCGCGCGGTCGCGGACGGCCGGACGGTTCTCGTCGACGTCACGGCGACCTGGTGCCTCACCTGCAAGGTCAACGAGGCCGCGGCCTTGGACACGACGGCGGTCCGGGCCCGCCTCGCCGAACCCGGCACGCTGCGCATGCGCGCCGACTGGAGCCGCCCCAACCCGGCCATCGCGGCCTACCTCCAGCGCTTCGCGCGCTACGGCATCCCGCTCGACGTCGTCTACGGACCGCGCCGGCCGGACGGCGAGGCCCTGCCGGAACTGCTGACCGTGGGCACGGTTTTGGCCGCGCTCGACCGGGCCGGGCCGCTCCCCGCCGTGGCGGCCAGCCGCGCCCCTTAGGCCGGGCTGCGTGTAACTTCGGCACCCTGCCCGCGAAGATGCTGACGATGGGTGCCGCTCGCGGCCCCGGCTTGGCACGTGCTGAAAGGATCGGGGCATGACCCCCACGACCGCCGGGCCGCCCGGTCCTTGGTCCCAGCGTCCGTTTCCGATAGATGTTCCGGTTGGACGTCAGGGGACTGGGCGCACGATTGATGGCAGTCGGGAGCGATGACAACGCGGCGCGACTCGACGCCGAATGGGCAAGTCTGATGGCGGCCGCGCAGGCCGGCGATCGGGGCGCCTACGAGCGGCTGCTGCACGGCTGTACGCCCCTGATCCGCCGCGTCGTGCGTCACCGGGGCATTCAGGCCGACCGCGTCGACGACGTCACCCAGGACGTGCTGCTGACGGTGCACCGGGCCCGGCAGGCCTACGACCCGTCGCGAAGCTTCTCGGCCTGGCTGTGCGCCATCGCCCAGCGGCGCGCGATCGATGCCATGCGGCGGCGCGGGCGGCAGGACCGGCGCGAGGTCCACGCGCCGCTCGACTACGAGAACCACGCCGACACCGTCACGGAACGGCCCGGGGAGAGCGCGGGACGGGCCCACTGGCTGCAGGCCGCGGTGGACGGCTTGCCCGAAGGCCAGCGCGAAGCGATCGAGGCGCTTGCGCTGAAGCAATTGTCGCTCGACGAGGCTTCCGTGCTCACGGGCAAGACCAAGGGAGCGTTGAAGGTCAACATGCATCGGGCCTTGAAAACGCTGCGCACCCGTTTCGGGGGAGACGAGCCATGACGGCCAGCACGGACGTCCTGATCCTGCACCTCGGCGCCGACCTGCGCCCCGTGCGCCGGCTCCGTGCGCCCCTGGTGCGCGCAGCGGGCTGGCTCGGGCTGGTGGCCGCGGTCGGCGTGGTCCTGGCCTCGCGCGCCGACATGCCGGAGATGTGCCACCGCCTGGGCTACGTGCCCGACATGTGGCTCGCGGTCACCGGATCGACGCTGACCACGGTGCTGGCCGCGGTGGCGGCTTTCCAGTTGAGCCTGCCCGACCGCAGAACCGCCTGGGCGCTGCTTCCCCTGCCGGCCCTTGGCCTGTGGGTGGTGGCGACGGGGATCGGTTGCCTGCGCGCCTGGGTGATCCCCGACGCGCATCCCGCCACCATCGTGGAAGCGCGGACCTGCTTCACCTTCATCGTCGGGTTGTCGATCCCGCTCTCGATCGCCATGATCCTGATGATCCGCCAGGCCTGCCCGCTCCGTCCCAACCTGACGGCGATGACGGCCGGACTCGCGGTGGCGGCGGGGTCCGCGACGCTGCTCAACTTCTTCCACCCCTACGACGCGGGCGCCACCGACATCGCGGTCCACGTGATCGCCATCGGGCTGGTGATCGGGCTGAACCGCCTGTTCGGCGGCCGGCTGCTGGAACCGGCCGCGGCCTACCCGCGGAACTGATCCGTCCCTTCGCCCGAACCGGCGGCGCGTAGGTCGCCCGCGTGAGTCGCTGGATCGGCGGCCGCGAAGAAGTCCGCCACGACTGCCGTGTGGAGCGGGAAGGCCGTGTCGACCGGCCCGTGAATGACGAGCACGTCCGAAACCTCGGCATCGTGCACGAACGGTCCCCGGTGTACGATCGGCGGGCTCTCGCAGAACAGCAGGTTCTGCTTCCGGTCGGGCGTGGTCGCGACCCGCACCACGCGCAAGGATGCGGCATCGACGCTGACGCCTGTTTCCTCCAGGACCTCGCGGGCGCCCGCCTCCTGCCAGGTCTGCCCCAGCATCTGGTAGCCGCCCGGCAGGGCGAGTTGGCCATGGCCCTCGCCGGGAAGCGCACGCCGGATCATCAGCAGGCCGCCGTCGAGCGGCACGCAAACCACCACCACGGTCGGCGTGTTCTGGTAGGGCATGCCAGGTTTCCTGCCTCGTTCGGAGCCAAGACGCGCGAACCCGGCGGTTCGTTCGGAACCGCAGGCCCGAAGGCATTTGTGCGTCGGCCGCCGCGAAAGGGGCGAACCGGCGAGGGCCGGTGATAGGCGTCGCCGACGCGGCAGACATCGCCGGCAATGATAAGAGTATTGGGATGCTGATGAACACTTCGTGTTGGTGCAATGCAGCACTGTAACGGAGCTGTGTTTGCGGTCGAAGTCTTCGTAGAACGACAGCTTGCTGGATTGAAGAATACGCGGCGTAATACGTGAAGCCGAATGCTCGGCTCGTGCCGCGGGGGATCGCACCCATGGACGACGAACGGGAAACCGAGATCCGGCACCGGGCCTACCTGATCTGGTTGGCCGAGGGTCAGCCGGAAGGGTGCTCGGAAGAGCATTGGCACCGCGCGGCGGCCGAGGTCGGCGAGACCTCCGCTCCCGAGCCGGCCGAAGAAGCCGTGTCGGAAAAGCATCCCGCTTCCCCGACACGATGATCCGAAACTGCCGCCGACCCCCGTCGCAACACCACCCGCGGAGATCCACCCCATGACATACCTCAACGTTTCCCCCGCGTGGTCGGGTGACATGCGGAGCGCACCCGTCGTGCGGACGATCACGATGCGCGACCTCCGCGACGCGTTGAGGCAGGGCGTCGAGGACTTCCGGGCCATGCCAACCCACGCCGAGTTCCTGGCCGTGATCTACCCCCTGGTCGGCATCTTCATCGCCCGCGTCACCATGGGCGACGCGCTTCTGCCGCTGGCCTACCCGTTCGCGACGGGGTTCGCGCTACTCGGCCCGTTCGCGGCCCTTGGTCTGTACGAGCTCAGCCGGCGGCGGGAAAGCGGCGCCCCGGTGTCCTGGACCTGCGCGCTCGCGCTGACCAAATCGCCCGCGCTGCCCGCCATTCTCACCGTTGCCGGGGCGGAACTCGTGCTGTTCGTGGTGTGGATCGTGGTCGCGCAGCTCATCTACGCGGGCCTGATCGGCGACGCCCATCCCCATTCGATGGGCAACCTCCTCACCATGGCGCTGACCACGCCGGCCGGCTGGGCGCTGGTGATCCTCGGCAACGCGATCGGCCTCGCCTTCGCGGTCGTGAGCCTCACGCTGAGCGTGGTGTCCTTTCCGCTGCTGCTCGACCGGCACGTCGACGCCAGGACGGCAATCGCGACCTCGATCCAGGCCGTGCGCGCCAACCCGGGCCCGATGGCGATGTGGGGCTTGATCGTGGGAGCGGCGCTGTTCGCGGGCTCGCTGCCGCTCTTCGTCGGCCTCGCCATCGTGCTGCCGGTGCTGGGGCACGCGACGTGGCACCTTTACCGCAAGGTCGTGGTTCCTGCGGGTGCCACGATCTGACCGACGCCGCGCGACGAGACGGGTGGCGGCGAGGGCGATGGCCCTCGCCAATTACGCGACGTGCAGGGCCGCCCCGAGAATGGCGCCGTAGACGACGTGGGCGACCATCGCGATGGCCGGGGTCTGCCGGCCGTAGTACAGGCCGAGGAAGCCGGGCGGCTCGATGGCCCGGTCGGTGCGCGGCCGGTCGTAGTCGGACACCATGCGGGGATGGACCAGCGGCAGGTGCATGAGCCCGGCCAGCAGGAACAGCCCGTGCAGGGCGCCGATGGCCGCGCCCAGCCACCAGGACGCGAACCCGATCGAGACGAACAGCGCGTCGTAGACGAAGGCGAACAGCCAGCCCCCGGCCGCGTAGAGCAGGTAGCCCAGCACGTAGGTGGCCCGCAGGCGCGTCGTGACCGCGCTGCCGAACAGGAAGGGCAGGCTCAGGCGCGACAGCCCGAGCCCCTGGCCGCCCAGCATGATGGTGGTCATCACGATCGTGGCCGCGAAGCCCCACAGCGACACGGTCGCGGAATACACCATGGGACCCGTCATCGTGCGGTCTCCGGTCCGGCGCGCTCGACCGCGAGGGCCGCCGCGATGTAGCCCGCGTGGGTGAAGGCCTGCGGGAAGTTGCCCAGCGAGGCCTTGGCCTGCTCGTCGTATTCCTCCGCGAACAGGCCGACGTCGTTGGCGGTCTCGGCCAGCCGGTCGAGGGCGCGGGCGGCATCGGCGCCGTCGCCCTGCCGCGCCATCAGCACGACCGCCCAGGACAGGCAGATGCCGAACGTGCCTTCGCGCGAATCGAAGCCGTCGAAGCCGGTCGGGTAGCGGGCCAGCAGGCCGTCGCGCCCGAGTTCGCGCATGAGCCAGCGCAGCGTCCCGCGCAGGCGTTCGCCCCCCTCGTAGCCCACGAAACCCATGAGCAGGACGGCGGCGTCGGCGCCTCCCGCCGCGCCGCCGCCGATCTCGCCCACGTAGGCGCCGACGTCCTCGCTGAAGCCGCGCTCCTCGATCAGCGCCGCAAGGGCGTCCCGGTTGCGACGGAACCGCTCGAGCGGGATCTCCACCCTGCCCTGCTCGCCGAGGCGGATCAGGCGGTCGAGCGCGACCCAGCACATCACCTTGGTGGCGGTGAAGTGGCGCGGCTTGCCGCGCACCTCCCACAGCCCCTGGTCGGGCTCCTCCCAACGCCTGCAGATCACCTCGCCGAAGTCGCGCAGCAGCCGCATCTCGCCGCCGCTCAGCGGGCCCATGGCCTCGATGTATTCGTAGGCCGCCATGATCACCGACCCGTAGGTATCGAGCTGCAGCTGGCTCGCCGCCGCGTTGCCGGCCCGGACGGGCCGCGAGCCGCGATAGCCCGACAGGTGGTCGAGCTCGCGTTCGACCGCGGTGTTGCGCCCGTGCAGGTCGTAGAGGATGCGCAGCTCAGGCCGCGTGAGATGCGTGGCGTGCAGCAGCCAGCCCAGGAAGGCGTCGGCCTCCTCGCGCAGGCCCAGGCCCAGGAAGGCGTGGGTCGTGATGGAAGCGTCGCGCAGCCAGCAGAACCGGTAGTCCCAGTTGCGGCCCGCGCCGATCGCCTCGGGAAGCGACGTCGTGGCGGCCGCCACGATGGCGCCCGAAAGCGCGTAGGTGAGCAGCTTGAGCGTGATGGCGCTGCGCACCACCAGGGGCCGGCGCGGGCCTTCGTAGACGCAGCGCGCGGCCCAGGTTTCCCACCAGCGGACCGTGGCGTCCAGCTGCGAGCGGGCCGCGGCGCCGAGCACGGGCCGCACCGCGATCTCGTTCTGCGCGAAGGTGAGGCCGACCGTCCGGCTCGCTCCGGCCTCGACCGTGGCCCGACCGACGAGCCGCGTGCCGCCGCGGTCGAGCGCGACTTCGAAATCGGTCCGCAGCGTCAGCAGCGACCCCGGCCCCGGGACAACCCAGCCGAAGCCAGGCCTTTCGGCGAAGCACGCGGCTTTCCGCCCGTAATCGGGCCGCGGGTCGACAAGGGTGAGGAACTCGACGCGGCCTTCGAGACCCTCGACGATGCGGATCAGTTCCCGCTGCGGCCGCAGGGGTGCCGTCCAGCGGTGGTCGCCGTCGCCGATCGACAGGAAATCGAGCACGCGTGCGCGACCGGTCGAGGTGGTGAACTCCGTTTCGAGCACGGCCGTGTCCGGCCAGTAGCGGCGCCGGCTCTCGCAGGGTCCGGCCGGCCGCAGCGCGAAGGAGCCGCCGCGCGAGCGGTCGAGGATCGAGGCGAAGACCGACGGGTCGGAGAAGCTCGGCAGGCAGAGCCACTCGATCGCGCCGGAAGCAGCGACCAGGGCCGCCGTGCTGCAATCCCCGATGATCGCGTAATCGTCGATGGCCGGAAACTCGTCGGCGGTGCCATCGAGCACCGCGGCCGGCCAGGTCCAAGTGCGCGGTTCAGCGGACGGAAGTGGCTCGTCACGCTGGTTGCGGCCGCCCGCGGCCGATCCGGTCATCTCTCCCATCCGCGCGAGACTCCTTCTCCGCGGAAGGGGGAGGCCGAACGGGGCAATGAGGCCCCACTCAACTCTCGTGCATCCGAGCGGCCCGATTTCCGCCCTTGAAGAAGGAGGTCGGGCCTCGTGCAAGGAGGGGCGATCAGCCCGCCATCCTGACGGCCCGGGTGAGGGCGGTGTCCTGCGCGAACAGCGAGAGCAGGCGCTTGGCGACGAGGTTGTCGATGCCCCAGCTCCGGCCCGCGTTGGCGGCGGCGAACATGCCGTGCGCGCAGATGATACCCATGTAGGTCCACGGCCATTCGGTCGGGTCGTTGTACAGGCCGATGAGCAGGTTGAGCGTGAACAGCGCCGCCACGACGCCCGATACGCGCACGAGGAAGCCCAGCATCAGGGATGCCGTGAAGCCCACCTCCAGCAGGTAGACGAGAGGCTGCACCACGGCGATGTGGTCGACGAACACCTGCATGATATCGGCGTGCCACTGGAAGGAGCTGTATTTGACGGTCGACTCCATCCAGAACTTGAACCCGTCCGAGACGGGGAAGGGCAGCTTCCACAGGGTGCCGAGGAACCACATGCCCGCCATGGAGAACCGCAGGACGAAGACGCCGAAATGGTGGGCGGTGCGCTGCTCGGGGTCGCGCTGCAGGTTGACGACAGCCACCGCGATGCCGCCAAGGAAGATGGCCCAGTAGAGCAGCACCGTGAACCAGCGCAGGTTGCCCAGGCCCATCTGGTCGGGGATCTGCCCCGTCATGAACTGGAAGAACGTGTGGATCGGATCGTCACGCATGGTTGACCTTCCTTGAAACTTCGGTGTCGCGACAGGGATCGAGCGCCGGTTCCGCCCCGTGTGGCCCTCGATGACGCGACGGCTTTGGCGATGGCGGCGAAGCATTCGCGGGGATGAACAGGTCTCGACGGTGTGGTCGATCCAAAAGCCCCGCAAAATCCTGAACGATGATCGGCAGCGCTAGGCGAGGTCGGGTTTGAACGCGAGGGCGACGCCGTTCATGCAGTAGCGCAATCCCGTGGGTTGGGGCCCGTCGCCGAACACGTGACCGAGGTGGCCGCCGCAGCGGCTGCAGTGAACCTCGGTCCGCTTGATGAGCAGGCTGTCGTCGCTCGTCTCGCCCACCGCCTTGTCGAGCGGGGCCCAGAAGCTCGGCCACCCCGTACCGCTCTCGAACTTCGTGTCGGAGGCGAAATTGTCTTCGCCGCAGCCGGCGCAGGAGAACGTGCCTTTCCGATGCTCTTCGAGCAATGCGCTCGTGTAGGGCCGCTCAGTCCCGCTCTCCCTGAGAACGGCGAACTGGTCCGCCGACAGCCGTTTCCGCCATTCGCTGTCCGGATAGGCGGTCGGGAACACCTCCCCGGCCGCGGCCGACCCGGTCGGACCCGCCCCGCCCCACGGCCGCAGCCAAGCCAGGAGAAGGCCGCAAACACCCGCCCCCATCACCATCCGCCGCGTCGTCGCCATCGCGAAACTCCGAAGGACCGGGCGACCGCGCCAGCCCGTGTCGGCTTGCTTTTCGGCAATTGCGACCGCCCGTTACAGCCGCGCTGATTTATTTCGATGCGTGAACGCCGGTGGATGACGCCCGTCCGGACGCTCCGGGGCTGACGCACCGGTGTCCGGTTCGGGACAGGCCGCGTCCGAACGGAACCGATCCGTCAAACAGATCTCGACATCGAAACTATAGCGACTGTGCATTTCCCAAAATCGGTCGCACATCCTGTTATACGATAATCGAACGCGGAGGCAGGCCAGTCTAGACGTGACAGATCGATTGAAAGTCGGAGACGTCGCCGGTCTTAAAGCGGCATTGTGCACCGCGGAACTGTGGAGAGGTCCTCGCGGCGCCGTCGATCAGGCAGTTGTGAACAGATCCGAGCGCCACGCCGGTCGGCGGCCGGCTTGCAACAGTGTTCGCGCGTCGGGTTCATCGCGGTGAGCGGAGAGACTCCGGCCACTTCGACAGTCCTGCCGGGTCCGTGGCACGTTTCGGCGGCGACGTGGCGCGCCTTCGGTCTCGCGCTGATCGGCTTGGCCGCGACAGGGTCGATCGCGGTCTGGGCCGGGTTGGGCGAGATCGTCGGGACCCTGTCGCGCGCCGGCTGGTTCCTTCTGCCGCTGGCCGGCGGCCATCTGGTTTCGCTCTGGCTCGATGCATCCGCCTGGCATGTTCTGTCGCCGCCGCCGCGACCCGGCCTGCGGACTTTCGTGGCCGCGCGCTGGGTGCGCGAGAGCGTCAACGCGCTGCTGCCCGCGGCCCAGATCGGCGGCGAGGTGGTCGCGGTGCGCCTGCTCGCCCGGACCGGCGCCGGACAGGGCCGCTGCGCGGCCATCGTGGCGCTGGACCTCGCGACCGAGTTCGCCTCGATGGTGGTGCTCGGCGGGATCGCGGCGGTCGCCCTCTGGGACGAGGCGGATCCGGCGCGGCGGGGCGAAGTCGCGGCGGTGGCGGTCGCCATGGTGCCACCCGCGGCCGTGGCCCTGGCCTTCCTGGTCGGCCAGCGCCTCGGGGCGCTCGGATGGGCGGCCGAAGGGTGCGAGGCGCGGTGGCCGGGGCTCGCGGCGGGGCTGCGCGACGCCCAGGTCGCGGCCTCGGCCGTGTGGCATCGACCCGCCGCCATGGCGGCCTCGGTCAGCCTGCACGGCTTGGGCTGGCTGTGCGGTGCGGCCGAGACGTGGGTGGCGCTGGTCGTGCTCGGCCGCGCCCTGTCGCCCGAGCGCGCCTTCGCGCTCGAAGGCACCACGGAGGTGCTGCGCGCCTTCGGCTTCGCGGTGCCGGGCACGCTGGGGATCCAGGAAGGCAGCCTCGTGGTCGTGGGCGGCCTGCTCGGACTCGCGCCCGCGGACGCGGTCGCGCTGTCGCTGTTCCGCCGCGCGCGGGACGTGGCCGTCGGGCTTCCGGCGTTGCTGGCGTGGCGCTTCTGGAGGAAGCCGCTCAGACGCTCAGGTTAAGCGATCTCGGCCCAAACATACCACATCGAGTTCGTCGTCGCGAAGAAGACGTCGACGAGGACTCATCAGTAGAGTGTGAGCAGGTTGTCGGAACCTGCTTCGAACAAGCCGGATCGCTATTGCAATCCGTCCGGCCATCGGGAGAGTTCAGCATGGACGACAGGATCGCCTCCGTCGAGGACGAGGGAACGCGGATAGAGGAGCTGGGCGGTGCCGGTGGCGCGACCGCGCCATCCTCGCCTCCCTGTCCGGTCAACGCCTGGAACGAGTGGGACCCGCTTGAAGAGGTCATCGTGGGCCGCCTCGAAGGCGCGACGATCCCCTCCGACCACCTCACGGTGACGTTCAACCTGCCGCGGGCCGCGCAGCCCTTCTACAAGTTCGCGGCGGGCTTCCGCTACCCCGGCTTCATGAAGACGATCGCGCAGCGGGAGCTCGACGGCTTCATCCGCATCCTGGAAGGCGAAGGCATCAAGGTCCGCCGCCCGGAGGTCATCGACTTCAAGCGCAGGTTCCGGACCCCGACCTGGACGGCGCGCGGCTTCTGCGTCGCCTGCCCGCGCGACCCCTACCTGGTGATCGGCTCGGAAATCATCGAGGGGCCGATGTGCTGGCGCACCCGCCATTTCGAGGGCGACGCCTACCGGCCGCTGTTCAAGGAATATTTTCGCGCGGGCGCGAAGTGGAGTTCGGCCCCGCGCCCGCAACTCTCGGATGAACTCTACAACCACGACTACCGCGTGCCCGACCTCAAAGCGGGCGAGCCGATGCGGTTCACGGTCAACGAGTTCGAACCCGTGTTCGACGCGGCCGATTTCGTGCGCTGCGGGCGCGACCTGTTCGTCACGCGCTCCAACGTCACCAACCTCATGGGCATCGAGTGGCTGCGGCGCCACCTTGGCTCCGGGTTCCGGGTGCACGAGATCGAGAGCCGCTGCCCGCAGCCCATGCACATCGATTCGTCCTTCATGCCGCTCGCGCCCGGCAAGGTGCTGGTCAACCCGGACTACGTCGATGTGGAGCGGCTGCCCGCCGTGCTGAAGCGCTGGGACGTGCTGGTGGCGCCCCGCCCCGATCCGGTCACGGGCTTCATGAGCCGCATCTCCATGTGCTCGCCCTGGACCAGCATCAACGTGCTGATGCTGGACGAGACGAAGGTGGTGGTTGACGCGAGCCAGCCGAGCCTCATCAGGGCGCTGAAGGACTGGGGCTTCGACCCTATCCCCGCGCCCTTCCTCGCCTACGGTCCCTTCGGCGGCTCGTTCCACTGCGCCACGCTGGACGTGCGGCGGCGCGGGACGTTGCGCTCCTATTTCTGAGCGTCCGTGTTGCTCAGGAGGCGGGCTGCCGAATGTCCGTCCCGACGGGGCGCCGCAGGTGGCGGCGCTCGGTCTCCTGCCAGAAGAGGAGTCCGGGAAGCCCGAACACGATCTCGGGCAGGCGTCGTACGAGCGACAGGGCGATCGCCACGGGAGCCGGCACGCCGAACACGGCGCACAGCGCCACCATGCCACCCTCCTGAATGCCGACGGCGCCCGGCACCACGAAGGCCGCGCCGCGCACCGCGTGGCCAAGGCTGTCGATCACCAGGGCCTGGCTGTAGCCGACGCCGTGGCCCATGGCACGCAGGGCGATCCAGGTTTCCAGCACGCCCAGGAACCAGATCGCGCCGTGAACCGTGAAACTCGCAGCCAGCCTGGCCGGAGCGCGGTAGATGTCCTGCAACCGGGCGTGCAGGGAGGCGGTGGAGCCGACGGCGGCCCATTTCGGGTCGCGCGCCAGGCGCAGCAAGGCGCGGTCCAGCAGCTTGAAGCCGCCGTAGCGCTGCGCCGCGAAGAAGCCCACCAGCGCGGGACCCAGCACCGCCAAGCCGATCGCGGCGCCGCGCACGATGGCCGTGTCGCCCCCGGCCTGGATAAGACACGCCAGGCCGATCAGCGTGTAGAAGAACTGGGTCACCGTCTGCACGAACAGGTCCGCGACCACGCTCGCGCCCGCCGCACCGCCGTCGACGCCCCGGAACGTGAGCAACCGCGCGCCGACCATCTCGCCGCCGACCTGAGCCACCGGCAGCAGGCAGTTGATCGACTCGCGCAGCCAGCGCAGCAGCGAGCACACCCCGACGGACACGCGGGCACGGCCGGGGAGGATGAACCACCACGCGAGGCCGGCCGCGCTCGTTTCGCCCGCGCGCACGAGCGCCACGAGCGCCGCGCCCCAGCCCGCGGCCGCCACGGCGCCGAGCACGGGACCGAGGCCGTACCAGGCGAGCAGCGTGACCGCGAGGGCCAACCCGAGCGCGCTCGCGGCGAGAAAGGTCAGGCGCATGGGCGCGACTCGGGAGCGGATGTCACCCGGGTGGCTTAGACCGCGACCCCTTTGGAAGGCAAACGCGTCGCCGGCCAGCCTTCGGCCGGGCCGAACGGACCGGGATTTCGGACGGAACTCCTGTCCCACCTCACGCGGGAGGGCGGCGCAGCAGGGTGGCCTGCTCGAACGCGTAGGCGAACCCGAGGATCTCGGCTTCCGTGAAGCGGGCACGGCCCACGATGTCGATCGCGATGGGACGACCGTCGGGCAGGAACCCGGCCGGCACGGTGACGACGGGCAGTCCCATCTCGTTCACCTCCGTCCCCACCACCTGATCGCCCAGATATCTCACCGTGTCGCCGGTGAGGTCCGGCAGCGGCGTCACCGAGCGCGGCACGAAGAGGGCGTCGATCCCCTTGTCGGCGAGGATCGCCGCGTAGCGGCGGCACAACCCGTCCGCCTGGTCGATGACGACCTTCATCCTCGGGTCGTCGGCTGCGACGTTGCTGTTCGGGTTGGCGAGCAGGCTGTAGAGCGGTGCCGTGGTGCCGAGGCCGACGTCGAAGCCCGCGCGCTCGCGGAACGCCGCCCGCGAGGACGGGTTGGCGCCCCCGAGGTTGGCCAGGAAGGCATCGACGTAGGCGAAATACGAGTTGCAGGTGGCGAAGAACGTGCGGCCCTCCCATTCCGCCTTCCAATCGGTGTCGCCGAACACGGTTCGCACGGTGCGGGCACCCAGGTCCTCGACGACCTGGACCATGCGGCCGTAGTGCTCGGCCACGACCGGGTGCAGGTCGGCGGCCCACAGGCCGGGCTCGAAGAGACCCAGCACCTTGCCCTTGAGCGCGTCCTTGTCGAGCGGGGCCGCGTAGCCGCCGGCGGGGGCGGCGTCACCGGCCAGCACCCCCAGTACGAGGGCGGCGTCGCGCACCGTCTTGGCGAGTGGGCCCGTCACGTCGTGGTGGCTCGCGAGGCCGGGGAACACGCCGTCGCCCGGCACCAGCCCGAAGCTGGGCTTCACCCCCACCAGGCTCTGGGCCGAGGCCGGGAACAGGATGGAGCCCGCCGTGTCGGTGCCGAGGCCGGCCGCGCCGAAGCCGACCGACACGGCCGTGGCGGTGCCGGTGCTGGACGCGCCGGGCGCGAAGGCGTCGCCGAAGGGGTTCAGCGTGTCGCCGCTGTGGCTCGAATCGGCCCGCAGGCCGTCGAGCCCGAAATCGGGAAGGTTGCTCTTGCCGATGATGATCGCGCCGGCCGCCATCAGCCGCGCCACCACGGTGGCATCCCGCTCGGGGAGGAGGTCGAGGCCGTTGAGGGTGCCCGCGACGGGGTCGACCACGCGGTCGTCGGATGCGAACCCCGCGTAGCCCGCGGTCGTGCGGGTGCCGGCTTGGTTCATGTTGTCCTTGATGATGACCGGCACGCCGTGCAGCGGGCCTGTCGCGTCGCCGCCCGCCCGCTCCGCGTCCGCACGGGCGGCATCCTTCAGCATGTCCCCGTTGATGGCGATGAAGGCGTTGAGCCGGGGCTCCAGCGCCCTGATCCGCTCCAGGCAGGCCGCAACCACGTCGCTCGGGCGGAAGTCGCCCCTCTCGTAGCCTGTTAGGAGGTCGTCGATCGTCAGGTCGGCCACGGACGGGACCGGGCGGGCCACCTCGGCGGGGTCGGGCAGGCGGAGATGGCGCATGGAAAGCCTCGTCGGGGAGCGGTGGACGGCACGGACGGTCACGACGCCGGGTCATGGAAGCCGGTCGCCGGCCAACGCCCTGACCACGGAGGTCTGACGTCGTGCGTTGCGAGGCAAGGCCTATGCCACCTCGGCAGCCGAGGCACGCCCGCCAGGGCGAAATCGAAACGCCCTTTTGCCCGCGCGCGCCGCGTGCTGCTATGCCTCGCGCACGGTCCCGCGAATGGGCCCGTCAGGGCAGGAGCTTCGACATGGGGACGACGGGAGCCGTAGTGGATCGGCAGGCGGATGCGAGCCGCCTCGTGGCCTTGATGAAGGAGCACGGCGTCGATTACCTGCGGTTCGAACTGCCCGACCTGCACGGAATCTCGAAGTCGAAGACCGTGCCGGTCGGCAAGGTCGAGTCCTACGCGCGCGGCGGCCTCAACTTCTACGGCGGGGTGCTGGGCCTCGACACGTCGTCCAACGTGGTGCCGGGCAGCGGACTGCACGGCGAGGCCGGCTACGCGGACCAGAACCTCTTCCCCGACCCCGACAGCTTCCGCGTGATCCCCTGGCTGGAGCGGACCGCCAGCGTGTGCTGCCTAGGCTACACGCAGGACGGCGAGCCGCAGCGGTCGGCGCCGCGTTGGGTGCTGTCGCAGCTGATCGAGCGGCTGAACGGCCTCGGCTACGACGTGCTGATGGGGCACGAGTACGAATACTACCTGCTCGACGCGACCACGCGGCAGCCGCTGTTCGACGGGATGCACATCTTCCACACGGGGCGCAACCACTACGTGCCGTTCCTGGACACGCTGCTGCCGACGCTGGAGCGCTACGGCATCGACGTCATCACCCACAATTGCGAATACGCCGCCTCGCAGTTCGAGACCAATTACGGGCCGGGGCTGAACCTGGGCGGCGCCGACAAGGCCTTCGCGTTCAAGAACGGTCTCAAGGAGATGGCGCATCGCGCCGGGCTGCTCGCGAGCTTCATGGCCAAGCCCGCCACCACCCAGGCGGGCAGCGGTTGCCACTACCACGTGAGCCTCGTGGAGCGGGGGAGCGGCCGCAACGCCTTCTTCGACCCCGCGGGCCCGCACGGGCTGTCAGGCGTGGCGCAGTCCTTCATGGAGGGCGTGCTGGCGCACGGCCCCGGCATCATGCCGCTCATCAACCCCACGGTGAACTGCTACCACCGCGTCAAGCCCTTCACCTTCGCGCCCTCCAACGTGAGCTGGGGCGTGCAGGACCGCTCCGCCATGCTGCGCGTCAAGGCGACCGGCGACGACCGTACCCACCTCGAAATGCGGGCGGGCTCGGCGGCCAGCAACCCCTACCTGCTCGCCGCGGGCGTACTGGCCGCGGGCCTGCTCGGCCTCGAGGGCGGCGCCACTCTCAGGGACCAGTCGCGCGAGGGCCCGAGCGAGAACGACCCCACACTGCAGCGCTTCCCCCAGACCCTGGACGCCGCGGTGGACGCCCTCGAAGCGGACACGGCGCTGCATTCCGTGCTGGGCGAAGACTTCGTGCGCGTGTTCGCGGCCGTGAAGCGCTTCGAGTTCGAGCGTTTCCGCTCGCACGTGTCGGACTGGGAGGTCAGGGAATACCTGGACCTGTACTGAGCGGGGCTCAGAACTCGGGTTGACGCGATCGGTGCCCTTCGCTCCGCGTGAGCGGGGAGAAGGGCAGAACCGGCCGTCATTAACCTGAAGTCGGAACCCTGCTGTACTGAGCGGGTCGATTGAACGCAGCGGTCAAAGCGCCGCGTGATCGCGGACCGCTTCCGCCAGCGCCGGTTTCAGACTCGCGAAGCGCGCGTCGATCGCGGCGGGATCATCCCTGTTCATGGCGATCATGGCGGTCCGCCGCTCGCCGCCGCGGATGACCTCCAGGACGTCGGCCAGCATGCCCTCGACGATCGCGTCCGCGACGTCCTCGGCGGGTTCTCGATCGAAGCCGAGGTCGGCGCCGGCCCTGGAGGATTCCATCATCGGGGTGGCGGTCGCGGCGGGGTAGGCGGTCATCACGCGTACCCCTTCGCCGCCGAGTTCGCGGCGCAGCGCCTCGCCGAAGCGGGCGAGCCCGGCCTTGGTGGCCGCATAGGTGCCGTAATAGGGCACGCCGATCAGCGCCGCGCCCGAGGTGACGTTGACCACGAGGCCGTCCCCGCTGGCGCGCAGGGCCGGCAAGGCGGCGCGCGTGAGCAGGATGGGCGCCACGAGGTCGACCTCGATCATCGCCCGGATCTCAGCCTCCGTGATGTCCTCCAGCCGTCCCGCGCGGACGCCGCCCGCGTTGTTGACCAGGACGTCGAGGCCGCCCAGCGCGGCGAGCGCGCCGTCCAGCGTGGCGGCGCGCCCCTCGTTCGTCGCCACATCAGCCGTGACCCCGGAGGCATCGCCCGTCGCGCGCAAGATTTCGACGGCCGCCACGACCCGGTCGCCGCGGCGCCCCGTCACAACGACCCGCACACCCTCGGCGAGGAGCCTTCGGGCAAGTGCCAGGCCGATGCCGCTGGAGCCGCCCGTGACGAGGGCGCGCTTGCCCGCGAGCTTCACTTGATCAGCTCGGGGTAGTTGGACGGGAACAGCGCGCGCTTGGTTTCCTCGTCGTTGACGCTCTTGAAGGTATGGTCCTTGCCGACCGCGCGGGCCCGGCCGGCGGCCGGGCGGGCGTCGACGGCGGCCATCAGGCGCTTGAGGTTGGGAAAGGGGCCGGGCAGATCGGCCTCGCCCTTCATGACCCGCGGCGCGCGGCCCAGCCAACCCCAGGCCGACATGTCGGCGATGGAATAGTCGCTGCCCACGATCCAGTCGCGGCCGATGAGGTGGTCGTCGAGCACGCGGTAGTGCCGCACGATCTCCTTGCGGTAGCGGTTGACCGCGTAGTCGAGGCCCTCGGGGGCGGCGTATTGGAAATGCACGGCTTGGCCCGAGAACGGCCCCAGCCCCGACGCGATGAACATGATCCAGGACAGCAGCTCCGGCCGGTCGGCCGCGCTGCCGATGAAGCGGCCGGTCTTGTCGCCGAGGTAGAGGAGGATGGCGTTGGAATCGAACACGCGCACTTCGGTGCCGCCCGGCCCCTCTGTGTCGACGATCGCGGGCACCTTGCCGTTCGGGTTGACGGCGCGGAAGGCCGGCAGGTGCTGCTCGCCCCTGCTCGTCTCGACGGGCACGACCTCGTAGGGCAGGCCAGCCTCCTCCAGAAAGAGCGAGACTTTCGCGGGGTTCGGGGTGGGGTGGAAATAGAAACGGATCATGGCGGTCTCGCAGGTAAACGACACGGAGGAGGAAGGCGGGGTCAAGCGATCCGGAACAGCAGGCGAGGCGAGCGGCGAGGCGGGAACCGGCACCCAAGCCTTACCAGTCGCACCGTGCGGGGACATCGTCTTTCGACGCGCCAGGCGCCGACGGGATTCAGAACCGCGTCGTCAGCGACGTCAGCCAGTCGGGCGAGGGGGCCACCAGCGCGCCCTCGACCGTCCTGTCGAAGCCGAACAGCACGCCCGCGGCCAGCACGACGAGCACGACGCCGAGCGCCGTCTTGAGCGCACCGCCGGTCCGCATCATCGCACCCCGCCAGCGCAGCAAGTGCTGGCGGGACAGGAGGCCTAGCAGCAGCAGCGGGAGCGCGCTCCCCACGCCGAACACCGCCATGGTGGCGCCCACCTGACCGAGGTTCTGGCCCTGCGCGGCAAGCACGGACGCCGCGCCCAGCGTCGGCCCGACGCAGGGGCTCCACACCATGCCGAGCAGCAGGCCCACGCCGAACTGGCCCCACAGGCCCGCCGCCATGCCGCTGCCGGACCGCTCCCCGGCCCAGGCCACGGCGGGACCGGCGGCCGTGGCCAGCCGGTATTGCAGCGGCGGCACGATCAGCACCACCCCGATGATCAGCAGCACCACGGCGCCGACCGTGCGGAAAACGCCGCCATCGAGCCCGACCGCGAAGCCGACGGTCGCGACGAACAGCCCGACCGTCACGAAGGAGAGGGCGAGCCCCGCGGCGAGCGCCACGGGACCCAGGCGGTGCTGCGCCAGCGCGGTTCCCAGCACGATCGGCACGAGGGGAAGCACGCAGGGCGACAGGACCGACAGGATGCCGGCCAGGAAGGCGAGGCCGAGACTGGCCAGCACGGTCCCGAAACCTCAGATGGACTTGCCGACCAGCTCGCCGATCGAGTCGGGCTGCGTGTCGCCCACCGAGCGGGCCACCTCCTGCGCGCCCTTGAAGGCGATCAGCGTGCTCTGCGCGCGAGCGTTGAAGCCGCGCACGACGTCCTTCTGCGAGTCGAAGTCGACCTCGAAGACGTGCAGCGCCTTGAACTGCGGCTGGGCCTCAAGCTTGCCGAGGATGGGCTTCTGCGCCTTGCAGGTGGGGCACCAGGGTGCCGTGATCTCGACGAGGATCGGCTCGCCCGCCTTCTGGGCGGCCGTGAAGGCCGCGGGGGTGAAGGGGGTGACCTCGGCGGCCGAGGCCAGGGCCGGGGCGGCCAGCCCGGCGATCAGGGTGGCAAGGCCAAGCGCGTATCGGTTCATGTGTCGCATCTCCGCGATCGATCGGGCGGCGGAGGTCGCGCCGCCGATGGGCTGACTTCGCTCCCGAACGTCGTCCCGTTACGCCCTGCCGACGACAGGGTGAACGAAATTCTACGCGGCCCAGTCCGGATGCGCTTCGACCGCCCGCGCGATCTCGCCCGGCGTCGCGAACCAGACTTTGTCGCCGCGCGCCGCGATGTGGTCGAGCGCGCGGGTCAGGGCGGCCAGGCGGAACGGCGCGCCGGAGATGAAGGAGTGGACCACCAGGCTCATCACGAGCGGCTGCGCGGCGGAGGCCGCGAGGAGCTCGTCGAACTCGTCGACGATCATGCAGGCGAACTCCTCCGCGCCGGCCTGCCGGCCGATCATCGTGGAGCTGTCGTTGAGCTCCAGCGCGTAGGGCAATGCCAGCAGCGGCTCGGCGCGCGTGGTGAGCCACACCGGCCGGTCGTCGAGGCGCAGGTCGAGCACGTAGCCGTAGCCCGCCTCCCCCAGGAGGTCGAAGGTACGTTCCGTCTGCGCCAGCCACGGGCTCGACCAGCCGCGCGGGGCGCTGCCCTCCTCGGTGCGGATGCGCTCCGCCACGGCGCGGAGGTAGGCCGTCTCATCGGCTTCGTCGCGGCCGGCCAGCGTGTCGGAATTGCTCAGGCCGTGGCCCACGATTTCGGCGCCCAGCGCGCGGGTGTGGGCGAGCAGGTCGGGAGCGGTGTCGTAGGCGTCCGTGTTGAGCAGGACCGCGGGGGTGATGCCGCGCGACGTCAGCCGGTCAAGCAGCCGGAAGCCCCCTACCCGGTTGCCGTAGTCGCGCCAGGAGGCGTTGACGAAGTCGGGCTTGCTGGCGCCGGGCAGGATGTCTTCCGTGAGCCCGTCGCCGAAACGGTATTCCTCGATGCCGACCGCAACGTAGAGGGCGAGCCGCGCCCCGTTGGGCCAGGCGTGGTCGGGGCCGCGAGTGATGGGCGCGTAGCGGTAGCGGCCGTGGGCGGCGGACATCGCGCGTACTCCCTAAGGTCGAGCAGCCGGGCCGACCCAGCGGTTCAGGCCCACGTCGCGGGCCGCGGCCCGGGCCACCATCGCGCGATAGGCCGGCAGCCATCGGTCGGCCTGCCGCCGCGCCTCGGCCAGCGCGGGCTTGCGGGCCTCGAATAGGGCACGCGCCTCGCCGAGCAGGTCGGCCTCGGCGACGGTCGTGACCCGGATGCCGTCGAACACCACCCGGCCCGCCACCACGGTCAGGCGCACGGACGAGCCGGTTTCGCAGTAGACGAGCTGCCGGTGCAGGTCGTTCAGCGGCGTGAAGGCGAGCGCGTCGAGGTCGAGGAGCGCGAGGTCGGCGAGGCGGCCGGGCTCGACGACGCCGAGGTCCGCGCCGCGCCGCATCGCCCGCGCGCCGCCCGCCAGCAGGCAATCGAGCACCTCCGTGGCCGAGGGCCATAGGTCGGGGTCGGGCGAGGTGACGTTGTGGACCAGCCCCGCCATCTTGGCCGTCCCCCACAGGTTGACGGCGTCGTCCGCGATGGCCTCGTCGGTGCCCAGGCACACGGGGATGCCGCGGTCGCGTTTCGCGCGGAACGGCATGACGCCCGAGCCCAGCCGCAGGTTGCTGACCGGGTTGTGGGCGATCGTGGCGCCCGAGGCCGCGATCAGGTCGAGGTCGGCCTCTTCCACCCAGATCGCGTGGATGACGTTCATCCGCTCGCTCAGCAGGCCGAGGTCGGCCGTGTAGCGCACGAGGCTGCGCCCGCCGAAGCGGGGCTGCTCGTCCTTCAGCACGCGCTGCAGCTTGGTTTCCAGCATGTGGGCGTAGACGGGCAGGTCGTGGGCCCGGCTCAGCGCGTCGAGGTCGGCGAAGTAGGCGGGACTGACGCGCTGCGGAGCCGACACCGACACGGCGGCGGAGAGCCGGCCGTTCTCGCGCCCGTGCCAGGTGTCGATCAGGTGGCGGTAGGTGTCGAGCAGGTCCGCGCGGCCGAAAGGCGGTGGGGCGGCCAGCTCCGCCTTCATGTCGGTCGGCAGCAGGTCGGCGAGGAAGGGCAGCTTGTCGAGTTCGGGCAGTTCGGGCTGGTCGAGCGCGACGGTGGCGCGGATCCCGGTATCCGCGTAGGCCTGCAGCACCGCGTCGACGATGTCGGGCGTGGGGTGGGGCACGAAGAAGGCGTCGTCCTGCACGGCCGTGGTGCCGGTGCGCAGCATCTCCAGCGCGGCCAGCGCGGTGCGAAGGTAGGCTTCGCGCGGGCTCGGCCGCAGCGCGTCGAGCGCGGGGGATTCGTAGAGCATGAAGAGTTCGAGCGGCAGGCTCGGCAGCGCACCCTTCATGTGGTTCACGGGCGAGTGGAAATGCCCGTTGATCAGCCCCGGCATGAGCAGGCGGCGGCCGCGGCCCTCGATCACGGTCGCGTCCGGGGGCGCGTCCCGCGCGGCCTCGGGGCCGACCGCAGCGATGCGGTCGCCCACCACCAGCACGTCGGTCGGACCGGTGCTGCCGCCCGGCGCGGTGAGCGAGAAGACGTGGACGGCGCGGAACAGCAGGGTCACGGGGCTTCTCCGGTCCGGTTGGGCTTGGCATAGGTGGACCGTTTCGAGGTGCGCAGGCCCGCCGCCACCAATCCCTCGGCGAGCTTCAACCCAGCCAGCACGCCGTCGATCACGGGGACGCCCAGCGCGGCCTCCATCGGCCCCACCAGCTCCGACAGGCCCGCGCAGCCCAGGATCACCGCCTCCGCGCTGTCGTGGTCGAGCGCGAGCCGGGCTTCGGCCAGCAGCGCGGGCAGGACCGCCTCGGCCTCGTGCTCGAGGTCGGCCACCGCGACGTCGATCGCGCGCACGGTGCAGCGGTGGGTCAGGCCCGTCTCGTGCAGCACGCGCAGGGAATGCGCGCGCGTGCGGCGCGGCAGGGTCACGATCGCGAAGGTGTGGGCCAGGACGGCGGCCGCGTAGAGGGCGGCTTCCGTCATACCCACCACCGGCCCGCGGGCGATCTCGCGGGCGGCGTGGACGCCGGTGTCGCCGAAGCAGGCCACCACGTAGCCATCGACACCCTCCCGCTCGCCCGCCTCCACCTCGCCCATGACGCCGAGCGCGCCGAGCGCCTCCTCGGCATGGCTCTCGATCGTGGCGGCGCCCCGCGCGGGGTTGCCGGCCAACACGACCGTGCCCGGGGCCGCGACTGCGGCGGCGGCGGCGCGGACCCGCTCCGTGAAGGCCGCCGTGGTGTTGGGATTGACGATCTTGATCCGCATGGCGCGCCTAGTCCTCCCCGCGGTGCAGCCAGCAGGCCGCGGCCTGGTCGGGCGCCACGGGACGCAGCGCCGGGTCCTCTGTGCGGCACACCGGCATGACCTGCGGGCAGCGCGGGTGGAAGCGGCACCCCTTCGGCGGGGCGGCGGGCGACGGCGGCTCGCCCGCGAGGCCCGCCACCCGGCGGCCGCGCTCACGGGCGGGGTCGGGCACCGGCACGGCGTCGAGCAGCGCGCGCGTGTAGGGGTGGGCGGGGCGGGCGAACACCGCTTCGGCCCCGCCCAGTTCCACGATGCGCCCGAGGTACATGACCGCGACCCGGTCGGCCACGTGGCGCACAACGGCGAGGTCGTGGCTCACGAACAGGTAGGTGAGCCCGAGCCGCGCCTTCAGGTCGGCGAACAGGTCGAGGATCTGCGCCTGCACGGAAATGTCGAGCGCCGACAGCGGCTCGTCCGCCACCACGAAGCGGGGCGCCCCGATCACGGCCCGCGCGATGGCGATACGCTGGCGCTGGCCGCCCGAGAACTCGTGCGGGTAGCGCGAGGCTACCGCCGCGTCGAGCCCGACCGTGTCGAGGACGGCCGCCACCTGCTCGCGCGCGGCGCGGCCCTTGGCGATCCCGTGCACGAGCAGCGGCTCGGCCAGGATGTCGCCGACCCGCATGCGCGGGTTGAGGGAGGAGAACGGGTCCTGGAACACCATGCGCAGCACCGCGCGCCGCCGCCGCATCTGCTCGGGCGGCAGGGCCGTTAGGTCGTGCCCGTCGAAGCGCACCGCGCCCGCGGTCGGGTCCTCCAGCCGCAGCAGGGCGCGGCCGAGCGTGGACTTGCCGCAGCCCGACTCGCCCACCAGCGCCACCGTCTCGCCCGGCCAGATCGCGAGGTCGACGCCGTCGACCGCCCGGACGGACGCGGGCTCGGTGGCGCGGCGCCACCCCTTCCGGCCCAGGGGGTAGTGGACCTCCAGCGCGACCGCCTCCGACAGCGGGGTCACGCCGCGCCCTCGACACGCCAGCAGGCCGCCGCGGCGTCGGGCGCGGTGGGCAGCAGCGGGGGAGCCTCGGCGCAGCGGGCGAAGCGGTAGGGGCAGCGCGGCGCGAAGGCGCAGCCCTCGACCGGCCGGTCAAGGCGGGGAGGCTGGCCTGGGATGGCGCGGGCCCGCTCGCCCCGCGTCTGGTCGAGCCGCGCCACGGTGGCGAGCAGCCCGGCCGTGTAGGGGTGGCGCGGTGCGGCGTAGAGGCGGGTCGCGGGCGCGTCCTCCACCACGGCGCCCGCGTACATGACGAGCACGCGGTCGGCGAGGCGGGCCAGCAGCGCGAGGTCGTGCGTGACCCACACGAGGCCGAGCCCCGAGCGGGCCTGGAGGTCCTGCACCAGGCGCACGATCTCGGCCTGCACGGTGACGTCGAGCGCCGTGGTGGGCTCGTCGGCGATCAGCAGCTTCGGGTCGCCCGCGAGCGCCGCCGCGATCATCACGCGCTGGCGCATACCGCCCGAGAACTGGTGCGGGAACTGGCGGGCGCGCCGCGCGGGGTCGGGCACGCCGACCCGGGCGAGGAGGTCGACCGCGCCGGCTCGCGCCTCCGTCCGGGTCTGGCCGCGGTGGCGGCGGAGCACTTCGGCGATCTGGAAGCCCGCCGTGTAGAGCGGGTTCAGGGCGGCCAGCGGGTCCTGGAACACCAGGCCCACCGCGCCGCCGCGCAGGTCCGCCAGACGGCGGGGCGAGGCGCGCCGGAGGTCCTCGCCCGCGAGCGTCAGGCGGGCGGCCTCGACGCGGGCGGCGCGCGGGTCGTGCAGGCCCAGGATGGCCAGCATCGTGGCGCTCTTGCCCGATCCGGACTCGCCCACGACCCCCACCGTCTCGCCCGCCGACACCGTGAGGGACACGCCCCGCACGGCGTGCAGCGCGCCGAAACGGACGTGGAGGTCGTCCACCCGCAGCAGCGGCTCGACGAGCGCGAGACGCTCCGTCACGCGAGGCTCCGCGGGTCGAGCCAGTCGCGCAGCCAGTCGCCGAGCAGGCTGGCGCCCAGCACGGTCAGCGCGATCGCGAGGCCGGGAAACACGGCGATCCACCAGGCGGACTGGAGGTAGTCGCGCCCCTCGTTCAGCATGGCGCCCCAGGAGGGTGCGCTGGGGTCGATGCCGACGCCGAGGAAGCTCAGCGCCGCCTGGGTGAGGATGGCCTGCGCGGTGGAAAAGCTCGCCACCACGACGATCGGCGCGGCGGTGTTGGGCAGCACGTGGCGGAACAGCATCTGCCCCGTGGGCACGCCCACCGAGCGGGCCGCGAGCACATAGTCGCGCGCCCGGATGGCCAGTACCTCGCCGCGGACGACGCGGGCGTAGTTGACCCAGGTGGCGAGCGCCAGCACCACCACGACGGCCACGAACCCGCCCCCCACCGTGCCGAGCAGGAAGATGGCGAGCAGCGTGAAGGGAAAGGCAAGCTGCACGTTGATGAGCCAGGAGATCACGGCATCGGGCCAGCGGCCGAACCAGCCCGCCACCAAGCCCAGCGCGCTGCCGAGCAGCATGCCGAGCACGGCGGCCGCGGCGCCCACGCTGAGCGAGATGCGGCTGCCCCAGATGACGCGGCTCAGCACGTCGCGGCCGACGTTGTCGGTGCCGAGCAGATGGTGGGGCCTGGCGCCCTAGACCCAGGCGGGCGGCGCGAGCCGGGCCCGGAGGTCGAGCTGGGACGGCCGGGCGGGCGAGATCAGCGGCGCGAACAGCGCGGTCCCGACCGCGACCGCGATCAGCAGCGCGCCGGCCGCCCCCAGCCAGGGGAAGCGCCCGCCCGCGCGGGTCACGCGAAGACCACGCGGGGGTCGATGCGGGTGTAGAGCCAGTTAACCACGAGGTTGATGGCCACGAAGCACACGGCCGCGACCAGCACGGCGCCTTGCAGCAGCGGGAAGTCGCGCTCCGACACGGCCGTGATGGCGAGCCGCCCCAGGCCCGGCCAGGCGAAGATCACCTCGATCACCACCGCGCTGGAGATGAGGTCGCCCAGTTCCAGCCCCGCAATGGTGACGAGCGGGATCAGCGCGTTGCGAAAGGCGTGGACCCACAGCACGCGGGGGCCGAGCAGGCCCTTGGCGCGAGCGGTGCGGACGTAATCGGCCTCCAGCACTTCGATCATGCCGGAGCGGAGCAGGCGCGCGAGCCGGGCCGTGCTCTGCAAGCTGAGCGTGACGGCGGGCAGCACCACGGAGGCCGCTCCCTCCGACCCCGAAACCGGAAAGATGTGCAGCCGCACCGCGAAGACGAGCACCAGGATCAGCCCGAGCCAGAACGGCGGGATGGCCAGCCCGAGCATGGTGAAGGCCGTGACCGCGAGGTCGGCCCAGGTGTTGCGTTTGAGCGCCGCCAGCATGCCGAGGCTGATCCCCAGCACCAGCGCGATCGCGAAGGCCACGATCGCGAGTTCGAAGGTCGCGGCGAGCCTGGCCGTCACCAGGTCCAGCACGCGCTGGTGGTAGACGAAGGACGACCCGAGGTCGCCCTGCACCGCATGGAAGACGAAGAGCAGGTACTGGACCGGCACGGGCCGGTCCAGGCCGAGGTGGGTGCGCAGCGCCGCGCGGGCCGCCTCCGTGGCATTGGAGGGGACCAGCAGCGTCACGGGGTCGCCGGTCGTGTGCGCCACGGTGAAGGTGGCGACGCTCACCCCGAGGAGGACGAGGAGAGCGCTGACGAGCCGGCGAACGAGGTAGGGTGGAATCTTTGTTCCCCGACCGTTCGGATCAGGCGGTGAGCTTGGCCCGGTAGATCTCGATATATTCGTCCGGGCGCACCGTGTAGTCCAGCCGTGTGCTCAGCCCGTAGATGGCGGGCAGCGCAGGACAGGAAGGCCACGTCGGCGTTGACCTGGCCCAGCAGCAGCGTCGCGAAGGGCGCGATCAGCGATCGCTGCCGGGTCCGCACCGTTCCCCCCGTCACCACCACCTTGAGGCCCGGATGCTCTTCGAGATGCAGGGCCACATCGAGCGCGTTGGTGACCACCGCGACGTCGTTCAGCGTGCGCGGCAGGGAGCCCGCCAATGCCACCATGGTGCTGCCCGCGTCGATGATGATCGTTTCGCCGTCGCGCACGAGGCTCGCCGCGACCGCGGCGATGCGGCTCTTCTCGTCCTTATAGCTGCCGCCCGAGAGATGGGCGGGCCGCTCGAACCGCGCGCCCCGCACCGCCACAGCGCCGCCCCGCATGCGCCGCAGCATGCCCTGGCGTTCCAGGTGGTCGAGGTCGTTGCGGACGGTGACGACCGAAACGCGCAGGTCGGCTGCGAGCGCCACGACCGATACGCGGCCCTCCGCCTGGAGCAGCCCGGCGATGTGGTCGTGGCGGCCCGCGGCGCCGAAGCCGGTCACCACCGGTCTCGCGACGGCCGGCCGGGACCTGCACAAAACACGACCAGTCGAGCCGGATCGCCTGCGAGCATTTTCAGCACGCCTTTCGAAAAACACCGTTGCGAAAACCTTCGAAGAAATTCCTTGCGCCCGCAAGGGGGGGCGCGGCACGGTTCGGCCCCAAGGAGCCCCGCATGACAGACCAGACGAGCGCGCCCGCCATGCTGGCCGACATCCGCCGGCAGGCCGCCGTGCTGGACCGGCTGCTGTCGCGCGCGCCGGAGTTCTTCGCGGTTGGGGCGGAGCACCTGCGGCCCGGGCCGGGCGGCCACCTGTTCGCCTTCGGCTGCGGGGACGGTTGGTTCGCGGCCAATGCGGTGGCGGCCGTCGCGGGCGAGGCCTTCGGGCTGCCGGTGACGCCCGCCACGAGCCTCGACCTGCTGCTGCGTCGCGCGCCAACCTGCGGCCCGGCCGATCGTGCGGTGGCAATCTCGATGTCGGGCACGGTGGACCGCACGGTCGCGGCGGCGCAAGCCTTGCGGGACCGGCGCGCGCGCATTGTGGCGCTGACCAACGAGGATGGCGCGCAGCTCGGCGCGGCGTCGAGCGCCGTTGCGTCCCTCCACGTGCCGGACGTGGTGGCCTTCCTGACAGGGACGGCGCGCTACAGCGCCACCGTGCTCGGCCTCATGCTGCTCGCCGAGGGCGCAGCGCGCGCATGCGGCGTCGTCGCGGCGCAGAGCTGCCTGGGCGCCGACATGTGGCGGCTCGTCGACGGTTTGCCGGCCGCGCTCGACGCGATCGAGGCCGCGGTGGCCCCCATCTGCGACGCCGTCGCGGCGGCGGGGTTCGGTGGTATCCGGGTGCTCGGCGCGGGTCCCGATTGGGCCACGGCCGAGTACGGCGCCGCCAAGCTCGTCAAGGTCGTGACCGCGCCGGTCTGGGGCGCCGAGATCGAGGAATACGCCCACAGCCAGTTCTGGTCGAGCCGCGCCGACGAACTGGTCGTGCTGCTCGCGAGCACGCCCGAGGTGGCCCGGCTCGCCGACAACACCGCCGAGGCGCTCGCGACAGCGGGGCAGCGCACGCTGGCGATCGAGAGCGCCGGCGTGGCGGTCTCGTCGGCCACCTACCGCCTGGTCTTGCCGGACACGCCCGCCTGGCTGTCGCCCCTGCTCATGCCGGCTCCCCTGCAGGTGCTGGCCTATCATCTGGCCGTGGCCTCGGGCTTCGATCCCAACCGGTCGCAGGACGCGGCCGACCCCAAGCGGTTCCTCGCGGCCCAGCTGCTCAGCCGGCGTTTCGAACTCGCCGCGGCCTGAGCGCCGCCCCAGATCCCGGATCCCATCATGCCCGCCGGCCCCTCGACGCCGCTCCTCGCCGACGATTCTCCCCTCGACGCCCGCGCCCGCGCCCGCGCCCTGGTCGCGGAGCTGTTCGAGCGGGAAGCGCGCCTCATGGACGCGCTGCCCACCGACGACCCGCTCGACGCCAAGCGCCGCCGTCGGGTCGAACTGACCCGCACGGAGATCCTCGCCCAGCCCGCGGCGATCCGCACGACGCTCGCGGCCGAGCGCAGGGCAATCCGCGACGTCGCCCGGGCGCTTTCCGGGGCGGGCCTGCGCCGGATCGTGATGACGGGCTGCGGCGACAGTCTCGCCGTGATGGTGGCGGCACGGCTGCTCTTCGAGCGGGTTCTCGGCCTGCCCTGCGAACCCGTGCAGGCGCTCGACTTCGCCTATTACACGAGCACCACGGTCGGGCCCGACACGCTGGTCGTGACCCTGTCGTCGAGCGGCACCACCACCCGGACCGTGGAAGCCGCCCTAGTGGCCCGCGCCAGGGGCGCCCGCACGCTGGCGCTCACCAACACGCCGGGCTCGGCGCTGATGACCCTATCCGACCACGCCCTGCTGGTGCGGGCCGAGCGCAAGGGCTGGCCCACGCAGGCCAGCACGGCGGCGCTGGCCCTGCTCGCGCAACTGGCGCTCGACCTCGCGACGGCCCGGGGGCGCGACGCGCGCGGGATCGCGGTCTTGCAGGACGCGCTCGACGGCGTCCCGGACATGATGGCGGCCGTGATCGCCACGCATGAGGACGCCGTCGCGGACCTCGCGCGCCGCGAAGTGGACCGCTCGCTCTACCTGTTCGCGGGCGGGGGGCCGGCCTACGCCTGCGCGCTGTTCGGGGCCGCCAAGGTCAAGGAATGCTCGCCCGACCACGCGCTGGCGATCCCGCTCGAAGAGTTCCACCACTACAACTCCCAGAAGCCGGCCGACCCGCTGATGATCGTGGCGCCGCGCGGCCCCTCCGTGGCCCGCGCGCGAGATACCGCCTTCGAGGGCAGGCGCTGGGGCGGCAGGGTTTACGGCGTGGTGACCGAGGGCGAGGTGGCGCTCGATCCCCATTGCGACGCGGTGCTGCGCCTGCCCGCGATCGACGAAGCCTTGGCGCCGCTCGTCTACAGCGTGCCGGTGCAAGTGTTCGCCTACCATCTCGCCATGGCGAAGTTCGCGGCCGCCGGGACAGGGGCCGCCGCCGAGCCGGAGGCCCACCCCTCCTGATGGTGAAACCCCGTCTCGTCTGCTTCGGCAACCTGACGATCGACGACGTCGTCCTGCCGGACGGGCGCGAGCAGCCCGGCTGCATCGGCGGCGACGCGCTCTACGCGGTGCTGGCGGCGCGGCTGTGGGAGCCCACGGCGGAGATGGTGGCGCCCATCGGGGCCGATTTCCCGGACGCGGTGCTGGCGCGCATCGCGGCGGCGGGGCTGTCGCGCGACGGCCTTCCCGCCCGCGCGTTGCCGACGCTGCGCAATCGCGTGGTCTACGCGGCTGACGGCTCGCGCACCTGGACGCTCTACGCCATGGAAGACGAGTTCGACGCGCTGTCGCCCCGCACCGAGGACATCCCCGCCGCCTTCCGCGCCGCCGACGCCGTCCTGGTCCTGGCCATGACGCTTTCCGCGCAGGAGAACCTCGTCACCCATTTCAAAGGCGGCGCGGGCCCGCTGGTGCTGCTGGACCCGCAGGAAGACTATATCGCGGGCAACGAGCCGGCGCTGCGCCGGCTGATCGCCCGCGCGGACGTGTTCCTGCCGAGCGCCGAGGAGGTCCGCCGGCTGCTGGGCCACGGCGACTGGGCCGCGGCCGCCCGCACCTTCGCGGAGCTCGGGCCCGCCATCGTCGTTATCAAGCTCGGCGAGGAAGGCTGCCTCGTCTACGAGAGGGCGCGCGACCGCCTGACGAGCGTGCCCGCGATCCCCACCGGCGTCCTGGACACGACGGGAGCGGGCGACTGCTTCTGCGGGGCCTTCGCGGCGGCCCTGCTCCAGAATCCCGGCGACCCGGTGGCGGCCGCGCGGGCCGGGACGGTCGCGGCCTCCTTCGCGGTGGAAGGTTACGGGGCGGAGCCGATGTTCGCCGTTTCGACCGACGCGGCACGGGCGCGCCTGCGGGCCACGGCCGGGAGCTGAACCGCTCGCAGGCGAGCGGTCCATCACCACGGTGAGACCAAGAGGCTTCGAGCCGCAACCATGTCGCTCGCAGCCAAATCCAGGTCGGCGGGGTCACAGACGAAGGGGGGCCGTCACCGCAGCCTCCACCGATGCGCAGCGAGCCTCCGCACACCGGCAGCCTTTCCGGCGCGGCCTTCGCCGCGATCGATGAACCGTTGCACCTGCGGGGCAAGCGGCTGCGCAGCCGCGTTTACCTGCCCGGCCATCAGCCGGGCCTGGCGGATAGCGGGCTGCCCGGCGAGCGCTATATCGCCTACCATCGGCAGCGGGCCCGCGCGGGTCTCGGGATGCAGATCACCGGAGCGACGCCGGTGATCTGGTCCGACGTCTGGGCGGACGGCTTGACGCTGGTCAACGTCGACGACCGCATCGTGCCCGGCTACCGCAAACTCGCCGCGGCCGTCCACGACGAGGGTGGGCTGATGCTCGCCCAGCTCGCTCACGTAGGCGCCATGGAGACAGCCGGCGACGCGGTCCTGAGCGCCTCGGGCGGCCGGTCGGAACTGACCCAGCGTACCGCGCGGGCCGCCTCGGAAGTCGAGTTGGCGTCCGTGCTGGACGCCTATCGCGCCGCGGCCGCGCGGGTCAGGGCCGGCGAGCTCGACGGCGTCGAGGTCACCATGGCGCACGGCATGCTGCTCGCGAGCTTCCTGTCGCCGCTCGCCAACCGGCGGACCGACCGCTACGGCGGCGATCTCGAGGGGCGCACCCTTTTCCCGCGCGACATCCTGGCCGCGGTCCGACAAGCCCTGGGGCCGGACGCGATCGTGGGCATCCGCCTCCCGGGCGACGAGCTGGTTGAAGGAGGCCTGCGGGCCGAGGACGCGGCTGCGGTCGCCGAACGCCTGGTGCGGACGGGTCTCGTGGACTACGTCAGCGTCACGGCGGGCAACAACACGTTCAAGCTCGCCCGCGTCGACCATTGGCCACCCACGCCCGCGCCGTTCGGGGCCTTCCGCCACCTGTCGCGCGCCGTGAAGGCCGCCGTGCCCGTGCCGGTCGCAACCGTCGGGCGGGTCACGACGCTGGCGCTGGCCGAGGACATCCTGCGGAGCGGCGACGCCGATCTCGTGGGCATGGTGCGCGCCCACGTGGCGGATCCGGACCTCGTGCCTAAGACGAGGGCGGGCCGCGTTGCGGACGTCCGGCCGTGCGTCGGCGCCAACGTCTGCATCAATTCGCTGCTGGCCCACAAGCCGCTGACCTGCCTCGCCAACCCTGACGTGGGCCGTCCCGGCCGGAGCGAGCCCGCAGGTTGGGGCTCCGGGCGGCGCGCCATCGTGGTAGGCGCGGGCCCGGCGGGGTTGGAAGCCGCGCGCCGCCTCGCTCTGGGCGGCTGGGCCACGACCCTCGTGGAGCGATCACCGGACGTCGGCGGCCAGATGGCGCGCTGGTCGCGGACCCCGTCGCGCGCCGAGTTCGGGCGGCTGATCGACTGGTGGGCCCGGGAATGCGGACGGCTGGGCGTCGCGGTCCGCCTCGGCGCGACCGCTTCGGTCGGCAGCCTCGTCGAGGAAGCGCCGGACCTCGTGGTCGTCGCGACCGGCTCGGTTCCCGTGCTGCGGCCCGTGCCGCGCGCCGACGCGGCGCTGGTGGAGGTCGGTCCCTACGATCCCGTGCCGCCCGGCGGCCACGTCCTGGTGCGCGACACGATGGGCGGATTGGCGGCGCTGCTCACCGCCGAGCGGCTGTCGCTGACCGCGGCCCGCGTCACCCTGGTGACCTCGCTCCTGCACCCGGGCGAGGGCGACGGGATCACCACCGTCTATCCCCTGCTCCGCGACTGCGCGGCCCGGGGCATCGCGATCGTCGATCGCGCGACCGTCACGGCGATCGCGGGACGCGACGTCCACCTCCGCGGCGTCTTCGGTGAGGCCCGTCCGCCCGTGATCGGGGTGGACGCGATCGTGTCCGTGCTGGACACCGAAGCCGACGACGCCCTCGCGGCCCCGCTCGCGGCACGCGGCATGCAAGTGCTGACGATCGGCGACGCGAGGTTGCCGCGGGACGTGACCGCGGCGGTGGCGGACGCGGCCAGGCTGCTCGACGCGCTCGCGGTGGAGCGGCCGAGCCCGGCGCTCCTCCGCGCGGCCGGGTGAGCGGGGATCGATGAGCGTCAGCACCTTTCGACACGAGACGAGCAATGCGCCGGCCGGGGAACCGTTGCTTCGCCTCGATGCCATCCACAAGCGGTTCGGCGCGCACGAGGTGCTGGCGGGCGTCAACCTGAAGATGCAGGCCGGCGAGGTGGTGGCGATCATCGGGCCGAGCGGCTCGGGCAAGAGCACGCTGCTGCGCTGCGTCAACCTGCTGGAACCGCCGACCTCCGGCCGCGTGACGCTGGCGGGCGTGACGGTCGAGGCCGGCCGCCCGGTGCCCGGCCGCGACCTGAAGCAGCTCCGCCGCGCCGTCGGCATGGTGTTCCAGTCCTTCAACCTGTTTCCGCACCTGAGCGTGCTGCGCAACGTCTGCCTGGCGCAGGAGCGCGTGCTCGGCCGCGACCGTGCCCAGGCCGAGGCGGTCGCGATGCAGCTCCTGTCCCGCGTGGGCCTGGCCGACAAGGCGCACCAGTTCCCGGCCCGCTGCTCGGGTGGCCAGCAGCAGCGCATCGCCATCGCGCGCGCGCTGGCGCTGGAGCCGCAGCTCATGCTGTTCGACGAGCCCACCTCCGCGCTCGACCCGGAGCTCGGCCTGGAAGTGCTGGCCGTGATGCGCGAGCTCGCCCAGGGCGGAATGACCATGATCGTGGTCACCCACGAGATGCATTTCGCCGAGAACGTGTCCGACCGCGTGCTGATCATGGCGGATGGCCGCGTCGTCGAGGAAGGCCCGAGCGGCGCCGTGATGCGCGACCCGCAGAGCGAGCGGGCCCGGCGCTTCCTGCGCGCGGTCAAGGATCGATGATCCTCGACGACCTCCGCGCCATCTTCGACGGCCTCCCCGCCACGATCGCCCTCACGCTGCTGGCCTTCGTGATCGGGGCGGTCGCGGGCGTGCCGCTCTGCGCCATGCGCCTGTCGCGGGTGGGCCCGCTCCGCTTCGCGGCCACGTCGCTGATCCTGTTCTTCCGGGCGATCCCACCCATCGTCTGGCTATTCTTCATCTTCTTCGGCATCGGGCTCGGCTACCTGCAGCTCGATCCCTTCTCGTCGGCCGCGATCGGGCTGGGGCTGATCACCGCCGCCAACATGGCGGAGATCTACCGCGGCGCGCTCGCGGCCGTGCATGCCGGGCAGTGGGAGGCCGCGACCGCGCTGAACCTGTCGGCGCGCCACAGCATGATGGACGTGGTGGGGCCGCAGCTCGTGCGGGTGGCGCTGCCCTCGGCCGCGACCTACGGCATCGGCCTGCTGAAGAACACGGCCGTGTCCTCCGCGATCGGCGTGCACGACGTCGCTTTCCAGGCCTACCACGTGTCGCAGGAAACCTTTCGGGGCCTCGACGTCTACGCGGCCGCGGGATTGCTCTACATCGCGCTCAGCCTGCCGATCGCCTGGGTGTCGCGCTGGCTCGACCTGCGCCTGCGCGCCCGGGTGGCGCGATGAGCGACGCGCTGGGCGACCTGTTCTCCTTCTGGTCGGACTGGTTCCCGACCCTGTTCGACGGTTTCGTGCTCAGCCTGGAGGTGACGGTCGTGTGCATCGCGCTCGGCATCCCGTTCGGGCTGCTGCTCGCTTTGGGCGTGCAGTCCGCCAACAAGGGATTGCGCGGCACGAGCCTGGCCGTGGTGGAGTTCGGGCGGGGCACGCCCGCCCTCATCATGCTGCAATTCGCCTATTTCGGGCTGCCGAGCGCGGGGGTGACGCTGTCGTCCTTCACCGCCGCGGGCTTGGCGCTAGCCTGGACCACCGGGGCCTACACGAGCGAGATCATCCGGGCCGGACTGGAGGCGGTGCCGCACGGCCAGCGGGAAGCCGCGACCGCCATCGGGCTGGAGCGGGGCGACGCGCTGCGCTACGTGGTGTTGCCCCAAGGGCTGCGCGTGGCGCTGCCCGCCCTGCTCGGCTTCTCGATCGAGATGCTGCAGGCCACATCGCTCTGCTTCACCATCGCGCTTCCCGAACTGGTGAGCCAAGCCTACGTGGTGGGCTCCAACACCTTCCGCTACATGCCGATCTTCGTGCTGGCGGGCCTGATGTTCGCGGCTGTCTGCATTCCGGCGACGATCGGCGTGTCGATGCTCGAACGGCGTCTCGGGCGGCACGCCGCCGCCTGAAGCGCCCCGTTCACCCACCGATGAGACCAGGGGACTTCAAGCATGATCAGGACCTTCAAACCCACCCTCGCAACCCTGGGCGCCCTTGCGCTCGGATCACTGGCGCTCGGCTGCGGCGCGGCCCTCGCCCAGGATTGCAAACCCGCCCACGTGATCGACAAGACCGTCAGCCCCGGCAAGCTGACGGTGGCGATCTACGAATACCCGCCCTTCGCGGTCACGTCGGGGGGCGAGATCGGCGGCGTGGACGGTGAGATCGTCAAGTCCATCGCCAAGAGCGAATGCCTGACCTTCACGCCCGTGGTGGTCGACCCCGCGGCCACCATCCAATACGTGCTGGCCGGCAAGGCCGATATCGCGGGAGGCGATTGGTATCGCACGGCCGAGCGCGCCAAGGTGATCGGCCTGTCCTATCCCACCTACCTCGACCAGATGGGCATCTACTCGAAGGACGGCGTGTCCACCGTCGCGGGCCTGGAAGGCAAGCAGGTCGGCACGGTGTCGGGCTTCCTGTGGGTCGCGGAACTCCAGAAGCTGCTCGGCTCCAAGCTCCGGCTCTATCCCAACCCGGTGGCCCTCGCGCAGGACCTGCAGACGGGCCGCGTGGAGGTGGGCGTCGACAGCTACGGCACGGGCGCCTACGCCCAGAAGAAGGGCGGGTATCCCGGCATCATGATCAAGGTGGCGGAATCCGATCAGCGCGTGCAGGCCTCCATCCAGGCCGCGCAGGCGAACCTGCTCTACACCAAGGCCAACGCGTCGCTCGGCGCCGCCATGGACGCTGATATTCAAGCCATGCACAAGGACGGCTCGATCGCGGCCGACCTGAAATCCTTCGGCCTCGATCCGTCGGGCGCCGACGTGGGCGAGCCGCGCGTGGTCAAGTAGGCGCGGGCGGCCAAGACGCTTCGATTTCGAGATCGTAAACGACGGCCGGTTGATGGTCTTTACCCCGTCCCGGCGGGAGAAGGGCAACAACCGGCCGTCGTTCCATTTCCCTCAAGCTTCAAATCCCCGGGTGATCCGGGCCAGGCATGCTCTTCGCCTCGGCCGTCAGGGACTGCCCGGTCCCTTGGCGAGACCCGCCAGGGTGAACAGGTCGATCGACGCCTTGCCGCCGATCACCAGCGTGTCGGCAATCGGGGTGGGGCGGCCGGGGAAGCGCAGCTGGTCCGGGTTGAGGATGTATTGGATGTTCGGGGTGAGGCGCACCGCCGGGCTGACCTGGATGCCGTAGTTCAGCTCGAACAGCGTCTCGTCCGGAACGATGCGGCTGTCGTTCAGGCCCTCGGCGGCCAGCGCGGTGCGAATGTCGGCCAGCCCCAGCGACGAATAGTGCTGGTCCGTGACCACGAAGCCGAGCGTGTCGTAGGGCCGGCTGTCGAGGATGCCGGTGTAAAGGGCGCCCGCCTCGATCTGGAAGTCCTGAGTCTGCCGACCGCTGGTTCCCCCGCCCAGCAGGCCGAAGATCTGGAACTGCTTCGTCGCGCTCGGGTCGGGTCGGTACACGGTCTGGTCGAAGCGGCCGTAAACCATCGAGCGGAAGAAGTCGGTCCGTCCGGGCAGTCCGGTCAGCTGGGTGTTGCCGCCGTTCACGTCCGTGGTGGGGTCGGTGTAGCTCGATGCGTCGAGGACGGCGCCGATGCTGTAGTTGCGGGGCAGCAGGTCGTTGGCGGCGGTGGTCGAATAGCCGAACTCGACCGGGATCACCGCGCCCGTCGCGCCGTTGATGCCGAAGTTCAGGCCGTGGTCGCTCGCCAGCGTCGTGTTCGGCTGCACCTCGAATGCGCCCACGTGGACGTAGGTGCGGTCGTTGAACCAGAACTTCGCGCGGGCACCGTAGGTGGAGGTGGGGAAGAAGGTGAAGTTCGTGTCGGCGAAGACGATTTCCGGGCTGCCGCAAACACCCACGTTCTGGAAGTTGCAGTAGAGCGGCGACACCAGGAAGGAGCCCTGGGCGGGAAGCCGCCCGAACTCGATGTCGAGGTGGTCGTTGAGGAACGTCTGCTCGTAGGTGAGGATGGTCAGCCGGGTGTTCTCGGAGCCGTCGTAGATTTCCTGCGGGGCCAGGCTGTTGCCGATGAGGTCGTTGGCTAGGCTGTTGCCGTCGCGCTGGGTGCCGATGACGTGGATCACGCCGCCCTCGAGCCCGAACGCCTTCTTGACGTCGACGTCGACGCCGAGCAGGACCTGATCCGCGTAGCGCGCACCCTGCTTGATGCCGCCGAACGGGTTGCCGGCGGACTCGCTCGTGTAGTTGAACTGGAACGAGAAGCCGTGGCCGGCATCGTAGGTGCCCGCCGGGACCGCCCCTTCGGCGGCGGGCGGCTTGGTGCTGTAGTCGCCGAAGGCGGTCCCCAGCGGACCGACAACCTTGGCGCCAGCCCCCGCGCCCTGGGTTTGCCGCTGGGTGGTGGAGCGGCGCTGGACCTTGCGTTTCGCGGGCTTGGGAGCGCCGATCCCCGTCCCGGTTCCGGCGCCCGTCCCCGTGAAGGTGCCGCCCGGCGGCGCGGTCTGCGCCCAAGCCTCCGACGCTTGACTCGCGAAGACCAGGGGAACCAATGCAAATACCGCCCAGACCCAACTCCGACGCATCGCCATCCCTCGATCCTGAAGTTGTCGTGCCGGTTAGCCCATGATCGAGAGCGCGCGTCACGAATCTTTCAGTAAGTCTTATGGGGAATCGGCTCGCATCCAACTGGCTAACAGGTTTGCCGACACGCTTCTGATGTCCCTGTGCCTCAAATACCTCATTGTTTGCCAGGGTTAGCTGGCCGGGGATTGCAACATCGCAGAAATAGCGCAGAAATGCTATCGATTCCATGCTGCGAAGACTGATCGACCCTGAAGATTGCCCGGAGCGGCCCGACGGCCTCGCGAGGAAATCAGGCCATCGCCGGCAGAAGCGCGTCGCGGCGGTCGACCTCGCACCGGAGCACCTGGTTCCGGCCGCCCTCCTTGGCGGCGTAGAGGGCACGGTCGGCGCTCCGCAGCAGATCGGTCTGGGTCATCCCGCTGCCGATGCACGCCACGCCCGCGCTGAACGTGACGGTCAGGCCGACGGTGCCGGTGTTGAAGTCGACGGCGCCGAACCGCTCGCGAAGCTTGTCGATGACGCGGCAGGCGCCGTCCGCGTCGGTGTTGCGAAGGATCACGCCGAACTCCTCGCCGCCGCAGCGCCCGACGACGTCGCTTTTGCGCAGCGTCGCGGTGAGAAGCTGGGCCAGGGTCCGCAGCACCTGATCGCCCACGAGGTGCCCGTGACGGTCATTCACGGATTTGAAGCGGTCCACGTCGATGATCGCGAGGCTGAGGTCGTCGCCGTGCCGGCGGCAATGCGACACCTCGTGGGCCAGCCGTTCGCGGAACCGGCTGTGGTCGAGCAGCCCGGTCAGCCCGTCCCGCTCGCCGATCGCGCGCAACGCCTTGGCCCGGTTCCCCCGCACCTTGACCTGCGCGATGAACCGGCTCGGATCGACCGGCTTCTGGATGAAATCGTCGCCGCCGATGCGGCGGGCGGCGGACTGCCGTGCTTCGTCGCTTTCGACCGACAGAAAGACGATCGGAATGCCGATGAGCTCCCGCGACAGACGAACCGCCTGCGCGAGCTCGACGCCGTCCACATCCGGCATGCGGAGATCCATCAGGACCAGGTCGGGCATCACGCGCTCGATCGCCTCGACCGCGTCGCGGGGGTCGATCACGACCTCGACGTCGATGCCCGAGGCGCGCAGAATCTCCGCGTTGAGGTCGGCGGTCAGCCGATCGTCGTCCACGAGCACGACCGAGAGCCGGTCACGCGCCGAGCTCGCATCCAGCTCCTTGAGGCAGCGCCACAGCTCGATCGGATCGACCGGGCGTCTGAGGATCGCGTGGACGCCCGCGCGGGCGGCCGCGAGCCGGAGGTCGAACCCGGCCTCGGCACTGAGCAGCACGATGGGCTGACCGGACGGCAAGGCTCGACACACCCCGATCGGATCGTCCAGCGTGTCGCTCACGATGGCGGCGACGACCGGCCTGCCCATCCCGTCCGCATCGTGGCCGGGATCCGCCGCGGCCACGTCGAATTCCGAGAAATCCAAGGCCGTGGACACCTCCGCGAACTCCGGCGCGGGCGCGAAGATGCGGATCAGCTTGCTCGGTTGACGCCCGAGATCCGTTGTCGCTCCGGTCATCCGCCCGCTTTCCCGTGGATCAGGTGAACAACGGGTCGCGCCTTTCGGCATCCGTTCAACAGCGACACTATGTGTAAAAGCTTACGGCTCTGCGAAGAGCGGACGGCCGAGCGACACGGGGAGCTCAGGCGGCAACATCGAGGTAGCCCGAGCGGGCGGCGGCGGCGGCGGCGCGGTCGACCGCCGAGCGCAGGTCGTCGATGCGGTCGAATCCGGCACCGGTCCGCAGCCTCGTGTTCGCTTCCGCGCAGAGCGTGCCGAGTTCGCGGAAGCCGAACTGGCCCGCGGTCGACGCCAGCACGTGGACGGCTTCCGACAGTTCGGCCTCGCCACCCGACAGCACCGTCTCGATCCGCGTTCGGAGCTCGTCGACGAAACGGGCCATCATCACCTGCAGACGGTCGCGCCCGAGCAGGCCGACGAGTTCCTCGATCCTGCCCGGTTCGAAGACGCCGGTAAGGTCGGCCGGGTCCACGTCTGCGAGGTCGCGCCGGTCCGCCGAGGACAGGAAGCGCTCCAGCAAGGCGAAGAGCTCGCGCCAATCGACGGGCTTGGCGACGTGAGCGTCCATGCCGGCTTCGAGGCAGAGGGTCGCGTCCTCGGGCATCGCATTGGCGGTCAGGCCCACGATGGGCCTGCGCGCCACGCCTCGCGCCGCCTCGTCGGCGCGGATCGCACGGCTCGCGGCAAGGCCGTCCATCACGGGCATCTGGAGGTCCATCAGGATCAGGTCGAAACCGCCCGGGGTTCGAACCGCTTCGACGGCGGCGGCGCCATCGGAAACAACCGAGACCCGGTAGCCCCGGGTCGCCAGCATGGCCGCGATCACCTCGGCATTCACGCGATTGTCCTCGGCGAGCAGGAGAGTGCGCTCGACCGTCTCCGAGACGCCGGGAACCGCGTCCGCGATCCGGGCGAAGCGACCCTCGTGGCAGGCCAGCGGAAGCTCGAACCAGAAGACGGAGCCGCCGCCGACGGCCGCCTCCGCCCCGATCCTGCCACCCATCAGGTCGATCAGGCGTTTGCAGATCGCGAGGCCCAGGCCCGTCCCGCCGTAGCGCCGCGTCATGGAGGTGTCGGCTTGGGTGAACCGCTCGAACAAGGCCCCGATCCGGTCGGGCGGGATGCCGATCCCCGTGTCCGCCACCCTGACGCGTAGCGTCCCGGTCTCCGACCCGTAGGCCACGTGGAGCGCGATGCGGCCCCGCTCGGTGAATTTCACCGCGTTGGTGAGCAGGTTCAGCAGGATCTGCCGCAGCCGGGTCGGATCGCCCGCGTATCGCCGCGGCAGACCCGGCTCGCGCACCACCGACAGCGTCACCGGCTTGGTCTTGAGCTGCTCGTGGGCCAGACCGCAGCAGCTCGCGATCAGGTCGTCCAGGTCGAACGGAACGGTTTCGAGGGCGAGTTGGCCGGCGTCGACCTTGCTGAAATCCAGCACGTCGTTGACGATGGCGAGCAGCGAGCGCCCTGCCTCGCCCGCCAAGTCGGCGAGGCGCCGCTGCGCGGCGGTCAGGCCGGGGTCGGCGCGCAGGAGGTCGTGGACTCCGATGATGCCGGTCAGCGGCGTGCGCAGTTCGTGGCTCATGTTGGCGACGAAATCCGCCTTGGCCCGGGCCGCGGCCTCCGCTTCCAGCTTGGCGCGTTCGAGGTTCTCGGCCGCCCGGCGCCGTTCGGTCACGTCGCGGAGCGAACAGATCAGCGAGGTCGGCGCGCCCGTCGCCTCGTGGCGCACCAAGGTCATCACCGTTTCCAGCCAGACCCAACGCCCCTCCTTGTGCAGGCTGCGGTAGGTCACGGTCGCGCGGTCGCCCTCGACCTCGCCCGCGGCGAGCCGCAACGCGAGCGCGCGGACGCCGTGTCCGTCCTCGGGATGCATCCGCGTCGAGGGTTGCACGTCGAGCATCTCCTGCGGCTCGTAGCCCAGCACCCGACGGCACGAGGGAGAAACGTACTGGCGCCGGAGGTCCATGCCGAGCTGGGTGATGACGTCGCTCGTGGTCTCGGCCAGCACGCGGTAGCGCGCCTCGCTCGCAGCGAGCGCCTGCTGGGATTCCTGGCGCAGGGTCACGTCGCGCGAGCGCACGAGGACGGTCCGGGGCCCTTCGCCCGCGTCGACGAGGCGGAAGTCCGACTCGACCCACATCCAGCGCCCGGCCTTGTGCCTGACCCGATGAAGGCTCCGGACCTCAGGGCGGTCCGGGGTCAGGCCGGCGAACTGGGCGGCGACCAGGGCCTGGTCTTCCGGATGGACGTAGTCCGACGGCGCCAGGGTCGCGAACTCCTCCGGCGTGTAGCCCGTCATGGCGTGCACGGACGGGGATACGTAGGGACGCGGCCCCACGTAAGTCGATTTGAGGGCGATGAGGTCGGTCGAGTTGTCGGCGAGCAGCCGGTAGCGCTCCTCGCTCTGCCGCAACGCTTCGTCGGCCAGCTTCCGCGCCGTGACGTCGCGCAAGGCCGCCACCATGCCCGACGGGCGACCACCTTCGTCGCGCAGCAGCCTGACCGATGCCTCGACCCAAACCCAATGCCCAGCCCTGTGTCGGACGCGGTTGACGTTGACAACCTGTTCGACGGCGCCGGCGGCGAGCGCTTCCAGTTTGGGGCGGAGGCTCGGCTCATCGTCGGGATGGACGTAGGCGGCGCGGGATGTGCCGATCAGTTCGTCGGGCTCGAAGCCGAGCAGGTCCCGCGCGCCCGGCGACACGAACAGCCGGCGCCCCTTGAGGTCCATGTGGGTGATCATGTCGCTTGCGTTGTCGGCGAGCAGACGGTAGCGGGCTTCGCTTTCCACCGCGGCCCGCTCCGCCCGCCGAAGGTCGCTGAGGAATGCGGTCAAGGGTAGGTTGCTCAGGGCGACGGAGGCGACGAAGCCCTGCAGCACGAACCCGCGCACCATGGGGTCGCCGGAGGTGAGCATCATCGGGCCGAGACCGTGCAGGGTCGCCAAAGCGGCAGACACGGCGACGAAGCCGATCCCCACGGCCGTGCTCGCGGGCCCGAGCCTTACGGACACCAGCGCCAGAACCGCCATGGGAAGGAACAGCAGCGGATAGGTATTCTGGGTGAAGGTCACGGCGGTCACGGCCGCCAGGGCCGTACACCATGCCAGTGCTTCCAACCGGTGTCCGGGACGGAGCAGTGCGCGCGCTTCGACCGGCCCAGCCATCAGTAGCAGGGGCGTGAAGACGAGAAAGCCGAGCGCGTTGACGGAGTACCAGATGGCCCAGAGCGTCGCGGGCGGAACGTGCCGGAACCGGGCGAAGAGCACCACGGACGCCACGCTGGTCGCCGCCGGTGCGACAACGCCCGCGAGCAGCACGAAGGCGCCCAGGTGCGGCAGGCGGGACAGGTCGAGGTTGCGCCCCTTCCAGCTTCGCAAAGCGGCGGCGAGGCAGAGGACCTCGACCACGTTCAGGACAGGCAGACCCACGACGAGAGGAAGCGGGTCAGCGACCAGCAGATGGGCGGAGGAATTGCCGAGTAGGCCTCCCGCCAGATAGGCGGGCCAAAATCGCGCGGGCTGCTTGAGCAGAATTGCGAGAAGGAAGGCGTTGGCCAGCCAGAACGTCGAGACATGCTGGGCGTTGCGGGTGAGATCGATGCTGCCATAGGCCGTGGCGAACATGACGAGAGCGCCGAGGCAGCCCCGAGCCAGCATGCGGACGGCGTCCGTGTTGACCGAGCGCCCTCGCCTTAGATACCTGCCCATACCTGCCCCGCCCTGCCGTGAACGGCGCGTCCGGTCAATTCGGCAACAGTATGGCCTAGCCCCCTTTAATTTGCATCAGGACCGGGCAGCGGCTTGCACGAAAGCACTGCGGGTGTGACCTCGCGCGAGGCAGGCTGGACGACAGAGCGACGGACACGATGTCCACCCCTGACGATCGCCACGTCAGATCCGCCGTGGTCGCCCGAGTGACGGCAGTGCCGCGAGCGCCAGTACGCCCAGGACCCCGATCGCGCCCAGGCCGGCCGCGACCGCGTCGCGCGCGCGGGAGGTGGCGAACTCGCCGCGGGTGGATTTCACCCTGTCGCCGAAAGGGCCGTCCACACCGGGGTCGTTCGCGTCCACCTGGAACAGGTTGCCGCCCGGCAGGGCCGGCGCGCCGGGACGCAATTGCGCGTCCCACATCTTGGCCGCCTGCCGGTCCGCGAAGGCCGGAGCCACGGCCTGGGCCGCGGCCATCGCCATCGTGGAACGTCCGACCCAGACATCCCGGACGGGCGCGTGCGCGGCGGACAGGATCGCCTCGGCGCAGAGCCGCGGGTCGAAGACGGGGTCGGGCGCGTTCTGGGCTTGGCCCGTGTGGTTGCGCGCCCGCCCGAACTGCGGTGTGTTGACGGCCGGCAGGTAGACGATCGTCACGTCGACGTTCACGCGGTCGTGGATCAGTTCGGCGCGCAGGCTGTCCGTGAACCCGGTCACGGCGTGCTTGGCCCCGCAATAGGCCGCCTGCAGCGGCGCGGAGCGGAGCGCCAGCCCGCTCGACACCTGGATGACGTGGCCGCGATTGCGAGGACGCATGTATTTCAGGGCCGCAAGCGTGCCGAACACCTGGCCGAGGTAGGTCACCTCGGTGACGCGGCGGAATTCGTCGGGCGTCACCTGGTGCGCGGGGGACACGACCGTCGCCATCGCGTTGTTGACCCAGACCCGGATGGGCCCGAGTTCCCGCTCGACGCGCTCGGCCGCGGCCTCGACCGCGGCGGCGTCGGCGACATCGGCCGCGATGGCCAGGACGGGGGCGCCCAGGCCCTTCAGGTCGGCTTCCGTGGACCGGAGGCGAACCTCGCTCCGGCCCAGCACCGCCACCGCCCAGCCGTCCCGCGCGAAGGCCCGCGCCGTCGCCCGGCCGATGCCCTGCGTCCCGCCGGTGATCACGACGACCTTGCGCCGAGGCGCCGCATCCGTTCCGCTCATCCCGCGACCCCTGTTCCACCCTCGGTCGGAGCAGAGCGTTTCTCATCCAAACGCGGTGCTCCGATCGTCCGACGGTAGATCGAGCCCACGGGGGCGAGGACCAGCCTTCGGCGTGGTCCGCGGGCGGCGGCATGGCGGCGCAGGCGGCGAGGACCGCGGGCGCCCGGACCGAACGCGCTGACCTCAGGCCGCCGTGTGGGCCTGCACCCCGTCCGACAGAGCCGCGACGACTCCGGCCAGTTCGCTCAGCGAGCCGACCGTGACGTCGGCACGGAAGCCCAGCGCTTCCACCTGCGTACGCAGGGCCTTGAACATCGCGGTCGGGCCGACCGCACCGGCTCCCGCGACCTCGCTCCGCAGCACGGCGGGGGTGACGCGCTCGATCCGTGCGACGCGAAACCCGAAGCTCTTGGCACCCGCCACGTCGAAGCCGTTGGACGTTACGAACAGCACCTCGTCGGGCCCCACGCCCAGGTGCTCCTTCACCAGTTCGTAGGCCCGTGGATCGGGCTTGAAGACGCGCCGCCCGTCGACACTGAGCGTCGCCTCGAGATGGCGGTGCAGGACCGAGTTGCGCACCAGCGCGTCCAGCATGGCGGGGCTGCCGTTGGATAGGATCGCGCGGCGATAGCCGGAGAGCGCACCCAGCGCGGCTTCGGCATCGGGATAGGCGTGGAGGTGGTTGTAGGCGTTCGCCACGTCGTCGAGCAGGGCCGGGGCTGGGGAAAGCCCGATCGTGTCGAGCGTGTAGGCGAGCGAGTCCCGCGTCACGGTCCAGAAGTCCTCGTAGCGGCCCATGAGCGAACGGAGCCAGGCATATTCGAGCTGCTTCAGGCGCCAGACCTGGGTGATGTACTCGCCGTAGCCGGGAAAGGCGGCTTCGGTGGCGGCCGCGACCGACTGCGTGTCGTAGAGCGTGCCGTAAGCGTCGAACACGAGGGCCTTGATCATCGACATCGTCTCCGTCCGTCTGGTCTTCGGGCGATCCGGGTCGTGCGGTTCAATGAAGCCCGACCCTTCATCGTTCGACAACGGCAAGCGGGCGCATTGGTCCGCATCAACTTTCCTTCCGCCGGTCGAAGTCCAGCTTGGCCTGCTCGATCTCGGGCAGGTGATCGACGGTCCACGCGTAGACCGCTTGGAACGGCTGCTGCAGCGTGCGGCCGAGCGGCGTCAGCGCGTATTCGACCGCGACGGGCGAGGTCGCGATCACTCGCCGGGCCACGAGGCCGTTCCGTTCCAAGCGTCGCAAGGCCTGGGTCAGCGCCTTCTGCGTGACGCCCTCCAGCTGACGCCGGATCGCGTTGAACCGTTGGGGCTGGGCGCACAGCACGGTCAGGATCATCACCGACCACTTGTTCGCGATCTGGTCGAAGAACGGGCGGGTGGCGCAATCGGCGACGAAGACCTGACCCTCTGGTTTCGGCACGGCGGTTTCCTCGCGTAAACCTGAGCGACTTCAGGTGCCTGATTGACGCTAGATATACGCGAGATACCAAGAAGCTCCAATCCGAACGGAGCACCAGGATGTCGAAATTGTCAGGGAAGGTCGCGGTCGTCACCGGCGGCGGCAGCGGAATCGGCTTGGCCATCGCGCGGCGGTTCGCAAGCGAAGGCGCCTCCGTCTTCATCACCGGACGCCGTCAGGCTGAACTCGACAGGGCGGTCGCGCTCATCGGCGGCAAGGTCGAAGCCGTTCAGGGCGACGTCACCGACACCGCGGACCTCGACCGGCTGTACGACACCGTCAGGGCCGGCAAGGGCCGGCTGGATATCCTGGTCGCGAACTCGGGCATCGCGGAGCCGAGCCGGTTGGAGGAGATCACCGAGGAGCACTTCGACCGGACCTTCGACGTGAACGCGCGCGCCACCCTGTTCACCGTGCAGAAGGCCATTCCGCTGATGAGCGAAGGCGGCACGATCGTGCTGATCGGGTCGATCGCCGGGTCGATCGGCACGCCCGGCTACACGGCCTACGGAGCCACGAAGGCGGCGATGCGGTCCTACGCGCGGAGCTGGACGAGCGAGTTCGCCAGCCGCGGCATCAGGGTCAACACGCTGAGCCCGGGGCCGATCGACACGCCGATGTTCGAGAAGGTCACGGACGACGTCAGGGCGACGTTGACGGGGCTGATCCCGCTCGGTCGCTTGGGCAGGCCGGACGAGGTCGCGGCCGCGGCCCTCTTCCTCGCCTCGGACGACAGCAGCTTCATCGCGGGCGCCGAGCTGTGCATCGACGGGGGCATGAGCCAGGTTTGATGCTGAAGGCCGCAGAGCTCCGACTTCAGGTTAAGGACGGCCGGTTCTGCCCTTCTCCCCTCGGGGGAGACGGTGGCCGACAGGCCGGATGAGGGGTCTTGTTGGCGCGGAAAGACCCCTCACCCGCCCTGTCGGGCACCTTACTCCCCGCTTACGTGGCTAAAAGATTCACACATCTTCACGGCTTGGCCGGTGTGCCCTTCGCCCCTCCGGGGAGA
>CAXTFJ010000013.1:0-56749 GCA_964243405.1 uncultured Lichenihabitans sp. | reverse complement strand
CCGCCGAACATGTAGCGGATCTTGGCGGCCTGGTTGGCGAGCTGGTCCATCACCAACCCGAGGAAGTCGACGTACATCAGCTCCGCCACGGGCCGCAGCCCCGTCATGGCGGCTCCCACCGCGGTGCCCACGATGGCCGGCTCGCTGATGGGCGTGTCGAGCAGCCGCTCCGGCCCGAACTCCTCGATCAGCCCCTTGGTGACGCCGTAGGCGCCCCCGTAGAGGCCCACCTCCTCGCCGATGACGATCACGTCCGGGTCGGCGCGCATGGCATCGCCGAGCGCTTGGCGGAGCGCATCGCGATAGGTGATCTCGACCATTCGCGCGCCCTCAGCTGCGCGCCAGGATGCGCTCGACGCGCGTCCTGAGCGGTTCGGGTTCGGGCTGGCCGTCCGCGAACACGTCGCGGAACATGGCGGCGGAGGGGGGCGCCTCCGAGGCGATCGTGAAGTCGATCGTGGCGGCCATCTCGGCCGCGACCGCGGCGTCGAGGGCGTCGAGGGCGGTCTCGCTCGCGAGGCCGCGGTCCACCAGGGTCGCGCGGGCGCGGACGAGCGGGTCGCGCTTGCGGCCGGTCTCCTCCTCCTCCGGGGTGCGGTAGGGGCTCTTGTCCTTGCGGCCGTGGCCGAAGAAGCGGAAGCAGGACACCGCCATGAAGCCGGGCCGCCCACCCCGCGCCTTGTCGACCAGCCCCTGCGCGGTGGCGAGCACGTCCTCCACGTCCTCCCCATCCACCATGGCGGCCTCGAGCCCGAAGGCCTCCGCGCGGTGCTCGAAGGCGGTGTTGCGGGTGGCGCGGTCGATCCGCGTGCCCATGCCGTACTGGTTGTTGATGCACACGAACACGACCGGCAGGTCCCACAGGGACGCCATGTTCATGCTCTCGTAGAGGATGCCCTGCTGCATCGCGCCGTCGCCGAAGAACGCGACCGCCACGGCGTCGGACTTCTTGCGCTTGTAGCTCAGGCCCGCGCCGACCACGTGGGGGATGCCGCCGCCCACAATGGCGTTGGCGCCCAGGTGCCCGAGCCCCATGTCGGCGATGTGCATCGAGCCGCCCTTACCGGCGCAATAGCCCGCGGCCTTGCCGCCGATCTCGGCCATCATGCGGTTGGGGTCGGCGCCGCGCGCCAGGAAGATGCCATGGCCGCGGTGGTGGGTGGTGAAACTGTCCTGCGCCCGTATGGCGGCGCACACGCCCGCCGCGGCCCCTTCCTCGCCGATCGACAGGTGCAGCATGGAGCCCGCCGACTCGCCGCGCACGTAGAGCTCGGCCACGTGCTCCTCGAAGACGCGGATGCGCCGCATCGTGCGGTACAGGTCGAGGAGGGGGACGTTGCTCGGCATGGGGCTCGTTCGGGTCAGGCGGCCGAGGGCCGGAAGGGTTTTAGGGCAGGGTAAAGCTCGCGATAGCGGGGGTAGATCTCGTCGTAGCGGGCCCGCTCGGCCGTGCGGGGCTCGACCACCCGGCCGGGCCGCGTCATGGCCGCGATGCCCTCGTCGACCGTCGCGAAGGTGCCCGCGCCCACCTGCGCCAGGATCGCCGAGCCGAGCAGCGCCGGTTCGGCCGTGTCGGGCACGCGGACCGGCAGGCCGGCGGTGTCGGCGTGGACCTGAAGCCACAGGTCGGATTTGGCGGCGCCGCCGCCCACCACGATCTCGCGGGCCTCGAATCCCGCCTCGGCCATGCGGTCGAGGATGGCGCGGGTGCCGAAGCAGATGCCCTCGATCGCGGCGCGGAACAGGTGGGGCATCCCGTGCGCCAGCGTGAGCCCCACGATCGCGCCGCGCGACAGCGGGTCCGTGTAGGGCGTGCGGTTGCCCTGGAAGTGGTCGAGCACCAGCAGCCCGTCCGAGCCGGGCGCGAGCGCCGCGGCGTCGCGGTTCAGCGCGTCGAAGTCGACCCCGCCGCCGCCCATGCGCCGAAGCCAGTTGATCACCGAACCCGTGGAGGTTTGCCCGCCTTCGAGCAACGCGCGGCCGGGGTAGAGCAGGTCCGGGTAGGCGCCCCACAGCCCCGGCAACGACGTGCCGGAGCGCGCCAGCACGCCGAACAGCAGGTGCGACGAGCCCGTGATGAGGGCGAGCTGGCCGGGCTGAGCCACGCCGAGCCCAACCATCGCGACCAGCGCGTCCACCCCGCCCTGCACGACGATGACGGAGCGCGGCAACCCGAGGTGATCTGCGGCCTCCGCGGTCAGCGCCCCGACCGGGGCGCCGGGCGCCAGGAGTTCGGCGGGCCATTTGGCGGCGAGCGCCGAGAGTTCCAGCCTGTCCAGCAGGCCGAGCGGCCAGCCGCCCGGCCGCTCCGTCGAATAATGCCAGCGCAGCGAGGCGTTGGACAGGCTGCCGACCCGCCGCCCGGTGAGCCGCAGCGTCAGGAAGTCCTGGTATTCGCAGACCGTCGCGGCGCGCTCGAAGTGCTCGGGCTCGTGACGGCTCAGCCAAAGCGCCTTGGGGATCATCCACTCGGCCGAGACGGGGCCGCGGCCCGCGCCGTTGACCGCCAGCGCCTCGTCGCCCGTGGCCAGCACGGCCGCGGCCTCCTCGCCGGCCCGCACGTCCATCCAGATAATGGCCGGGCGCACGGCCCGCGCGTTCGCGTCGAGCGCCACGACGGAGCAGCAGGTCGTGTCGATCGCCATCGCGCCGATCGCCGCCGCGTCCAGGCCGGACCGCGCCACGGCCCCACGCACCGCCGCGCCCAGCGCCCGCCACCAATCCTCGGGGTCCTGTTCGGCGCGCGCGCCTGAGGAAAAGTGAGTGTCGTAGGCTTCAGAGGCCGAGGCGAGGCAGCGGCCGGCCGCGTCGTAGACGCCTGCCCGGAGGCTCTCCGTGCCGCCGTCGATGCCCAGCACGTAGGTCATGCGAGGGGTCCGCGGCGAAGGTGCCGTGTCGCGGGGAAGCAGCGTTCGACGTCCTGTCCCAAGCCAGCCTCCCCTGTTCGACCCTGATCGTCACGTTTGACCTACGTGACGACATTTGTTCAGAGGTTGCCTCCGGAGCCGGAGTGTTGTCAAGCTTCCCGCGTGACAAAAGCGTCCTCCCGTCTCGCCCTCGCGCTGAACCACGCGAGTGACGACGACCTTCTCGTGCGGGCCGCCTGGCTCTACCACGTGGTCGGCCTCACGCAGGAGGAGGTGGCGGGTCGGATCGGCCTGCACCGCAGCCGGGTCAACCGCCTGCTTTCCGAAGCGCGCGACCGCGGCTTGGTCAGCGTCACGATCCATCACGAGTCGGCCCGCGAACTCGCGGCCGAGCAGGCCATCGCGGACCGGTTCGGCCTGGATTTCTGCCTGTCGACGCCGGCGATCGGAGTCGGGTCAGAGGACGTGGGCGACCCGGCCGCGCGACGCCTGCAGGGCCTAGTGGCGCGGCGTGCCATCGGCATCGCGGGCGCGACTTTCCTGCGCGGTAAGCTGGCGGATGGCCCGCTCAAGGTCGGCGTGAGCTGGGGACGCACACTGGAGCAGGTCGCGCTGCAGCTGTCCGGCGTCCGCAACCCGCGCGCGCTGTTCGTGTCCCTGCTCGGCTCGCTGACCCGCAACTCGGCCTCCAACCCGTTCGAGGTGGTGCAGGCGCTTGCGGGCCGGACGGGGGGCGAAGGGCATTTCCTGCCCGTGCCGTTCATCGCCGATTCGGAGGCTGACCGCGCCGTGCTGATGTCGCAGCGCTCGGTCGCCGAGGCCCTGGCGCTCGCCCGCTCGGCCGACCTCTTCCTGGTCAGCGTCGGCGAGCTTACGGAAGAATCCTTCCTCCGGGCGCACGACATGCTGTCGGCGCAGGAGCTGCGCGACATTCGCGCGCGAGGCGCCGTCTGCGACACGCTCGGGCGGTTGTTCGACGCCGACGGCCGAGAGGTCCGCCATGAGCTGAGCGGCCGCACGCTCGCTGTCGACCCCGAGCACCTCCGGGGTCGTCACGTCGTGCTGGTAGCGGGCGGCCTGGAGAAGCTCGACGCCATCCGCGCGCTGCTGCGCGCCGGCCTGGTCACGGGATTGGTGACCGACGGCGACACGGCGCTGGCGATCGCGCGGGCTCGCGACGACAGAGGCCCGATTTGAGTTCCACGACGTCGTCCGGCTGGCGACGAGTGAACGGGTCTCGCCATCGGTGATCATTGGGGGCGGGACGACCTCGGTCACCCGCGGTTTCCCCCGTCCGGGCGCGCGGACGTATCAGGGCACGGGCGTGTAGGCCTTTCAGTCCAGCGGACTCACCACCGGCTGCCCGGCGAAGAACGCCTCCAGGTTGCGCAGCATCATGTCCTGCTGGGCCGCCTGCGCGGCGCGGGAGTTGGCGGCGATGTGCGGGGTGAGGACCACGTTGCCGAGCGCCTTCAGCCGCTCCGATACGTTCGGCTCGCCCTCGAACACGTCGAGCGCCGCGCCCGCGATCGTTCGGCGTTCCAACGCGTCGCAAAGTGCCGCCTCATCCACCGCGATGCCCCGCGAGATGTTGACGACGTGGCCCTCCGGACCGAGCGCGCGGAGCACCCTTCCGTTGACGGCGTGGCGGTTGCCGGGCCCCGCGCGAACCGAGACGACCAGCACGTCGGCCCAGTCCGCCAGGCCCACAAGGGTATCGTGATAGGCGTACGGCACGTCCGGCCTGCGGGCACGGCCGTGATAGCCGATCTCGACAGCGAAGGCCTCCGCGAGACGCGCGATCCGCGAACCGATGGCGCCAAGCCCGTAGATGCCGAGCCGGCGCCCCCCGAACCCAGCCGTCATCGGCATGCGCTCCACCGAATTGCCCTTCCAGGACCCGGCGCGAATGAAGCGGTCGCCCGCCGGGATTGTGCGGGTCGTGGCGAGGATGAGGCCGAGGGCGTATTCGGCCACTGATGCCGCGTTGGCCGGCCCGGCATGGGCCACCACGATGCCCCGTTTCGCGGCATGGTCCCGGTCGACGCCCTCGAAGCCGGTGCCGTAGCAGCAGATGAGTTCGAGCGCCGGCAAGGCCTCGATCAGCGCCGCATCCGTGTTCAACGAGCCCATGGTCAACAAGGCCCGCGCTTGGCGTCCCTCGGGAGGCACGGCATCGGGGGCGGAAACGGGCATGGGACCGAGCACCCGATAGCGGTCGCCCAACCGGGCGACGAAGGCATCAGGCAGGCGCATCGCCATCAGGACGGGGACGGTCGGCATTTCAGGGCTCCGAAAGGGCGCGTTCCTCGCGGGAACGTGCAGGATTGGGGCCTCGTTCGGCTTTTCGACGGGATGGCTGGGGAGGCAATCTCTCGCCCCCCGGATCGACCATGGTTACCGGGTCCTCGCAGTGCTCGGACCATGTTCTCGAAGCCGGCCGCCGCAGCCGGTCCCGGTAGCGTCGGCCGAAGGCTAGCCCTTTATTTCTCTTTCGCGTGCAATCGCGGTAACTGACCCTGAAGGCAACGGCTCTCCGACCCTCGAGATCATCGTAGGACGGATCCGCGGCAACACCGGAGTGACACATGCGACATCAAAGGTCCTCGCGCGTCGCGGCTTTCGCGGCCGCGGTCGGCCTGAACTTGGTCCTGATCGGGCCGGTTCTGGCTCAGAACGCTGCGCCGGCTGAGACGGTCAAGGGCGGAACGGCGGTGCCGAGTGGAGCCGCGATCGACAAAGGGGTGCCGCCCGCCAAGCACGCCGGCGACGAGGGCGGGAAACCGGCGGCGGCGGGATCCGCGTCATCGTCGGGGGCAGTCAACGCCGACCAGCCGTCGTCTTCGTCGCAGTGATCCGGGCCGAGATCTGACCGAACTGAACCGGCATGAAGCCCCGGCGCCCTGCCGGGGCTTTTTCATTGCTCCAAACTGAACGCGACAGCTGATCAGTCGTCGTCCGGCTCATACCCGAACGGCGCCACAGGCACGGCCCGACGATAGCCCTGACGGGAGATGGGTTGCTGCTCGTAGACGTAACCATCCACGGGGGCACCGGTCGTCGCGTAGCCGTCATCCGCGAACCCGTAAGCGTAGGGATAGCGATCCTGGCTGACGCGGGCTCCCCAGCCGGTGCTGTTCACCTTCAGGATCAAGCCCGGCTGACGATCCGGGCCCGACACTGTGGCCGCCCCCGCGACGCTTGCCGCCGTTCCGACCAGTCCGATACCCGCGACTGCGGCGACCATGATTCTGTTCATCTGCCGGTCTCCCGATGACATTGCTCTGATCTTTCGAACCGATCAGGCGGACCGAGGTTCCCGTGCTGACCGAACCGGCGAGCACACGTCAGTCGGCACCGCCCCCCTCCGCCCGGACGGCATTGTCGAGCAGAACCGCGAGGGCGGCGGGATCTTGGGGAAAGCCCGCCCTGATCCAGTCCGCCTGCAACCGCTTCAGCACGGCGCCGACCGTGCGTCCGCGTCCCACCCCGCGCGCCATCACGTCGGCGCCGCCGAGCGGAAACCGCAGCGGCGGTTCGGAGGCCACGAAGGCGCGCGCCTCCGCCCACGAGTCCGACAGCAGCGGATCGGCATCGGCGGCCACCAGGTCCAGGCCGTCCAACGCGGCTCGCTCGCCACAGGTGAACAGCAGGGCGCGCAGGCGAGACCGGCCCGGCACGTCGTCGGGCGACAGGGTGAGCCGGGCCTCCACGGCGCCCGCGAGCCGGGCCTGCTCCTCGTTGGACAGGCGCAACTGGTCGCGCAGCCGGCGGACGTCGTCGAGCGTGCCCGCCGCGAGAGCTGCCAGCCGGAGCACCGGGTCGGGCGCGCCGCCCCGGGCGTCCTCCACCGCGGCGAACCGGGCAAAACGGACGGGCAGACAGGGGCCGCCCAGCACCACGCCCGCGACCCCCGCTTCCGCCATCGCGTCGACGACCGTAGGCGCGCGGACGGCCCCGAGCAGTTTCAGCAGTTCGGACCGGATGCGTTCGCGCGACAGGCGGGCCAGCGCCTCCCGGTGCGCGCCCGAGGCCCGCAGCCCCTCTTCGTCGAGCGGGCCCGTCGCGTAGGCGGCGCTGAAACGGAAAAAGCGCAGGACGCGCAGGTAGTCCTCGCGGATGCGACGCTCGGCCTCGCCGATGAAGCGCACGCGACCGGCCGCGAGGTCGGCGAGGCCGCCCGTGGCATCATGGACCGTGCCGTCGGCCACCACCGAGAGGGCGTTGATCGTGAAGTCGCGCCGCTGCGCGTCCAGCACGAAATCGCGGCCGAACCGCACCACGGCGTGGCGCCCGTCGGTCTCGACGTCCGACCGCAGGGTCGTGACTTCGACGGACGTCCCTCCCACCACGACCGTCACGGTGCCGTGCGCCAGGCCGGTCGGGATCACGCGCAGCTTGGCGGCCTTGGCGCGGGCCATCACCATTTCCGGGAGCGCCGTCGTGGTAACGTCGATATCGCCGGGCGGGAGTCCGAGCAGCGCGTTGCGGACCGCCCCGCCCACGAGGCGGGCCTGCTCGCCCTCCGTATTCAACATGCCGAGCAGGCGACCGAGCGCGGGGTCGCCGAGCAGGTCGGGCGCGCGAAGCCGTCCATCCAGGCGCAGGTTCAACCGGCGAGGCGGCACGACACTCATTGCAGCTGTCCCGGCACGAGGCGGCCGCCATCGAGGTGCGCGGGAACCCAGATCCCGCGGTGGCGGTCCACGGTGGCGGCGAACAGCACCATGCCCAGCACTACGAGCGCCAGCCCCGCGACCGTCAAGGTCGCCAGCGAGCCGCGCGACCAGCTTTTGGATACGAAAGGGTAGCGGCGGCGGAGCGCCAACATCAGGGCGTAAGCCACGAATGGAACGGCGAACAGCCCGAGCGCGTCGAGAAGATCGCGTCCCATTACAGGTAGAGCCGCTCGTAAAGGTCGCGGATGAGCCCCGCGGTGATCCCCCAGATGAATCGCTCCTTGTAGGGCATGGCGTAGAAACTGCGGATCGCGCCGTTCAGGTCGCGCTGCCCGCGCCGGTGATTGGCGGCCTCCATCAGGAAATCGAGGGGCACTTCAAAGGTTTCGGCCACTTCCCGATCGTTGAGCACGAGGTCGAAGGGCTCGTGCACGACAGCCACCGTGGGGACGATCAGGAAACCGGTGCCGGTCAGATAGGGCGCGAGATAGCCCAGCGGTGTCACACGCCCCGGGTCGAGCCCCACCTCTTCCGAGGCCTCGCGCAGGGCCGCGGCGGCGGGCGTCGCATCGCCGGGATCGATCTTGCCGCCCGGGAATGCGATCTGGCCCGAATGGTCGCGCAGGCCCGTGGTCCGCAGGGTGAGCAGCATGGAAGCGCCGCCCGGCCGGGCCACGACGGGGATGAGCACCGCGGCGGGGCGAGGCTTCGGGGCGAGGCGGGGCGGCCGGCCGTCGAGCCGATGGTCGCCCGCGGGACATGCGGCCAGAGTCACATCGAGCGCGTCGGGCGGGAAGTCGAGGCTCAACCGCGCGCGCGCCCGGCACTCGAAGTCGTCGAAAATCGCGCCGGGAAGCGGCGGCGAGCGCGCGGCGAGGGTTTCCGTCACGCAACGGCCCCGACGATGGCCGCGGGCGCCATGGGAAAGAAGACCGCGCCCGAAGCCACGCCGAACATCTCCCGACCGTCGTGGACCTGCACCTCGCCCCGCTCCGCCAGGTCCAGGTAGACGGCGCGCGTCGCCAGAGCCTCCAATCCCGGACGCACGGTCAGGTAGGGCTTGAGCCCGTCCGCCGCGGCGGACGCGAAACGCAGGGGATGGGCGGCGTCGGCCTCCACCCAGTCGCCGACGTTGGTGCGGAAGCGGAGGGGCTCGCCCGGGCCGCCCGCGAGTTCGACCGCGGTGAACGGGGCATCCTCGACCGTGATCCGCACTTTCTCGACGGGCGTGACCAGCATGAAGCCTTCCGGCTCCCGCCGCAGCACGGAGGCAAACAGACGCACCAGGGCGGCCCGGCCGATCGGGGAGCCCGCGTAGAACCACGTGCCGTCGCGGCCGATTCGCATGTCCAGATCGCCGCAGAACGGCGGGTCCCAGGAGGAGGCCGGGCCGGGGGCGCCCGAAGAGGCGGCCCGCGCGAGGGCGTCGAGGCTCCTCGCGCCTTCCAAGGAGATACTTTCTTTCGCCATCATCGCCCCTCATGTCTCGTCGTGATGTCGATCGACCACGCGGCGTTCGCGCGCACCCGAGTCAACGCCGAAGATCGAGCCCCGTTTCGAACGCCCGGCGTTCGCCTGCCGTCAAGCGGCGGATTTGACGGCGCCACCGGTTTCCAGGCTAACTCACGGACCGAACGCGGCACCTCCCGGCACGACCTTCCCGAAGGAAGCAGCGTGATCGCCCTTACCCTCGATAGAGCCCGCGCATGACCCTCGTTCAGGACGGCGGCCACCCGTCGGTCGAAGCCGCGGCGGCCCGCGCCGCCGATGCCGCGCTGGAGCGCATCGCGGCCGCCCGCGCGGCGATCGGCACCGTGATCTTCGGCCAGCAGGCCGTCGTGGAAGAGGCTCTCGTCACGCTGCTCGCGGGTGGGCACGGCCTGCTGGTCGGTGTTCCCGGCCTCGCCAAGACCAAGCTCGTCGAGACGCTCGGCACCGTGCTGGGGCTGGACAGCCGCCGCGTGCAGTTCACGCCCGACCTGATGCCGGCCGACATCCTGGGCTCGGAGATCCTCGAGGAGAGCATCGACCACAAGCGCTCCTTCAAGTTCATGAAGGGCCCGATCTTCACCCAGCTCATCATGGCCGACGAGATCAACCGCGCGAGCCCCCGCACCCAATCGGCCCTTCTGCAGGCCATGCAGGAGCATCACGTCACGGTGGCGGGCGCGCCGCACGCCCTGCCCGGCCCCTTCCACGTGCTCGCGACCCAGAATCCCATCGAGCAGGAGGGTACCTACCCGCTGCCCGAGGCGCAGCTCGACCGCTTCCTGATGCAGATCGACGTGCTCTACCCGGACCGCGACGCCGAGCGCCGGGTGCTGCTGGAAACCACGGGCGACGTCCAGGCGGAGCCCAAAGCCGCCATGACGGCCGACGAACTGGCCACGACCCAGCGGCTGGTGCGTCGCATCCCCGTGGGCGACAAGGTGGTCGAGACCATCCTGGACCTCGTCCGCTCCGCCAGGCCGGGCGAGGGCGCGGGCACCGACATCGGCTCGCTCATCGCCTGGGGTCCGGGACCCCGCGCCGCCCAGGCCCTCATGCTGGCCACGCGCGCCCGGGCGCTGATCGACGGGCGCCTGTCCCCCTCGCTGGACGACGTCGCGGCGCTGGCCCTGCCGGTCCTCAAGCATCGCATGGCGCTGACCTTCGCGGCGCGGGCGGACGGCGAGACGGTACCGGGCGTGATCCGCCGCCTTCTCGACAGGCTCGGCTGACCCTCGTGGCGGAAGCGCGGCTGCTCGGCGAGGCCGAACGGGGACTGGCACCGCGGCACGGACGCGGCGCCCTGGACCTCGCGGCCCGGCTGCCCGCGCTGGTGGTCGCGGCCCGCGAGGTGGCCGGCAGCGTCGTGGGCGGCGTGCACGGCCGGCGGCAGGCCGGGACAGGCGAGTCCTTCTGGCAGTTCCGGCCCTTCATGCACGGCGAGGCCGCGTCCAACATCGATTGGCGCCGCTCGGCACGCGACGACCGGACCTACGTGCGCGAGCGCGAATGGGAAGCGGCCCACACGGTCTACCTGTGGGTCGATCAGTCGCCCTCGATGGCCTTCGTGTCCACCCTCGCGTCCCAGTCCAAGCTGGATCGGGCCCTGGTTCTGGGACTGGCGTCTGCCGACCTGCTGGTCAAGGGTGGGGAGCGCGTGGGCATCCCCGGGCTGGTCAGGCCCGTGGCGCGGCGCGCCATCGTGGACCACCTGGCCGAAGCCATGGCGATCGAGGCCGGACGACCCGGACACGGTCCCGCCGAACTGCCGCCCGCGACGCCCCTGCCCGCCCGCTCGCGCGCCCTCTTCATTGGCGACTGGCTGTCCGACACGGCCGAGGTGGTGCGCATCGTCAATACTGCGGCCGCCAACGGGGCGGGCGGCCACCTTCTCCTGATCGCCGACCCGGTCGAGGAAACCTTTCCCTTCGCGGGCCACGTCGAGCTCAGCGACAGCGACGGTCCCGCGCGGATGCGCCTGGGCGAAGCGGGATCGATGCGCGCCGCCTACGTGCGGCGTCTCGCGGCGCACCGGGACGCGATCCGCCAGGCCTGCCGCACCCGCGGCTGGACAATGGGCCTCCATCGCACCGACCGGCCCGCATCGGAAGCGATGCTCGCGATCGCCGCGGTGTTCGACGCCGCGCGCGGCCTCGGCTAGCCGCGATGCTCGGTCTGCCGCTCGCCTTCACGATTCCGGCGGTGCTCGCGGCCCTCGCGGCCCTGCCCGCGCTCTACCTCCTGCTGCGGATGACGCCGCCGCGCCCGCGGCCGATCCCCTTCCCGCCGCTGCGGCTGATCCTCGACCTGAGGCCGAAGGACGAGACGCCTGCCCACACGCCGCTCTGGCTGCTGCTGCTGCGCCTCGCCGTGGCAGCGCTCCTCATCCTCGCCATGGCGGGTCCGGTATGGAACCCGCTTGCCCTCCCCACCGGCGGCAAGGGCCCGCTGCTGCTCGTGCTGGACGACGGCTTCGCGGCGGCGCCCGACTGGGACGCGCGGATCACGCTCGCCCGGCAGCGGCTGGTCGGCGCCGAGCAGGCGGGCCGGCTCGCGGCCGTCGCGGCGCTGTCGGACGGTCCGCGCGCCATGGAGGCGACCGACCCGGCCCGCGCGGTGGAACGGCTGCGCGCCCTGCGCCCGGTGGGTTGGACGCCCGACCGCTCGGCCGCCCTGCCCGCGCTCACGTCCTTCGCGCAGGGTCATCCGGGTACGGAGGCCCTCTGGATCGCCGACGGGTTGGAAGGCGGCGGCGCCAGGACCTTCGCCCAGGCGCTCGGCGCGCTTCCGGGCGCGGACCGCGGTTCGGTGGTGACCGGCTCCGCCCCGCCGCTGGCACTGGCCGGCGTCGACAACAGGGCGGACGCGCTCGACGCCCGCGTCGTCCGCGCCGACGCGCGCTCGGCGGCCACGGGCACCGTGCGGGCGCTCGACGCCAAGGGCCTGACGCTCGGCGACGCACCGTTCGCCTTCACCGAGGGCAACGAGGCGCACGCGCGCTTCACCCTGCCGATCGAACTGCGGAACGAGGTGGCTCGGCTGGCGATCGCCGACGAGCCCTCAGCGGGAGCCGTGTCCCTGCTCGACGCGCGGTGGAAGCGACGGCGTGTCGGCCTCGTCACGGGCGAGTCGGTGGACGTGGCCCAGCCGCTTCTCTCGCCGTCCTACTTCATCACCCGCGCGCTCAACCCCTTCGCGGACGTGCGCGAGGCCCGCGGCGGCACCGCCGACCCGGTGCTGACCCTGCTCGACGACCAGCCGTCCGTCCTGGTGCTGGCGGACGTGGGGGCGCTGTCGGGGCCGGCGCACGATCGTCTCGCGAGCTGGGTGGAGGACGGCGGCCTGCTGGTGCGCTTCGCCGGCTCCAGGCTCGCGGGGGGAGCCGACGACCTCGTCCCGGTGGCGCTGCGCCGCGGCGGCCGCACCTTCGGGGGCGCCCTGTCGTGGGACAAGCCCAAGCCGCTGGCGCCCTTCGAGCGGGACAGCCCGTTCGCGGGTCTCGCGCCACACGACGAGGTCACGGTGACGCGGCAGGTTCTGGCGGAACCCTCGGCGGGCCTTCCGGGCAAGACCTGGGCGCAGCTTACCGACGGCACCCCGCTCGTCACGGGCGAGAAGCGCGGCAAAGGTACCATCGTCCTGTTCCACGTCACCGCCGACACCACCTGGTCCAACCTGCCGCTGTCCGGCCTGTTCGTCGACATGCTCCGGCGCGTGGTGGACCTGTCGGGCGCGGCACCGAGCCGCGGCGCTGGGTCGACGGACGCCTCGGTCGCGACGGTGGCACCCACCCGCATCCTCGACGGGTTCGGCGTGGCAGGCGCCCCGCCCGCGACCGCGAAGCCCATCCCCGACACCTACGACGGCCCCGCCTCGGCCGACCACCCGGCGGGCTTCTACGGGCCGGCCGACGCCGCGGTGGCCATCAACGCCCTGCGGCCCGGCGATACGCTCGCGCCGCTCGACCTGTCGGGGCTGCCGCTGGACCGGCAGCCGCTCCAGGCCGCGCAGCCCATCGATCTCCGCCCGGCCCTCCTCGCCCTCGCCCTCGCCGGGTTCCTGGCCGACGCGCTCGCGTCCCTGTGGCTCGGCGGCGGCCTGGTCCGGCGACGGGGAGCCGCGGTCGCGACGCTCCTGGCCGCGGTGCTGCTCGCGGGGACCTGCCCCCAGCCCGCGCGGGCGGACGGCACCCCGCCGCCGTCGCACCGCGATATGGAGTCGGCGCTCACCACCCGGCTCGGCTACGTGGTGACGGGCGACGGCGCGGTCGACGAGGCGAGCCGCCTCGGGCTCGCGACCCTGTCCCACGCGCTGGCGGACCGCACCTCGCTGTCGCCCGGCGACCCCGTGGGGCTCGACCCGGCTCGCGACGAACTGGCCTTCTACCCCCTGCTCTACTGGCCCGTGGTCGCCTCCGCACCGCAGCCGGGCCCCGACACGGTCAGCCGCGTGGCGGCCTACATGAAGGGGGGCGGGACGGTGCTGTTCGACACCCGTGACGCCCTCTCGGCCCGGGTCGGCGGAGAGCCGACGCCGGAAGCGATCTGGCTGAGGCAGTTGCTCGACGGCGTCGACGTGCCCGAACTGGAGCCCGTGCCCGGCGACCACGTGGTGACGAAGACCTTCTATCTCCTGTCGGGCTTCGTGGGCCGCTACACATCGGGGCAGACCTGGATCGAGGCGCTGCCGCCCGCCGCGGCCGACGGCAACCGCCCCGTGCGGGCGGGCGACGACGTGTCACCGATCATCATCACGGCCAACGACCTCGCGGGAGGTTGGGCCGCGGACCCGGACGGCGAACCCGTCTACCCGCTCGTGCCCGGCGGTGCGCGCCAGCGCGAGCTGGCGATCCGGGGTGGCATCAACCTCGTGATGTACACGCTCACGGGCAATTACAAAGCCGATCAGGTGCACGTGCGCGACCTGCTCGAACGGTTGGCGCACTGATGGACGGGCGGGCGCGTTGAACAGCCTCTCGGTCGACTGGGCACCGCTCCTGCCGCTTCCGGTGCTCGCCGCGCTGGCCGTCGCGGCCCTCGCGGTGGTGGCGCTCGGGCTGCGGGCGCGGCAGCGCGGCGCGCTGCTGCGGGCGCTGGCCTTCGCGCTCCTCCTCGCGGCCCTGGCCGATCCGTCGGTCGTGCGCGAGAACCGCGAAGGGCTGAAGGACGTGGTGGCTGTGGTGCTGGACGGCAGCGGCAGCCAGACCATCGGCGAGCGCGCGGCCCAGACCGCGGCGGCCCGCGCGGCACTCGCCAAAGACCTCGCGGCGCTCGGCAACGTCGAGCCGCGCTTCATCGACACCGCCCGTCTGGACACGGGAAACGACGGGACGCGGCTCTTCGCGGCGCTCAGCGCCGGGCTCGCGGACGTGCCCCCCGACCACGTCGCCGGCGTGCTGATGGTGACCGACGGTCTCGTGGACGACGTCCCCGCCAGTCCCGACGCGCTCGGGTTCCGGGCGCCCCTCCAGGTGTTGATCACCGGTCACGAGGGCGAGCGCGACCGCAGGATCGAACTGATCGAGGCGCCGCGCTTCGGCATCGTGGGCAAGACGCAGACGATCGTGGCCCGCGTGCTCGACACGGGCCAGGGTGGCGAGCCCGTGACCGTCAACGTGCGCCGCGATGGTGCGCCGGTCGCGACGCTGCGGGCGGAGGTCGGCGCACGCATCTCCGTTCCCGTGGCGATCGACCACGCGGGCGCCAACGTGGTCGAACTTGAGGTCCCAACCATCCCGGGCGAGCTGACGGCGCTCAACAACAAGGCCGTGGTCACGATCGAGGGGGTCCGCGACAAGCTCAAGGTGCTGCTGGTGTCGGGCGAGCCGCACGCGGGCGAGCGGATGTGGCGCAACATCCTGAAGTCGGACGCCAACGTCGACCTCGTGCACTTCACCATCCTGCGCCCGCCCGAGAAGCAGGACGGCACGCCGATCAACGAGCTGGCGCTGATCGCCTTTCCGACCAACGAGCTGTTCGGCTCCAAGATCGGCGATTTCGACCTCATCATCTTCGACCGCTACTCGAACCAGTCGATCCTCCCCTACGTGTATTTCGAGAACATCGCGCGCTACGTGCGCAACGGCGGCGCGCTGCTGGTCGCCGTGGGCCCCGATTTCTCGGGGCCGGACGGGCTGTTCTATTCCCCGCTGGGCGATCTGTCGCCGGCCCAGCCCACCGGGTCGGTGACCGAGGGCGCGTTCCGCGCCGCCATCACGGCCGAGGGCGAGAAGCACCCGGTCACGCGCGGCCTGCCCGGCGGCAGCGCCACGCCGCCTGCCTGGAGCCAGTGGTTCCGGCAGGTGGACGCCGTCGTCACCAAGGGCACTCCCGTGCTGTCGGGCGCGGATGCCAAGCCGCTGCTCGTGCTGTCGCGCGAGGAGAAGGGCCGCGTGGCCCTGATGCTGAGCGATCAGATGTGGCTCTGGGCGCGCGGCTACCAGGACGGCGGCCCCTACCTCGACCTGCTGCGCCGCTTGGCCCACTGGCTCATGAAGGAGCCCGACCTGGAGGAGGAAGCGCTGCGCGCCACCGTGCACGGCGAGGCCATCGCGATCGAGCGGCAGAGCGTCAAGGGCTCGACCGCGCCCGTGACCGTCACGGCCCCGTCGGGCAAGGTTCAGACCGTGACGCTGACGGGCAGCGAGCCGGGGCTGTCGCGCGGCTCGGCGACGGTCGACGAGTTGGGCCTGTACAGGTTGACGGACGGCACGCTGACGGTGCTCGCCAACGTGGGTCCCGACAATCCGCGCGAGTTCCAGGACGTGGTTTCGACGCCCGAACGGCTGCGCGCCCTGGCGGAGGCCACGGGTGGATCGGTGCGCCGCATTGCCGGGAGTGGCGACGGGATCGCGATGCCGCGGCTCGTCGCCCTGCATGACAGCGCCCGCTACGCCGGTTCGGACTATATCGGCATCCGGCGCACGGACGCGAGCGTGGTGCGCGGCGTGGGCGTGGTGCCGCTGGCGGTCGGGCTGTCGGGGCTCGTGCTGCTGCTGGGCTCGACGGTGCTGACGTGGCTCTGGGAAGGCCGGCGATTCGGGCGGCGCTCCCGTGTGGACTGAACTCGACCGATCGTCGGTGCGCGTCAGCCGGCCGTTAAGGCTGGCCTGAAACGGAGGTTGTGCCGTCTGCGGCCGGATGGTGGTAGATGGCGCCCATGCTGACTCAAACCGTCCCCGCCGCGTACGACACGCGAACCGCTTCCCTCGAAGACCCCGTCGACCTCGAAGCCGTCCGACAGTCTGCCGACCGTGCCGCCCGCGCGCTGCTCGACCAGCAGCAGCCCGACGGCCATTTCGTCTTCGATCTCGAGGCCGACGCCTCGATCCCTGCGGAATACATCCTGCTCAAGCACTACCTGGGCCGTCGCGACCCCGCGATGGAGAACAAGGTCGCGGCCTACCTTCGACGGACCCAGGAGGATTGGGGCGGCTGGCCGATGCTGGCGCGCGGCACGCCCAACCTGTCCGCCACCGTCAAGGCCTATTTCGCGCTGAAGGCCGTGGGGGATTCGGTCGACGCGCCCCATATGGCGCGGGCGCGAACCGCGATCCTGGAGGCGGGTGGCGCCGTCAACGTCAACATGTTCACCCGGATCATGCTGGCCCTGTTCGGCATCGTGCCCTGGCGGGCCGTTCCCGCCATGCCGGTCGAGCTCATGCACGCGCCCGCGTGGTTTCCGATCCATATCTACCGGATGGCCTACTGGGCCCGCGACACGCTGGTGCCGCTCCTTGTGCTCATGGCGCTCCGGCCGCGGGCCAGGAATCCGCTCGGGGTTGGCCTCGACGAACTGTTCCTTGTCCCGCCCGAAACCGTCCGTCGCTGGCCCAGGAAAGCCAACCAGAGGGGCGTCTGGGGGGCCGTGTTCGGCGCGCTCGACGGGCTGCTGCACGCCGCGGAGCCGTTCTTTCCGAAGACCTCCCGCCGCTCGGCGATCGACAAGGCCGTGGCCTTCGTCCGCGAGCGGCTGAACGGCGACGATGGACTGGGGGCCATCTATCCCTCCATCGCCAATACGGTGATGATGTTCGAGGCTCTGGGCGTCCCCCGCAGCGATCCCGGCATGGTGATGGCCGAAGAAGCCGTCGAGAAGCTCGTGGCGGACCACGGCCACGAGGCCTTCTGCCAGCCGTGCCTGTCGCCCATCTGGGACACCGTCCTGGCCGCGCACGCCCTCATGGAGGCCGCACCCGACGCCGACGCGCGCACGACGGCCTGCCTCGACTGGCTGCTGCCCCGGCAGGTGCTCGATTTCAAGGGCGACTGGGCCCACAAGCGGCCCGATCTGCGGCCGGGCGGCTGGGCGTTCCAGTACAACAACCCGCACTATCCCGACCTCGACGACACGGCCGTCATCGTCATGGCCATGGACCGCGCCCGGACGCGCGACGGCACGGCCCGCTACGACGTCGCGATCGACCGGGCCATCGAGTGGCTGGAAGGCCTGCAAAGCTCCAATGGGGGCTGGGCCGCCTTCGATGTCGACAACACCGCCTACTACCTGAACGCCATTCCTTTCGCCGACCACAACGCCCTGCTCGACCCCCCGACCGCCGATGTCACGGCACGCTGCCTGTCCATGCTGGGGCAGCTGGGAGAGACCGTCGGGAGTTCCGAGCACGTGCGGCGGGGTGTCGATTACCTCCTGCGCGAGCAGCACGCGGAGGGGGGCTGGTTCGGGCGCTGGGGCATGAACTACGTCTACGGGACATGGTCGGTGCTTTGCGCGCTCAACGCGGTGGGCATCGACCGGCAGACGCCCGCGGTCCGCCGCGCGGTCGCGTGGCTCGAAGCCGCTCAGAATGCCGACGGGGGCTGGGGCGAGGACGACGCGGGCTACGCGCTCGACTACCGGGCCTTCAAGGCCTCACCCACGACGGCGTCGCAGACCGCCTGGGCGGTTCTCGGGTTGATCGCGGCCGGCGAGGTCGAGAGCAAGGCGGTGGAACGCGGCGTGGCCTATCTCGTCGCGCACCAAGGCGAGGACGGGTTCTGGGCCGAGGACCGCTACACCGCGACCGGCTTTCCCCGGGTGTTCTACCTCCGCTACCACGGCTACCCGAAGTTCTTTCCGCTGTGGGCGCTCGCCCGCTATCGCAACGTGAAGGCCGGCAATACCAAGGTCGTGCCGTTCGGGATGTGAGGCGGCGAGCCACGGTCCGTCATCGTCCAGTCACGCCGGACCCGCATCCGACACACCCGGGCGTCGCGGAGCCCGCCCCGTGGCGCACCCGTACAGGAGCAAGACCCCGTGTCCGAGACCGATCATCCCGTGCAGGACGATGCCGAGGCGCGGCGCCTCGCCGAGGCCGACGCCGGTGACAAGGCGTGGCGTCGCTGGGGACCCTACCTGAGCGAACGGCAGTGGGGCACGGTTCGCGAGGATTACAGCGCCGACGGCGATGCGTGGGCCTACTTCCCCCACGACCACGCCCGGAGCCGCGCCTATCGCTGGGGCGAGGACGGGTTGGCGGGCCTGAGCGACGACCGGCAATACCTGTGCCTGTCGCTCGCGCTGTGGAACGGCAAGGATGCCATCCTCAAGGAGCGCCTGTTCGGCCTCACCAACCCTGAGGGCAACCACGGCGAGGACGTCAAGGAACTCTACTACTACGTCGACGCCACGCCGACGCACGCCTACCTGCGCACCCTGTACAAGTACCCGCAGGCGGCTTTTCCCTATCAACAATTGCTGGACGAGAACCGGCGACGCGGGCGCGACGTCCCCGAATACGAACTGGTCGACACCGGCGTTTTCGCCGGCGGCCGCTTCTTCGACGTGACGGTCGACTATGCCAAGCAGGACACCGACGACATCCTGATGCGGGTCACGGTCGCCAACCGCGGCCCGGAGCCCGCGACCCTCCACCTGCTGCCGCAGCTCTGGTTCCGCAACATCTGGTCGTGGCGGACGGATCCACCGCCGCGGCCGCGCCTCGACCCCGGCGAGACGCCCGGCACCCTCCGCGGTCACCACCCCTGGCTCGGCCGGATCCGGTTCGAGGCGATGGGCGGCGCGGCGGGCGAGCCGGAGTTCCTGTTCTGCGACAACGACACCAACCTCGTCCGCCACGACGGCGCGCCCGAGGGTACGCCCGGCGTCTGGAAGGACGGGTTCCACGATGCCGTCGTCCACGGCAAAGCCGCCGCCGTCAGCCGGACGGGGCCGGGCACGAAGGCGGCGGCGCACTGGGTGCTGACGGTCGCGCCGGGCGCCGAGCAGCAGGTGGTCGTCCGTCTCTCGGTGGCGGGGGTGGCTGTGGCCGGCGAGGCGGATGCGTTCGAGGTCGAGCCCGTCGACGCCGATGCCCTGTTCCGCACGCGCCGCGCCGAGGCCGACCACTTCTACGCGGCCGTGCAATCCGCCGTTCCGGACCCCGACGCCCGCCTCGTGCAGCGCCAAGCCCTGTCGGGCATGATCTGGGGCAAGCAGCTCTACCGCTACGACGTCCGGCGCTGGCTGGAGGGTGACGCCCCGGCCCAGCCAGCCCCACCCGGCGAGCGGCTCGCGCGGTCGGCGCGCAACACGCGGTGGGGCCACCTCAACGCCATCGACGTGCTGTCGATGCCAGACAAGTGGGAATATCCCTGGTTCGCGTCCTGGGACCTCGCATTGCAGTGCCTTCCCCTCGCGCTGATCGACCCGGCCTTCGCCAAGGGGCAGCTCCTGCTGCTCACGCGCGAATGGTACATGCACCCGAACGGCCAATTGCCCGCCTACGAGTGGTCGTTCGACGACGTGAACCCGCCCGTCCACGCCTGGGCGGCCTGGCGGGTTTTCGAGATCGACCGCGAGAAGCGCGGCGACGCCGTGGGCGACATCGGCTTCCTGGAGCGCGTGTTCCACAAGCTGCTGATGAACTTCACCTGGTGGGTGAACCGGGAGGACGCCAGCGGCCTCAACATCTTCCAGGGCGGCTTCCTGGGGATGGACAACATCGGCGTGTTCAACCGGAGCGAGGCGCTTCCGGGCGGCGCGCGGATCAACCAGGCCGACGGCACGGCCTGGATGGCGATGTACTCGCTCAACATGCTGCGCATCGCGCTCGAACTCGGCTCCCACGACACGGCCTACGAGGACATCGCGTCGAAATTCTTCGAGCACTTCCTGCTGATCGCCGAAGCCATGACCACCATGGCGGGCGGCGGCGGCCTGTGGGACGAGGAGGACGGCTTCTTCTACGACAAGCTCGAATTGCCGGACGGCCGGATCGAACCCCTGAAACTCCGCTCGGCCGTGGGCCTCGTCCCGCTGTTCGCGGTTGAGGTCATCGAGCCCGGGCTGCTGGACCGGCTCCCCGACTTCGCGCGGCGGCTCCGCTGGGTCCTGAAGCATCGCCCGGACCTGGCCGCGCTAGTGTCGCGCTGGCAGGTGAAGGGCTCCGACGACCGCAGGCTGCTGTCGCTGCTGCGCGGTCACCGGATGAAACGCCTGCTCAGCCGCATGCTGGACGAGGAGGAGTTCCTGTCGCCCTACGGCATCCGCTCGCTGTCGAAGCGCTACGCCGCGGACGCCTACCGTTTCGAGACCGAGGGAACGAGCGGGACACTCTCGGCCACCTACACGCCGGGCGAGTCGGATACGGGGTTGTTCGGCGGAAACTCGAACTGGCGCGGGCCGATCTGGTTTCCGATCAACCACCTCATCATCGAGTCGCTACGGCGCTTCCACGCCTACTACGGCGACGACTTTCTGGTGGAATGCCCAACGGGTTCGGGGCGGTTTCTCACGTTACGCGGCGTCGCGGACGAGCTGTCTTCCCGGCTCGTCCGGCTGTTCCTGCGCGACAGCAAAGGTGTGAGGCCGGCCTTGGGAGAACACGGATCAGGCCAGGGCGGCCCGATGGCCGACGAGCTTCTCCTCTTCCACGAATATTTCCACGGAGAAACGGGCCAAGGCCTGGGCGCGTCTCACCAGACGGGATGGACAGGACTGGTCGCGACGCTGATCGCCATGGGGCATAAACCCTGACGCGACCGTGCGTCAGCTCGGACTTACCGAGTGGGATGAAGGACGAAGTCCGCCATCAGCGACGGACAACAACCCGTCTCCCTCGAATGGGCGACAGGCAAATTTGAACCAAAACCTCAGCCGCCCGCTCGAAGGCCTGTCTGCAGGCTCGCGTCGACACCGCTGTGGGTCACGGCAGCCAGATCCGTCACGTGCGCGCGTTGGCTAGCCATGTCGAAACCGGGAAGCGGACGAAGGGCTGTTGCCGCCCCGCCGATCGCCAGTGCCAGAACGGCCGTCACAACCAGCGACACACGAAGCTGGCGACGAGCCGAACGCGGATCCAGGCTTCCGATGAAACCGGGGCGCACGTCGCTGTCGCGGATGCTGGCACTGAACATGACGACGGACCATCGTTAAAGCGAAGTCGAACGCTCTGGAGCGCCCTCAGCCTGCAAACCGACAAAGACCATGCTTGTTCCCCGCCGGATGGTTTGAACCCGTTCCCCCCGACATACGCCTCCGTTAGAAACGGCCGGTTCGGGTTGCGGTCGAGACGTCCGACCTCTATGTTGAGGTCTCGAATAGTTTTACCAGTCCATTGCAGGTCCATGCACAATCCCCCGCGCACGTTGATCAGGAAGGTTGATGTGGCTGCGACTTCTGCGGCTTCGGTCTACCAGGGATTGCAGGGCTGCCCCGTTCACGACCTGCGCGTAAAGCTGCGGGATGCCGGCCTTCGTCCGACGCGCCAGCGCGTGGCGCTTGGCTGGCTGCTGTTCGCCAAGGGCGATCGTCACATCACGGCCGAGAGGCTGTACGAGGAAGCGACGGGCGCGCGCGTCCCGATCTCCCTCGCCACCGTCTACAACACCCTGCATCAGTTCACCGAAGCCGGGTTGCTCCGCGAGATCGCGGTCGACGGGTCGAAAACCTATTTCGACACCAACTTGTCCAACCACCACCATTTCCTCGTCGAGGACACCAATCAGCTCGTCGACATCCCGGGCTCGCACATCGCGGTCGGTGCCCTGCCCGACGCCCCGGAGGGGATGGAGGTGGCGCGCGTCGACGTGATCATCCGGCTCGCCCGCAAACCCGACAAGGCCGCCTGACGGATCGGATACCTCAGCCGACCTGCTCGACTAGGATCGCTTTCCGGGCCGGCTATTCCACGTGCTCGTCGGGGTAGACTCCCCACAGGTTGACCTGCTGGATGTAGCCCTCGAACCCGTCGCCGTAAACGCGGCACCACAGGCCGTCGCACTTCTTCACGTTGCTCAGCACACCCGGCTGAAGATTCGCGACCACGCCAGCGGTTTCGGTTGCGGCGCTGCGGAGCGGCAGCACCACGTCCTTCTTCCAAGGTGCCACGAGGGCGGTGCGCCGGCCGGACAGGAGCGAGTGGAGGACCCACCCCTCCGTACCTTCGGAGTCGCGGATCTTGCGCCAGGTGTCGAACTCGGCCGTGATCTCCACCGGGAGACCGGCACGTTCGAAGACCCAGCTCGTGCGGTGATCCTTGGATGGCCCTTCGCGCAGGTTGACCCGGTCGGTTTTCAGGGACACGTAGCGCGGCACGGCGAGGCCGGTGGATGGCCCGAGCGCCTGCTGAGCCAAGGCGGCTCGCGGACCGACCACGACAACCAGCATCAGCGCGGTGACGGCGCAGCGGCGGGCGATGGCGCCTAAGACGGCAGATCCACGCCGGACTCGTTCAAATCTGATTCGCATCCGCCACCTTCGCGAGGCCGCCCATGCCGCCGCAGACTGGTGCGTCATCCTTAAGGCCGTGTAAACGGCCACGCGTCCGGCGCGGCGGCGACGCGTTCGGCAACCGCTTGACGCTCCCCGCAGGCATTCCCACCTCCTGGCCTGCGAGCCGTCGCGTGGCGGTTCGCCGTAACGGCGGCGGCCGGGACACGACGTGTACGGCCGCACCGAGCGGGTCTTTCCGAGACCGCAACAGGAGTTGATCCCCATGGAAACCAACGCTCCCTTGACCGCAACCGAGTTCGCCCACCTGGGTCAGGGCCACATCGCCTACGTCAAGCCGATCCGCTCGGACGACGTGTCGCGCCTCTTTCCCCAGGCGCCCGACATCCAGCCGGGCCTCGACCTGTTCATGCTGCTCGGCGCCGACGGTGTTCCGATCATGCTGACCGATTCGAAGGACGCCGCCGTCGCCAATGCGATGGAGCACCAATTGCAGACCGTCAGCGTGCATTGAGCGACGTCAGGTCGGCCGCGCTCGATGCGTCGAGCCGGCTGACGTTCACGGTCCGTGCGGAAGACCGGGGCAGGAGACTGGACCGCTTCCTGGCCGACCGCGTGGAACCCACGGTCGGTCTGTCGCGCACCCGATTGCAGGCTCTGATCGCGACCGGCGCCGTTCGCATTGACGGCACCCCCGCGCTGAGCGCCAGCCTCCGGCTCGACGGTGAGGGAGAGGTTGCGCTCGAGGTGCCGGAGCCGCGTCCAGCGGAACCGCGCGCGCAGGCTATGCCGCTCAAAATCGTGTTCGAGGACACCGACCTGCTGGTGCTCGACAAGCCTGCCGGCCTCGTCGTGCACCCTGCCGCCGGTCACGAGGACGGCACGCTGGTCAACGCGCTCCTCGCCCACTGCGGCGACAGCCTGTCGGGGATCGGCGGAGTCCGGCGCCCCGGCATCGTTCACCGGCTCGACAAGGACACGACCGGGCTGATGGTGGTGGCCAAGACGGACATCGCCCACCAGGGCTTGGCAAAGCTGTTCGCCGATCACGGACGGTCCGGCTCGCTCGACCGCACCTACACGGCGTTGGTGTGGGGCGTCCCCGCGGCGCGGAGCGGCACGATCGCCCTGCCCCTCGGTCGCCACCCCACCAGCCGAGACCGGATGGCGGTCGTCCCGGAAGCGCGGGGCCGCCGTGCGGTCACGGCTTGGACCGTGCTGGCTTCATCGATGGAGGCCACGATGGTGCGCTGCCGTCTGGAAACGGGCCGCACCCACCAGATCCGAGTCCACATGGCCGCCCTAGGTCACCCGCTGATCGGTGACCCGCTGTACGGCGCAGGGTTCAGGACCAAGACCGCGAAGCTCGACGGCGAGGCGCGCGAGGTGGTGGAGGGGATCGGCCGTCAGGCGCTCCACGCGGGCGTCCTCGGCTTCGAACATCCGGTCACGGGCGAGGTGCTGCGCTTTGAAAGCCCGCTTCCTCAGGACCTCGCCCGGCTGGTGCGTGTCCTGAACCTTTAGACGACCCGTCGCCCTCCCCGGCTCAGTCGTCCCGGTAGATGCGCTCGCGCCGCTCGTGACGCTCCTGCGCCTCGACCGACAGGGTCGCGATCGGCCGGGCGTCGAGGCGCTTCAGCGCGATCGGCTCGCCGGTCTCCTCGCAGTACCCGTAACTGCCATCCTCGATTCGGCCCAGGGCCGCGTCGATCTTGGAGATCAGCTTGCGCTGGCGGTCCCGCGCGCGCAACTCGATGGCGCGGTCCGTTTCCGAGGACGCACGGTCCGCGAAATCGGGGTGGTTCTCGTTCTCGCTCTGCAGGGCCGCCAGTGTTTCGCGGCTTTCGCGCAGCAAATCTTCCCGCCACGCCAGAAGTTTCCGCCGAAAATACTCCCGCTGACGGTCACCCATGAACTTTTCGTCTTCCGACGGGCGATAGTCGGTCTCGATCGTCGCGGTCTGAACCATGGGTGGCGGGCTCCCCCGTCGCTGTTTGGCGGCCTTATAGCGATGCAGCCCGGCCTCCACAATGACGCCCGACCCGCGTCACAACTTTTGCCGCAGATGCGAGTCTTTCGAGAAACGGACCCCAGGCCATGAAGACGCTCCTGCTGCTCCGCCACGCCCAGGCGGCCCGAGGTCCCCTAGACCACGACCGCCCGCTCGACGCGACCGGCCGAGCCGAGGCGGATCAGGCAGGGCGGCTCATGATGCAGGCCGGCCTCCGACCCACCGTCGCGCTCGTTTCGGATGCGCGCCGCACGCGCGAAACCTTCGCGGGCGTCACGGGGGTGCTCGGCCCGGTCCGCGAGATCCTGGAACCGCGCCTGTACGACGCCTCGCCGGACACGATCCTCGACTTGCTCAAGGGAGCGCCCGAACCCGACTCCTGCCTGCTGGTGATCGGCCACAATCCCGGCCTGGGCGAGGTGGCTCGCCTGCTCGCGGCCGAGGGTCGGGACGACGCTTTGGCCGCACTGCGGCAGCGCTTTCCCACCGGCGCCAACGCGGTCCTCGCGTTCGACGCGCCGAGATGGTCGGCGCTCGGGGACGGTGGCCGTCTCCGCGCCCTGCTGCTGGCCGGCAGTTGAGCGTGACGGAGCCCTCGGGCGTACCTATAGGAGGGTTCCCGCCCGCTGGACCCGCGCCTTGCCCACCATCGTCGACCTCGTCCAGGACGCCCGCACCGCGGCCCGCAGTCTCGCGGAGGCGTTCGGCGGCACGGGTCTGAGGCTCGGCGTGACGGGTTTGTCGCGCGCGGGCAAGACGGTGTTCATCACCGCGCTCGTGCACAACCTGATCCGCCGCGCGCGCCTGCCCGTCTTCAGGGTGGCGGCCGAGGGGCGGCTGGCGCGCGCGACCCTGCAGCCACAGCCCGACGACACCGTGCCCCGCTTCGGCTACGAGGACCACCTCGCGTCCCTTACCGCGGACCAGCGTTGGCCCGAATCGACCCGGCAGGTGTCCGAACTGCGGCTGACGCTGGAGTTCGACCGCCGCCGGCTCATCGGGTCCGGCCCTTCGACGTTCACGATCGACATCGTCGACTATCCCGGCGAGTGGCTGCTCGACCTGCCGCTGCTCAGCAAATCCTACGCGCAATGGTCGCGCGAAACGCTGCAAGCCAGCGCCCAGGCGGCCCGCGCGCCACTCGCGGCGGACTGGCGCGGCCACCTTGCGGGGCTCGACCCGCTTGGGACCGCCTCGGAAGACGCGGCGCGCCGGGCCGCGGACCTGTTCACAACCTACCTGCGGATCAGCCGCACGGACCTTTACAGCCTCTCCACCCTGCCGCCCGGCCGCTTCCTGATGCCGGGCGACCTCGAAGGCTCGCCCGCGCTCACCTTCGCGCCCCTGCCGGTGGAAGAGGGAGCCAGCACACCCCCGGGCTCGCTCGCGGCCATGATGGAGCGCCGCTACGAGAGCTACAAGGCGCACGTGGTCCGGCCCTTCTTCCGCGACCACTTCGCCCGGCTCGACCGGCAGATCGTGCTGGTCGACGCGATGTCGGCGCTGAACTCCGGCCCCGCCGCGGTGCGCGACCTCGAGGGCGCGCTGGCCGACCTGCTCGCCGCGTTCCGGGCGGGCCGCGCGAGCCTTCTCTCGACCCTGTTCCGGCCGCGCATCGACCGCATCCTGTTCGCGGCCACCAAGGCCGACCACCTCCATCACACCAGCCACGACCGGCTCGAGGCCATCCTGCGGCTGCTCACCGCCCGCGCTATCGCGCGCGCCGAAGGGGTGGGCGCCACGGTCGACGTCATCGCGCTCGCGGCGGTACGGGCCACCCACGAAGTGGCGGTCAAAGAAGGCCGCGACACGCTGGACGCCATCGTGGGGGTGCCGCTGGCCGGCGAGCGGATCGGCGACGAGGAGTTCGACGGGCAGGCGGAGGCGGCCGTCTTTCCGGGCGAACTGCCGGCCGACCCGAAACTCGCGTTCCGCGGCGACGCGCTGGGCCTCGGCGCGGGCGAGGGCCCCTACCGCTTCGTGCGCTTCCGCCCACCCCCCGCGGCCCGCGGGGTCGACGGCGGCGCGGAGCCCCTGCCCCACATCCGCCTCGACCGGGCGCTGCAGTTCCTGCTGGGGGACAAACTCGCATGAGTGACGCCGACCCCGATCAGGCATCGAGACGTCCCCGCGCGTTCCGGCTGACGCCCGACCGCCCGGTCGCGCCCGACCCGGCCCCCGTGGAGCCGGAGAACACCGCGCCGCGCGCGTTCCGCACGGGATCGCCCCGGGTCGAGGTCACGGACCAACCCGACCCCTACGCGGCGGAAGCCCGGGACGCGCTCGAACGCGAGCCCGCCGACGAGGCCGCGGTGGAGGTCGCGCAGCGGAGCGGCATGCGTGGCGGTGGCGGGATCACCTGGGCGAGGCTGTTCTGGACGGGCCTGGGCGGGCTCCTGTCGCTCGGCGTGGGGCTCTGGGCCGACAAGCTGATCGAGGACCTGTTCGCCCGCGCGAAAGGCCTGGGCTGGCTCGGCGTGGCCCTGCTCGCCCTCGCGGTTCTGGCGCTTCTGGCCCTGGCCGCGCGCGAGGCGATGGGCGTTCTCCGCCAGCGCCACGTCGCCAAGCTGCACGGAGCCGTCGCGGACGCCCACGCGGCCGACGACGGGCCCCGCGCCCGCGCCCTGCTGACCGAGGTCGCGGCGCTCTATGCCCACCGGCCGGAAACCGCGGAAGCACGTGCCGCGCTGGCGGGCTTCTCGGACGAGATCATCGACGGGCGCGACCTCCTCGACCTCGGCGAACGCCATTTGATGGCGCCGCTCGATGCCCGCGCCCGGCGCGAGATCGCGCTCGCGGCACGGCGCGTGTCGGTCGCGACCGCGGTCAGCCCGCGCGCCGCGCTCGACCTCGTCTTCGTGGTCGCCCAGGTCGTGGTCCTGGTCCGCCGCATCGCGGAAATCTACAGCGGCCGGCCGGGCCTGCTCGGCTTCGCGCGCCTCGCGCGGTCGGTCGGCGCGCACCTGGCGCTCACGGCCGGCATGGCGGTGGGCGACGGACTGTTGCAGGGGGTGGTGGGGCACGGCATCGCCTCGAAATTGTCGCGGCGCCTGGGTGAGGGCGTGCTGAACGGGCTGCTCACCACGCGGGTGGGATTGTCCGCCATGGCGGTGTGCCGCCCCATGCCGTTCGCGGCGCTGAAGCCGCCGAGCGCCACCCAGGTCGCGCCCTTCCTCTTCGGTGGCGGCAACGACCCGTGATGGTGCGGTCGCGGCACGGGTCCTGCAGACAGACCGGTCTGTCGCGGCACGGGGCCGTGTTCAACGGGATGACGCCGACCATGCACGACCGTGACACCAAGCCGTACGCGTTCGCGCCCTGCCCCTGCGGGCAGCACGCCGACGCGGCCGAGCACGCGCGCGTGTTCCGGGCCCAAGGTGTCTGCGCGGAGGAAGCGCGCGCCGCCCACCTCGTCCGCACCGCCGTCCTGCGCGCCGCGGTGCCCAATGCGGCGACACGTCGTGCCCTCCTTCAGGGCATCGGCGCAACGGCGGTCTGGGCGGCGCTCGCTTCGGTCTTTCCGCTCGGACTGGCCACGGAAGCCTTCGCCGAGCCCGCGCCGCCCGAGAAGAGGGATCTGAAGGTCGGCTTCATCCCCATCACCTGCGCGACGCCCATCATCATGGCGGCGCCGCTCGGCTTCTACGAGAAGCAGGGGCTCAACGTGGAGGTCGTCAAGACCGCCGGCTGGGCGGTGGTCCGCGACAAGACCATCAACAAGGAATACGACGCGGCCCACATGCTGGCCCCCATGCCGGTGGCGATCTCGCTGGGCCTGGGCGCCGCGCCGACACCGTTCCGGGTGTCGGCCATCGAGAACGTCAACGGGCAGGCCATCGCGCTCGCGCTGAAGCACAGGGACAACCGCGACCCCAGGAACTGGACGGGCCTGCGGTTCGCCATCCCGTTCGACTATTCCATGCACAACTACCTGCTGCGCTACTACCTGGCCGAGCACGGGCTCGACCCGGACAAGGACGTGCAGCTCCGCGTGGTCCCGCCGCCCGAGATGGACGCCAACCTGCGGGCGGGGAACATCGACGGGTTCCTGGCGCCCGACAACGTGGTGCAGCGCGCCGTCTACGACGGCATCGGCTTTATCCACATCCTCTCCAAGGAAATCTGGGACGGCCACCCGTGCTGTTCGTTCTCGACCGCCGCGAGCTTCGCGGCCGACATGCCCAACAGCTTCGCGGCCCTGTTGCGCGCCATCGTCAACTCGGCCGCCTACGCGTCCGAGCCCGCCCATCGCAAGGAGATCGCCGACGCGATCGCGCCCGCCAACTACCTCAACCAGCCCCCGACCGTGCTGGAACAGGTGCTCACGGGGACCTACGCGGATGGCTTGGGCGGCGTGAAGCACGACGCCGACCGCGTCACCTTCGCGCCCTTCCCTTACGACAGTTTCGCGGTGTGGATCCTCACGCAGATGAAGCGGTGGGGGCAGATCAAGGGCGACGTGCGCTACGCCGACATCGCCCGGCAGGTGTTCCAGGCGACCGACGCGAGCAAGGCGATGGCGGAGGCCGGCCTGACCCCGCCTCCCTCGTCCACCAAGACGTTCTCGGTCATGGGCAAGCCGTTCGACCCCGCCAAGCCCGAAGACTACGTGGCGAGCTTCGCGATCAAACGGGTTTGAGCGGGGTGCGGACCGGTTCCGCCCGGGAAGCGGCGCGCCTCCGCCGGAGTTGTGCCGCGTGAGACTGCGCGCGGCTCTCCTCACCTTCGCGATCCTGGCCGTGCTGCTCGTCGCGTGGCAGGTCGCCACGCAGCCGAGCGGCGGCGGCCCGGCGCCGGACTCGGACTATGCCAAGCTGATGGGCGCGGGAGCGACGGACGGCGCCTCGCCCGTGCCCACGCCGGTGGAGGTCGGCCGCAACCTCGTGGCCCAGTTGCGCCACCCCTTCTACGACAACGGGCCGAACGACAAGGGGCTCGGCATCCAGCTCGCCTACTCGATCGGCCGCGTGCTGCTGGGTTACGGGCTCGCGGTCCTGGTCGCCGTTCCGCTCGGCTTCCTGGTCGGCCTGTCGCCGCTGATGGGGCGGGCGCTCGACCCCTTCGTGCAGATCCTCAAGCCGATCTCGCCGCTGGCCTGGATGCCGCTCGCACTCTACACGATCAAGGATTCGGGACGCTCCGCCATCTTCGTGATCTTCATCTGCTCGGTCTGGCCGGTTCTCATCAACACGAGTTTCGGGGTGGCGGCCGTCCGCAAGGAGTGGATCGACGTCGCCCGGACCCTGGAACTCGGCCTCGCGCGGCGGATCTGGGCCGTGATCCTGCCCGCCGCGGCGCCCGCGATCCTGACCGGCATGCGGATCTCGGTCGGTATCGCCTGGCTGGTGATCGTGGCGGCCGAGATGCTGGTGGGCGGCACGGGCATCGGCTACTTCGTGTGGAACGAGTGGAACAACCTCAGCCTCGTCAACGTGATCACCGCCATTCTGCTGATCGGCGTCGTCGGCATGGCGCTCGACCAGGTGCTCGCGGCGGCAACCCGCCTCGTGACCTTCGCGGAGTAGCGTTCCCGTGACCGCCACCGTGTCCATCGAGGGGATCACCAAGCGTCACCGGAGCGGTCGCGACACCGCGACCGTGTTCGCGGACCTGTGGCTGGCGCTGCCGCAGGGCGCGTTCACCTGCGTGATCGGCCATTCGGGTTGCGGCAAGACGACCGTGCTGAACATCCTCGCGGGGCTCGACCGGCCGGACGAGGGACGCGTGATCGCGGCGGGTGCGGCCATCGACGGCCCCTCGCTCGACCGGGCGGTGGTGTTCCAGGGCCACGCGCTGCTGCCCTGGCGCACGGTGCTGGGCAACGTGACGCTGGGGGTCAGGTCCCGCCATCCCGACTGGTCCCGCGCGCAGGTGGAGGCGCACGCGCGCCGCTTCCTCGCGCTCGTGGGGTTGCAGGGTGCGGAGGGCAAACGCCCCGCGGAACTCTCGGGCGGCATGAAGCAGCGCGTGGGGATCGCCCGCGCGCTCGCCCTGGAACCCAAGATGCTGCTGATGGACGAGCCCTTCTCGGCCCTCGACGCCCTGACCCGCGGCACGCTGCAGGACGAGGTGCGCCGCATCTGCACGGAAACGGGCCAGACCGTCTTCATGATCACCCACGACGTGGACGAGGCCGTCTACCTCGCGGACCGGATCGTGCTGATTACCAATGGGCCGGGTGCGGTGGTGGCCGAAGTGGTGCAGAACACGCTGCCGCGCGACCGGCGCCGCTTCGACCTGCACCGCCACCCGGCCTATTATCCGCTGCGCAACCACCTGCTCGACTTCCTGGTGGACCGCTCGCGCACCTTCGCGGCCGCGCCGCCTCCGGGCTACGACCGGAAGCACCCGCCCGACGTCATCCCGGCCCCGGATCCGACGGGGCCCGGAGGCAGCGGGCGTCGGGCCGCGTGAGCGGGGGTCGACGCGCCTTGAGGGGCAACAGCTCCGCGGAGACGCTCAGATCCCGGCCCGGGCCGCCTCGGCGGTTCGCCTGGCGGGCGGCGTCCGACGCGCCCAGAGCGGCCGGGCGAGCCGCAACGCCACGGTCGCGAGCCCGGCGATCAACACCCACCAGGCCGGCCGCAGCGTGTCGCTGAAATCGAAATTGGCCTCGAGCACACGCTCCATCGGCACGTGGTTGACGATCCTGTACCATCCCGCCTCGACCATCGCGTCCCCGAGCGCAGCCGCGACCGAGAGGGCCAGTAACGCCCAGACGGTCTCGGCCAGCCCGCGCGCTTGCAGGACGCGGTAGCCCATCAGCAGCAGGAACAGCCCCGCCATCAGCACCGGTTGGGTCACGTCGAGCTTGCTCTGCAGGGCGAAATGCCAGAGCGCCAGGAGACCGAGCCCGTAGACCACGCTGTGCAGCCGGTTCCACCGTCCCGGCCCGAGGCGCCGGATCATGCCGTCCGTCGACGTGGAGCCGAGCACCGCGAACCCGAGCAGCGCCACGAAGCCGATCGTAAGGTAGAAGCGCAGGACGATCTCGCTCACGACCCGCACGATGTTGCCGTGCTCGTCCACCACGTAGAGCGTGAGGTGGGCGCAGGCGTAGGCCAGCACCGCGAGGCCCAGCATGCGGCGCACGGCGATCAGCTTCCCCCAGGCTCCCAGGCGCCGCAGCGGCGAGACTGCCAACGAGAGCAGCAGGAAGTAGATCGCCCAGGTTCCCGTCCGGTGGATCGCTTCCGTGACGGGCTTCGGGCCGAGGGCGCCTTGCGCGAAGCGCAGCGCGATCCACAAGCCCGGCGCGAACAGGGCCGCGAATACGACGAGCTTGAGCCATGAGAGGCGCCCGGCCCGGTCGAGCCAGGGGAAGTAGCGGGTGTTCACGACCCTGTCTCCTCGGCGACGGACCGAACCCACCGACACGCGCCTCTTTCGCCGTCGCGGCGAAACCCGGACCCAAACCGCCCGTAACTCGTCAGTGCGCGGGTCGCAGGGCGTTGGCCATCCCCCTTCAACACCCCACCCGACCCGCGCACGCTCCCGTTCGAACAGTCCGGGACGGCCCGCGTCGTCACCCAGCGACGCGGGTCGAACACGTGTCTACGCCACGCCGAGCTTCTTCTGAAGGCTCGTGGACGACGTCGTGTACTGAAACGTATGCCGTTTCCCGGGATAAACGTAGCGATAGGCCTTCTGCGCCGCCAGCGCGGCCTCGTGGAAGCCCGACAGGATCAGCTTGAGCTTGCCGGGATAGGCGTTGATGTCGCCGACCGCGAAGATTCCGGGCACGCTGCTCTCGAACTTCTCGGTGTCCACGGGCACGAGGTTCTCGTGCAGGTTCAATCCCCAGTCCGCGATGGGGCCGAGCTTCATGGTCAGCCCGAAGAAGGGCAGCATGGTGTCGCAGGCGGTTTCGGTGGTGGTGCCGTCGTCGTGCTTGATGACGGCTCCCTGCAGCTGGCCGCCCTCGCCCTTCAACGTCGCGACCTGGCCGAGCAGGAGATCCATCGAACGTTCCGCCACCAACCCCCGCATGGCGTTGACCGAATGCGGGGCCGCCCGGAAGGCGTCGCGGCGGTGGAGCAGGGTCACGCGCTCGGCGATGGGGTGCAGGTTCAGCGTCCAGTCGAGCGCCGAATCGCCGCCGCCCACGATCAGCACCTTCTTGCCGATGAAGGCGTCCATCTTGCGCACGGCGTAGAACACGGAGGTGTGCTCATAGGCCTCGATACCGGTGATCGGCGGCTTCTTGGGCTGGAACGAGCCGCCGCCCGCCGCGATCAGGATGGCCTTGCACTCGAAGCACTGACCCGCGTCGGTCCTGACCCGAAACTGCGGGGCGGCTTCCGTGCCGAGCACTTCGACGGATTCCACCATCTCGCCGTAGTTGAAGCTCGGGTGAAAGGGCCTGCACTGTTCCAGCAGATTGTCGACCAGGCCCTGGCCCGTCACCATGGGAAAGCCGGGGATGTCGTAGATGGGCTTCTCGGGGTAGAGTTCGGCGCACTGGCCACCCGGTTTGCCAAGGATGTCGATCAACGTCGATTTCATGTCCAGCAAGCCGAGCTGGAAGACCGCGAACAGACCGACGGGGCCGGCCCCGACGATCACGACATCCGTTGTCACTGTGTCAGTCATTCCACGATCCTGTCGAGGCGCCCTCGCACCCCGTTCGCCCTCATCCAGCGGGGCTCCATAGCGGGTTGCAGGCAACGCGCCAAGCGTGGCGCATCGGCACGCGCGCTCGTCAGCCCTGGCGCGACGGCGTCCGCACGGTGAGGCCGTCCAGGGCGGGGCGGACCTTGATCTGGCAGGACAGGCGCGAGTTGGGCTTCACCTCGAAGGCGAAGTCCAGCATGTCCTCTTCCATCGGCTCGGGCTTGCCGACGGCCTCCAGCCACTCCGGTTCGACGTAGACGTGGCAGGTCGCGCAGGCGCAGGCCCCCCCGCACTCCGCCTCGATCTCCGGGACACCGTTGCGGACCGCCGATTCCATCACGGTCGATCCCTGCTCGGCGTCGACGTCGCGCGCTTCTCCCGCCGAATCGATGAAGGTGATCTTGGTCATGGCGCCCGATGAAGTTTCGCACGTGCGGTTCGACGGATGCGACGAGTGTGCTGGCCCCGAACCTCGACCTCCTTAGCGGGTTCGGGGCCGCAAGGCGAGCGTGCCGTTCGGTCGCGCGGGGGGCGCCCGAGCGCCGCAGCCGCAGGCTGGATTCGGACCTTCACTCCCCCAGAATATGCTCGATCGCCGATGTGGCGTGGTCCACCGCTGCCGCAAGTCCCGCGACGCGGAGCGTCGTTGCGGCTCCGGCCGCGGCGCTCAGGCCCCGTTCGAGGCTTTCGGCTTCCGCGGCGACGCGCCAGCACCCGACCGCGCGGGCCGAACCGCACAGGGTGTGCAGGGGCGTGCCGGCCCAGGACGCGAGGTGCCCGCCGCCGCGCGCGGCTGTGTCCAGCAGCGTCATGAGATCGCGCGCCTGGTGGGCGAACAGGCGGAGCAGTTCCACTTCGAGGTCCCGGTCCCCCAGCGTTTGCCGGGCCAGGTGGACGAGGTCGACGGCGGGCTGCCCGTCCCGGTCGTGGCCGACGATGTCGCCGAGGACCGGGGTCGGATCTGGCGTCATGTCACGTGGTCGGAGCGCGGGTGGGCTCATGGCGGCCTGTTCTCGGGGCGGGGCGCGTTAACGACGTTCGCCGATTGGGAGGCGCCTCCGTTTGCAACCGGACGCCCCACGAGTAGACTGGCGTTTGGTTAATGATCCTTTGCCGGCGGGCATGGGGACACGGACCGGGGCGGGATCGGGGGTCGGCGACTTCGCGGCGCGGCGGCTTCCCCTCCCTGTCGGCGGTGATGAGCGGGGCCGTGCACCGTCTCCGGTGCGCGCGATCCCGGTCTTGAAGCGTACCCGCGTTGTGGAGAGATGGGCGTGCAGAACCAAGCCAAGGACCCGGCGGCCGCGGCACTTCTGGCGATCGAGGAGGCCTTGAACCTCGTCAAGGACGAGACCGGCCCGGCACCCGAAGGCGAACGGGCCGCAGGCGCGGAGGGGTGGAAGTTCGAGGACGCCATGGCGCAGGCCGCGGGCCCGCGCGACCTCGACGCGCCACCGCCCGCGGCCCCGGCGATCCCCGCCAGCGAACCGCGGCCGGTTCCGCCTTCCCGGCGCGAGGCCACGGCTTTCGCCCCCTCCGGTCCTGCCGCCAACGACGACCGCGCTTCCGTGGGGCAGATGCTGCAGGGCCTGCGGGCCCGCCCGACCCGCTGGCCCTACGCCGTGGCGCTGCTCGCCGCCGTCGCCTGGGCGGCCCTGTTCTTCTACGCCCTGAAACTCCGCGGCACGGGCTTCGAGGCCCTGGCGGGCTCGGACCTCATCGTCGGGGCGGCGGCGCTGCTCGGCCCGATCGTCTTCATCCTGGTGTCGGCCGTGCTGATCGTCCGCGCGGGGGAGATGCGGTTCACCACGCGCTCGGTGACGGAGATCGCCCTGCGCTTGGCCGAGCCCGAATCGATCGCGACCGAGCAGGTCGTGACCCTGTCCCAGGCGATCCGCCGCGAGGTGGCCTCCATGGGCGACGCCGTGGAGCGGGCGCTGGCCCGGGCCGGCGAACTCGAGACCATGGTGCGCTCGGAGGTATCGACCCTCGAGCGGTCCTATTCCGACAACGAGCGGCGCATGCGTCAGCTCATCGAGGAACTGGCCAGCGAGCGCGAGGCGATCGTCTTCAACGCCGACCGCGTACGCACGGCCATCACCACCGCGAACGAGGCTCTGGCTCGCGACCTCGAAGGCACCAGCCAGCGCATCGCGGCGAGCGTCGACGAGGCGGGGGCCCGCGTCACCGCCGCGCTCGGCACCAAGGGCGAGGAGATCACGGTCGCGCTCGGGCGCACCGGCGATTCGATGGCCGACCAGATCGCCCGCCACGGCGCCGACATGATCGGGCACCTATCGGACACCACGGAAAGCGTGTCGGCGCAGCTGACGGACGCCACCGCGGGCGTGGCCCAGGCGCTCGCCGACCGCGTCGGCTCGGTGGACGAGCGGCTGCGCGCGGCCGGCGCCGCCCTGCTGGACGACCTCGGTCTGCGCGGCGACACCGTGGCGCGGCAGCTCGAGGAGGCCGGGTCGACGATCGCGGCGACCATCTCCGAGCGGGGCGACTCGCTGGCCTCGCGCCTGGCCGAAACCAACGCGCGCATCCACGAGACCGTGGCGGTGCACGGCAAGGAACTCAACGAGACCCTGGCGGCAACCGGCGACCGGGTGTCGGCCCTGTTCGCCGAGCGGGCCGCGGTGGCCCACGACGCCATCGGCCAGTCGGCCGACACGCTCACGGCCCTGTTCGACGCTCGCCACGCCGAGCTGACGGGCACGGAGGAGCGGATGGCGGCCCTGCTGGCGGAGCGCACCGATCACGCGCGCAGCGCGCTGGACGGCGCGGCGGCGGCCCTCGACGAGATGCTCGACACGCGCCTCAACGACGTCGTGGCCGCCGGTGACGCGCTCACCAAGCGTTTCGATGACCAGGTCGGCGCCATCCACGCCACCGTTCACGAGTCGGCCGATCACCTGAACCAGCTTCTGGTCGCGCGGCACGCGGAGATCGCCGCCGCCCAGGCGGACATGGCCGCGACGCTCGACGCCGGCCACGCCGGATCGCGCGACGCGCTGACGGCCACCACCGACACGCTGAACCGGATGTTCCAGGATCGTTACGCCGAACTGGCGGGGCTCGGGGACCATCTGTCGCGCCTGCTGGCGGACAACGACAACGTCGGCCGGGAAGCCGTGGCGACGTCGGTGGACTCTCTATCGCGCGTGTTTGCCGATGGCCGCGCCGAGCTCGAGGCCGCGGGCGATCGCGTCGCGGCCGTGCTCGAGGAGCGTCAAACGGCGTTGGGCGCCTGGAGCGACAGCTTCGCGGCGGCCGTCGAGGAGCGCGCTCAGGCCAACGCCGAGCTGGTGAACGGGTCGGCCGATCGCCTGGCTCACCTGTACGAACACCAGGGCGCCGCTCTGACCGAGGCGGGAGACCGGCTCGCGACGACCCTGGAAGAACGCCACGCGGCGCTGGCCTCCTGGGGCGAGGGCTTCGAGACCGCGATCGAGGATCGGTTGAGCACCGTGCGCGGTCTGCTGGACGGATCGAACGACCAGATCGCCCACCTCGTCGAGCACCACGGCGCCGCGCTGGCGGAGGGCAACAGCCGTCTCGTCGCTACCTTGGACGAGCGCCACGCGGCACTGGCTTCGTGGGGCGAGAGCATCGAGCCGGCCATCGACACGCGCCTGGGTGCGGCCCACGGGCTGCTCGAAACATCCGACGAGCACGTGGCGCGCCTGGTGGAACACCATGGCGCGGCCCTGACGGACGCGGGCGACAGGCTCGCGGCCACGCTGGACGAGCGGCACGCGGCCTTGACGGCCTGGGGCGATGGCTTCGAGGCGGCGATCGACGGCCGGCTGCACACTGTCCGCGGCTTGTTGGACGGATCGACGGACCAGATCACCCAGGTGGTCGAGCACCACGGCGCTTCGCTGTCGGCGTCCAACGACCGGCTTACCGCGACGCTGGACGAGCGCCACGCGACGCTGGCCTCCTGGAGCGAGAGCATCGAGCAGGCCATCGACGCGCGCCTGCAGGCCGCCCATGGCTTGATCGAGGGCGCGGACGACCACGTCACCCGGATCGTCGAACACCACGGTGCGGCGCTGGCCGAGGCGGGCGACAGGCTCGCGGCCACGCTGGACGAGCGGCACGCGGCCCTGGCGACCTGGGGTGACGGTTTCGAGTCGGCGGTGGACGGCCGACTGCACGCCGTGCGCGGCCTGCTCGACGGCTCGAACGATCAAATCAATCAGCTGATCGAAGATCACGGTGCCGTTTGGCACGACGCGAACGACCGGCTCGTCGCGACGCTGGACGAGCGCAACGTTGCGCTGGCCTCCTGGAGCGAGGGCGTCGAGCAGGCCATCGACGCGCGGCTGCAGGCCGCCCACACCCTGCTGGACGGCTCGGACGACCACGTCGCGCGCCTGGTGGAACACCATGCGGCCCAGCTCGCCGAGGTCGGCGACAGGCTCGCGGCGACGCTCGACGAACGCGGCAACGCGGCCCATGAGTCGGCCAACGCCATCGCCGAGCAGCTCGGTCGGACGGTCGACGACCGGTTGACCGCCCTCCGTGCGGCCGGCGACGAGACGGCATCTGTCCTGGAGCGCCGGACGCAGGATGCGCGGGAGGCTCTCGAGGAACAGGCCGCGCAGTTCACGACGCTGTTCGAGGAGCGCCACGCCGCGCTGACCGCGGCGAGCGACGGGTTCGCGGCCGCCGTCGGACGCCACGCGGAAGACTCGGCCGCGACCTTCGCGACCCAGGCGGACCGCCTCGACGGCGTGCTGGAGCGCCACCGCGTCGAACTCGCGGGCTTCGGCGAGAAGCTCGCGGCTGCGGTGGACGTCCCCACGGACGCCGTCCAGGCGGCGCTCGACGCCGCGGGCGAGCGCATGGCCCGGAGCCTCAACGAGCGCACGGCCGCCATGGCCGAGCTCGGCGAACGGTTCGCCGCCATGCTGGACGAGCGGAGCGCCGCCGCTGCCGACACGCTGGCGGGGTCCGGCGAGGCGCTCGCCGAACTCCTCGCCGAGCACCACGCCGAGCTCGCGCGGCTGAGCCAGGGCCTTGCCACCGCGGTCCGCGAGGAAACCGGCGCCGCGCGCGCCTCCCTGCAGGAGTCCGCCGCGACCTTGAACGCGCAGGTGGAAGGTCGCGGCGCGGAGATCGCCGCGGCGGGGGACAGCGTCGCGACCCTGCTCGCCGAGCGGACGAGCGCGGCCCACGATGCTTTGACCTCCGCTTCGACCGAGCTGGCGGCTCTGTTCGACGAGCGCGACGGCGCCATGCGTCAGGCGCTGGCCGAGCACGTCGATGCCCTGCAGGGCGAGTTCGCCCGCTCGACCGAGCAGGCGATCGCCGGCGTGGCCGAGAACGGGGCCGCGTTCCACACGCGCTTCGGCGCGACGGTATCTGAGGTGATGGCCGCCATCGGCACGCACGGCGACCGCGTCAACCAGCACGTCAGCGACCGGCTGGAGGCGCTGGAGGCTTCGCTCGACCGGCACTCGGGCGCGCTCAACACCACCATCGGATCCCACACGGAACGGTTCGCGAACGAGTTCGCCGACCGCCTCGGGCAGATCGAGACGGTGTTCGCGGGCCATGGCGACGCCCTGGTCGACCGCCTGTCCGACCGATCCCGCGCGACCTCCGAAGCGCTCGAATCGCAGATGAGCGCCTTCGAGGACCGCCTCGGATCGCGCGCCGGCACCATCGGCCAATCGCTCGATGGCCTGCTGTCGCGCGTCAACGACGGACTCGATACCCGCGCCCGCGCGCTCAACGAGACCTTGGCGCAGCGGACGCTGGAGGTCGCCAAGGTTCTGGGCGAAGGTGGCCGCGAGGTCACCCGCGCGCTGGACGGCAAGGCGGAAGAGATCAACGCCATCCTGCTCGACCGGTCCGACGCGCTGGCCAGCAGCCTCGACGCCAAGGTGCGCGACATCGACGGCGCGCTGGGCGCGCGGGCGGGTGCCATCGCGGACACGCTCGACACGCGCATCTCCCGCTTCGAGATCGACGTCGTGGGACGCCTCGACCGGGTCGCGGACGAGCTCGACGGGCGCGGCCGCGCGGTGGCCGAGACCTTGAACGCGCGGGCCGAAGACCTCGACCGGCTGCTGTCCGGGCACGCCGCGACGCTGGAACGGACGCTGACGGACCAGGGAGGCGCGGTCGCGACCGTGCTCGACACCGGCGTCGGACAGATCGCGCAAAGTTTCAGCGCGAGCGCGACCTCCGCCGCGGACGCCATCGCCGAGCGGACCGCCTGGATGAAGGAGACGCTCACGTCGCGGCTGGACGACATCCGCGTGACGCTGGGGTCGGGTGTCGACGACGTCGAGCGGACGCTCGGTGCGCGGACCGTCTCGATCAACGACGCGGTGCTGCGCCATGTCGACGGCATCAAGACCGTCGTGGGCGACAGCGTCGTCGTGCTGCACGACGCCTTCGACGGTCACGCCGACCGCATCGGGCAGCAGGCGCGCGAGATCCTCACGACGCTCGACGCACGCGACAACGAGGTCGGCTCCGCGCTCGCGGCCCACGTCGAGAGCATGCGGACGGTGCTGGACGGGTCCGTGGATTCGCTGCACGACACGATCGCGGGCCACGCGGCCGCGGTGAGCGGTCACGTCGAGCGGATCGACGAAGCGCTGGGCAGCACGCTCAGCGGGCTCGACGGGGCCATCGGCTCCCGCGCGGACGCCATCGAAGGCATGCTGAGCCGCCGCGCCGACGCCATCCAAGTCTCGTTGGCGACCCACGTGGATGCCCTGCGCACCACGCTGGACGGGGCGTCAGAACGGATCGACGCGACGCTGGGCTCCCGCGTGGGCGAGGTTGCCCGGTCACTTGACGGGCGCGCGGACGAGATCAGGGCCGTGCTCGACACCCATGGCCAGGCCGTCGAAGCGGCGATCGGGGGCGCGCTCGCGACCCTCGACGGGACGCTCGGCTCCCGTGCGAAAGCCATCGATGAGATGCTGGCCCGCAGGTCCGGCGACATCGGCGCAACCCTGGCGACCCACGTGGACGAGTTGCAGACGACGCTCGACACGGCCGCCGGTCGGCTCGACCACGCGATGGGAAGCCGTGCGGAGGAGATCGCCCGGACGCTGAACGGCCGCACGGACGAGATCGAATCCGTGCTCTCCACCAACGTCGAGGCGATGCACACCTCCCTGAGCGGCAGCCTCGGAACGATGGGCGACGTGCTCGGCACGGCCGTCCAGGCGCTCGACCGATCGCTGGGCAGCCATTCCGGCGAGCTGTCGCGCACCCTGAAAGAGCGTTCGGAGGACATTCGCGGCACGCTGGCTGCCCACCTCGGCACGATCCGCACGGTTCTGGACGCCGCCGCCCGGGACCTCGACGGATCGCTCGAATCGCGCTCGGGCCAACTCACGCAGGCGATCGGCGACCGGCTCGGCGACCTCTACGAAACGCTGGACTCGCGGGTGTCGCACATCGCCGCCGTTCTCGATGAGCGCGGCGGTGCGCTGCACGACATGCTGGCCTCGCGTTCCGGGGAGCTGCACGACCTCATCGACACCAAGGGTCCGATCCTGGTGGACCTCCTGTCGTCCCGCGGGGGCGAGGTGGCGGAGGAACTCGCGGGCGTGGCCGAGATGGTGGCGCAGACCATCGAGAACCGCGGCAGCGCCATCGTCCAGCACCTGGGCGACAAGCAGGCGGAGCTGACGGACGCGATCGACGGGTCCGCGCAGGCGCTGCGGCGCTCGCTGGAAGCCGGCGCCCGCGCGTCCGTGACGGCGCTGATCGGCACCAACGACACGCTGAAGACGGAGGTGGGCGCTCTCACAGATCGCCTGGCCTCCGCCAACGCGGCGCTGGAACAGCTCATCGCCAGCGCGCGGCAGAGCCTGGCTGACGTGGACGGGGCCTTGGGCGAACGGCTCGCCACGTTCCACGAACAGCTCCGGCACGTGGCCGCGCAGGTGGACGACATCACCCAGGTGTCGCAGGCGAGCCTGGGCGACGCGCGGGCGGTGGCCGGCGCGCTCGAGGAGCACGGCCACGGCCTGGCCGAGGCCGCGCAGGCCATGGCGCGCACCCAGGTCGAGGTGGACGCCGAGATCGATGCCCGCCGCGCCACCCTGGACGCGCTCCTGTCCAACGTGAACGCGCGGGTGGAAGACTTTGACGGGACGATGCGATCCTTCGCGGGCCTCGTGGACGACTCGCTGCACGGTGCGGAAGCGCGGGCCCGGGACCTCGGCTCCTACCTCGCCGAGTCGGCGCAGGCCGCGACCGGCACGATCACCGATCACTTCGAAGCGATCCGGGCGAGCGTGGGCGACGAGCGCGAGCGCACCGCCGACATGCTGCGGCACATCTACGATCAATCCACCGCCGACATGACCACCATCTTCGGCAGCGCGGTCGAGAAGTTCCGCTCCTCGGCGGGCGAGATCCGGGAGATGGCGAGCGAGATCCACCGCGAACTGGACACGACCCGCGAGGATCTGCACCGCACCACGGTGGAACTGCCCCGCGAAACGGCCGAGCAGGCGGCCGCGGTGCGGCGCGTGGTGGACGAGCAGGTGAAGGCGCTGCAGGACCTCACCGCCCTGATCGGGCGGACGGGGCTCGGCAACGACGTGGCCGAGCCCGTCGGCGCCCCGCGCCGTGCGACGGGCGGGGACCTCGACACCGTCGGGTCCTTCGGCCGCGCCCCGAACCGCGAGCCCCGCGTGTCGCCGCTGACCAGCCGGCTGTCGACGGGTCGGCCCGCACCGGCGGCCGAGCCACCGCGGTTCGTGGAACCCGAGCGGACCGCGGAGGGCGGTCCCCGCCTGCCGGAGGCCGCATCGGGCGGGGCGGAGCGTGGACCGGGCTGGCTGTCCGACCTCCTCGCGAGGGCCTCGCGCGAGGAAGCGCAGCGGCAGCCCGCGGCCCTGCCGCCACCCGTGCCATCCCCGGCCCCGCCGGTCGCCCAGGGAAGCGGATCACTCGCCGCGCTGTCGTTCGACATCGCCCGGTTGATGGACGAGTCGGCGATGGTGGAGGCCTGGGAACGGTTCCGCCGCGGCGAGCAGCACGTGTTCACGCGCAAGCTGTATTCCGCGCGGGGCCAGCAGACCTTCGACGAGGTCCGCCGCCGCTACCGCAACGAACCGGAGTTCGCCGCGACCGTGAACCGCTACACCCTGGAGTTCGAGCGCCTGCTGGGCGAGGTGAGCCGCGACGACCGCGACGGCACCGCGACGCGCAGCACCCTCCTGTCGGAAACCGGCAAGGTCTATACCCTGCTGGCTCACGCGGCCGCCCGGCTGGATTGAGGCACGACGGCCGCCGGGCTCCCCATCGCGGGAGTTCGGCCGCGGCAAGTGGACCCGTCATGCGTCGCACCCTGTCCCACGCGGTCGAACATTTCCCCCTCGCAGCGCCCTTCGTGATCGCGCGTGGGAGCCGAACCGTCAGCACCGTGCTGGTAGTGACCGTGACGCAGGGCGACAACCGCGGTCGGGGCGAGTGCGTGCCCTACCCGCGTTACGGCGAGAGCCCCGACAGCGTGGCGGCGCAGATCGAAGGGGTGCGGGACGCGATCGAGGCGGGTCTCGACCGCGCGGGACTGCAGGGCGCATTGCCGCCCGGCGCAGCCCGCAATGCCCTCGACTGCGCGCTGTGGGATCTCGAGGCCAAGCGCCTCGGTGTGCGGGCGGAGGCGATGGCCGGCCTGCATCGGGTCGGGCCCACGGTCACGGCCTTCACGCTGTCGCTGGGCAGCCCCGCCTCGATGGCGGAAGCCGCCAAAGCGGCGGCCGACCGTCCCGTCCTGAAGATCAAGCTGGGAGCGCCGGGCGACGTCGAGCGCCTGCGGGCGGTGCGGTCGGCCGCGCCTGATGCCACCTTACTGGTGGACGCCAACGAGGGGTGGACGGAGACCGATCTCGAGCTCAACCTCGCGGCCTGCGCGGAGGCCGGCGTGGCGCTCGTCGAGCAACCGCTCCCGGCCGGGGCCGACGAAAGGCTGGCGCACGTGGCGCGGCCCGTGCCGGTCTGCGCCGACGAGAGCGTCCACAGCCGGGATGGGCTCGACGGGCTGCGCGCCCGCTACGACCTGATCAACGTCAAGCTCGACAAGACAGGCGGCCTCACCGAGGCCCTGGCCCTGGCGGACGCCGCGGAGGCGCTGGGCTTCGGCCTGTTCGTCGGCTGCATGGTCGGCACCTCGCTCGCCATGGCGCCCGCCATGCTGCTCACCCCCCGCGCCCGCTTCGTCGACCTCGACGGTCCGTTGCTGCTCGCCAAAGACAGGGAGCACGGCCTCGTCTACGAGGGCTCGGTCGTTCATCCGCCGAAGGCGAATCTCTGGGGATAGCCGAGGGCCCGCCCGTCTACGGCGGGGTGGGAAGCAACCCCGTCCTCACGGGGCGGCACCGTCCAGCACCGCGGGCGGCACGGGCCGCACCCACCTGATCAGCCCGAGCGACAGGAGCGCGGCTCCCACCACAAGGCAAAAACGCAGGAGCGCGAAGAGCACGGTTTCGGTACCCTCGGCCAGGTTCGCGGTAGTGGTGTCGAACCAGTCGAGGGCCGTCAGGCGCGGGGCAGACTCGACCGCCCCTGCCCGCGCCACCTGGTCGGCCACGGTCCGGAAAGCCTCGGCCGGGCCGCCGCCACCCACCATGCCTGCCATGGGCCGATCGTCGTTGGCGCCGATCCAGAAGCCTCCCACGAGCACCGTGGCGCCCCGCGCTCCGGTGACGCCGCCCGCGAACCAGGCATCACGATTGTCCGCGCTGGTGCCCGTCTTGCCCCACACCAGGGCGAAGCGGCTGTTGGCCTTGACGCCGGTCCCGCCGTGGGCCGGGTCCACGGGGATGCGCAGGTCGCGCACCACGGCCTGGGCCACGCTCGGGGGAATGGCGCGGTTCACCGCCGGTGCGGCTTCGCGCTGCAGCACGGTGCCGTCCGGCCCGAGCACGCCCGCGAGCGCGCTTGGCTTCGGCAGCAGCCCGCCTCCGGCGAGGCCGGCCAGCATGCGCGCGACGCCGAGCAGGTTGGACTGAACGCCGCCGGTCGCGACCTGCCGAAGGTCGTTCGGCGGCGCGAAGCCGAAACTCTGCACCGTCGAGGCGAGGGGCGGACCGATCCGCTCCGCGGCATGCGCGAAGGCCTTGTTGCAGGACTTCGCGAGCGCCACCGTGAAGCCGACCCAGCCCAGGCAGGCGGGGTCGTGGTCGCGCGGGAAAGCGTCGGGATCGCGGGCCAGGAACGGGAAGCTGCCCGAGAGCTGGCCGCTCGCGTGGCCGCCGATGAGCACCAGGATCTTGCCCAGCGAGCCGATCGACCGGGCGGCCCGGAAGGCGGGATCGTACTGCTCGGCCAGATAGTCGGACGTGCCCACCGCCACGATCTGCCCATTCGGGCGCATGAACAGGCCGGACGCCGCGAACGGCCCCGCGATGGCGCGCGCTTCCCGCCCGACCCGGTCCTGCAGCCGAGGATCGAGGTGGAGCAGGAGGCGGCGGTCGGTGTCGCGGGGCACGTCGCGGCCGACCTCGGCGCGGGCCAGGTCCAGGTAGGGACGGAGTTCGACCGGCTCCTCGGGCTCGCGCGGCTGCTCGGCGAGCCGTTCGGCGCGGCCGAGCCCCGCCAGGGCGGAGGCGTAGGTGGCCGCCGTCAGGACGTGCGCGTCGAGCCCTTTGCGCAGCACGCGGCGGGCGGCGGCTTCGGCCTTGGGCTGCTTGGCGAGATCGCGCGGATCGCGGGCGGTGGGGGCGGGAAGCTCGCCCACCAGCAGGGCCGCCTGCGCGGCGTCGAGGTCTGCGGCGGGGCGGCCGAACAGGCGGCGCGCGGCTTCGTCGAACCCGACCGACCCGGCGCTCAGCGGGGCGGTGTTCAGGTAGAGGGTCTCGATCATCTCCTTGTCGCGCGCTTGCTCGATGCGTTCGGCCAGGATCATCTCGCGCAGCTTGCGGCGCAGCGTCCGCTCGCTGCCCGCGACCAGCAGCCGTGCGACCTGCTGGGTGAGCGTGCTGGCGCCCCGCAGGCCACCGGCCGCCTCGCCCTCGCCCACGGCATGTAGCATCACCCGTATACCGTGCCAGACGAAGCCCGGCAGGCTGACGGCGGTGGCGCGCCAGTCCACGCCCGCGTGGGAGCGGAAACGGCGGTCCTCGGACTGCACCAGCAGCCCCCGGAGCACGGGCGCGAACGCCGTCGCGGGCAGGTGTGACGGGCAGACGAGGTCGGCGCCGGGTGTGTCGCGCACCTGGCAGTCGGATAGCACGGCTTCGAGGTCGGGCCCTGCGGGCAGGCCCTCCGCCAAGCCGGCGCGCTCGGCGACCCAGAGCACGGTGTCGGGGAACAGGAGGACCAGGGTGGCGAGGGGCAGAAGCGCCGACAGGATCAGCACGAACAGGCGCACGGGACGCGACCTCGACACGAGACGGCGGGCAAACCGCCGACGCGGTCAAGATATTGTTAAGGACAAGTCTCCGCAAGGATCGGCCGCGTCGCCATCGCAAGCCGGAAGCGCAGGTGTGGTCGCACCGTGCGCCTCACTCCATCGCGGCGGCTTTCAGGATGCACACCATGGTGGCGCGCGCCACCTGCGCCGAAGGATTGCGGATCGTGTGGGGGCGGTCGCAGCGGTAGCGCAAAGTTTCGCCCGCCCGCGCCCGCTCCCGCGCACCCGCGACCTCCACCTCCAATTCGCCCTCGGCGACCGACAGGCTCTCGACCGAACCTCGCTGGTGCGCCTCCGATTCGAGCACACCGCCAGGCTGGGCGTGGAAATCGTACCATTGCAGCCAGTCCACGGTCTTGATCCAGCCGATGATGGCCAGGCGGCACAGGCCGTCGTCCGAGGTCAGGATGGGCGTGTCGCCGCGGCTTGTCTTGTCCACGAACGGCTCGTCCTCGGCCGCCTGCAGCACACGCTCGACCGAGACGTCCAGCGCCTGGGCCAGCCGCCAACTGGTCGACAGCGTCGGGTTGGTCTCGTTGCGCTCGATCTGACTGATGATCGACTTGGCGACGCCGGACTGTTCGGAGAGTTCGGACAGCGACAGGCTGTAGGACTTGCGCAGCCGCTGCACGCTGCGCCCGAGTTGGGTGGAGACCGACGCGGCGCCCGCCTCCAATGCCTTGGCCTTATCCCGTCCTTCGACGCCCATCGCGCATCGTCCGTGTCGCGCGGCCCGCAAGCCCGGTCGCACCGTTTGAGATGATAGACGATTTCGTTTGGAATATCGAACGGAAGTTCGAGAGGTTTGAAACTGGGAGGACCCCGGGCCGCCGTTGCGCGATTGCCGCAAAGCTTGGGATAAGCGCGCCGTCCCGTGGTGTTTGGGGAGGAAACACGCAAAATATACCCCGTGTCACACGCCTGCCATCCGGCCGGGACCATGTCGGGAACAAGGCCGGGGTGGGCATGCGCAGTGGCGGACGACGCTGCGGGTGCCGCGGGGGTTGAACAGCGATGAGCGACACCACCAAGCATTTCCGGTCCCTCTTCATCTCAGACCTGCACCTCGGCACCAAGGGGTGCCAGGCCGACCTCCTGCTCGACTTCCTCAAGCACCACGACGCGGATACGATCTACCTCGTGGGCGACATCGTCGACGGCTGGCGCTTGCGCAGCGGGTGGTACTGGCCGCAGGCGCACAACGACGTGATCCAGAAGCTGCTGCGCAAGGCCCGCAAGGGTGCCCGGATGATCTACATCCCCGGCAATCACGACGAGTTCGCGCGCGAATACGTGGGCTTGACCTTCGGGGGCGTGGAAGTGGCGCGCCAGGCGATCCACGAGACGGCGGATGGGCGGCGCTTCCTGGTCACCCACGGCGACGATTTCGACATCGTCGTGCGGCACGCGCGCTGGCTGGCGCTCCTGGGCGACTGGGCCTACGAGACCGCGCTGGTCACCAACCGGTGGTTCAACGTCGTGCGGCGCAAGCTCGGTTTCCCCTACTGGTCGTTCTCGGCCTGGGCCAAGCTCAAGGTCAAGAACGCCGTGAACTTCATCGGCTCGTTCGAGGACGCGCTGTCCGAGCAGGCCGTCAAGCACGCGGTCGAAGGCGTGATCTGCGGCCATATCCACCATGCCGCGATCCGCACCATCAGCGGCGTTACCTACGTGAACACGGGGGATTTCGTCGAGTCCTGCTCGGCCGTGGTCGAGCACGGCGACGGTCGGCTCGAGATCCTGCGCTGGACCGAACCGGGACGGGTGAGCGCGACCGAGGCGGCCGATCTGCCCCTCGGGACTCGGGCGAAGGCCGCGGCCTGATGCGGATCCTGATCGCGACGGACGCCTGGCATCCCCAGGTCAACGGGGTCGTGCGGTCGATCCAGGCGATGGCCGACGAGGCGCGCCGACTCGGCGCCCAGGTCGACCTGGTGACGCCCGACGGCTTCACGTCGGTCCGCGCGCCCACCTACCCCGACATCCGTCTCGCCCTAGCGAGCGTGCCCGCCGTGGCGCGCCGGGTCGCGGCGCTGGCGCCGGACCATATCCACATCGCGACGGAAGGGCCGATCGGGCTCGCGACCCGCCAGTTCTGCCGCGGGTCCGGCCGAGTCTTCACGACCAGCTACCACACCCAGTTCCCGGACTACCTGGCGGCACGCTTCCCCATCCCCCGCAGCCTGTCCTATGCGGCCCTGCGCTGGTTCCACAACGGCGGCGGCGGAACGATGGTGGCCACCGACAGCGTCGCGCGAGACCTGCACCGGCGCGGCTTCCGCAACATCATGCGCTGGTCGCGCGGGGTGGACCATGCCCTGTTCCGCCCCCGTCCGGAGTCCGTGCTCGACCTTCCCCGCCCCATCTACCTCTACGTCGGCCGAGTCGCGGTGGAGAAGAACCTGGCGGCCTTCCTGTCGCTCGATCTGCCGGGCACCAAGGTGGTGGCGGGCGATGGGCCCGCGCGGGGCGAGCTGGAAGCCGGGTTCCCCCGTACCGTGTTCCTCGGCATGCAGACGGGTGAGAACCTGGCGCGGATCTACGCCAGCGCCGACGTGTTCGTGTTTCCCAGCCGGACGGACACGTTCGGCATCGTGCTGCTGGAAGCGCTGGCGAGCGGACTGCCGGTCGCGGCCTACCCGGTCGCGGGGCCGAGCGACGTGCTGGGCGACAGCGGCGCGGGCGTGCTCGACGAGGACCTGGGCGTCGCCTGCCGGGAAGCGCTCGCCGTTCCCCGCGAGCGGGCCCGCAGTGCCGCGCTGCGCTACACGTGGGCGGAAAGCGCCCGGCAATTCCTCGACAACGTGGTCCGCGCGCGGGCCGAGGCCGCGCGTCCGCTCGCCTGAGGCGCGGATCGAACCGATCCGAGTGATCGGCACCGCTCTTTTTTAACGGCGTTCGCAGCGACCTCTCGTCGGTTTGCAGTCTCGCAAGAGGTCGAGGCCCAATGATCGCCCATGTTGATTTGAAGCGGCGGGCGTGCAGTGACATCCCAAGACGTGTTGAACCAGGACGACCTCGCGGGCGTCGTCGCCGATCCGGTCGGCCATGTGCTCTCGGTTCGCGGCTCGGAGGCGCGGATCACCCTTCCCCTGCGCTGGTCCAGCGAGGCCGGGCGCGTGACGGTGGGCGACTTCGTCGTGATCGGGTCGGGTGACGACCGGCCCCTCGGCATGGTGACGGAGGTGTCGGCGGACTTCGGCGACGCCGTGCACGCAGGGCGGCACGCCGTGGCCCGGCTCGACCTCATGGGCCGCATGACGCGGGACGCGGTGGGCGCCGACGTGTTCCACCGCGGCGTGGCCCACTACCCAACCATCGGCGACGTCGCGACCCTCATCACGAAGGCGGGCCTGCGCGCCGTCTACGGCGCCTCGAACGCTCGCACGATCCCCGTGGGCCACCTGCACCACGATCCCGACATCGCGGCCCGCATCGACGTCGACAACCTCCTCACCAAGCATTTCGCGGTGCTTGGCTCGACCGGGGTGGGCAAGTCGAGCGGGGTCGCGGTCCTCCTCAACGAGGTGCTCGACGCCCGTCCCGACCTGCGCGTCTTCATGCTGGACGGCCACAATGAATATGGCCGCTGCTTCGGCGCGCGCGCCAATGTCGTCAACCAGCGCACCCTGAAACTGCCGTTCTGGATGTTCAACTTCGACGAGTTCGTCGACGTGATCTACGGCGGCCACCCCGGCGTGGTGGAGGAGCTCGACATCCTGGCCGAGCTCATCCCGATGGCCAAGGGCAGCTACATGAGCTTCAAGGCGCAGAGCAACCGGCTCGCGCTGAAGAAGAGCGACCCGAAGGCCGCGGGCTGCACCGTCGACACCCCCGTGCCCTACCTGCTGCAGGACCTCCTGGGCCTCATCGACGAGCGCATGGGCAAGCTCGAGAACCGCGGGCTGCGGATGCACTATCATCGGCTCACCACCCGCATCGAGACGATCCGCAACGACCCGCGCTACGGCTTCATGTTCGACAACGCGAACGTGGGCGGCGACACGATGGCGACGCTGCTGACCCAGCTGTTCCGCCTCGAGCCCGACGGCAAGCCGATCACGGTGATGCAGCTGGCCGGGCTTCCTCCCGAGGTCGTCGACGCGGTCGTCTGCGTCCTCGCCCGCCTGGCCTTCGACTTCGGCCTGTGGAGCGACGGGCGGATCCCGCTGCTGTTTGTCTGCGAGGAGGCCCACCGCTACGCCTCGGCGGACCGCTCGGTCGGCTTCGCGCCGACGCGCCGCGCGCTGTCGCGGATCGCGAAGGAGGGCCGCAAATACGGCACCTACCTGGGGCTCGTCACCCAACGCCCCGCCGAACTCGACCCGACCATCATCTCCCAGTGCTCCACGCTGTTCGCCATGCGGATGACCAACGAGCGCGATCAGGCGTTGCTCCGCTCGGCCGTGAACGATGCCGCCGCCAACCTGCTGGCCTTCGTGCCGTCGCTCGGCACCCGCGAACTGGTGGGCTTCGGCGAGGGTGTTCCGCTCCCGACCCGCATGACGTTCAGGGCCGTGCCGCACCACCTGCTGCCCCGCAGCGAAGCGGTGGGCGAGCCCGAGGTTCATTCCGACGAGGAGGTGAGCTTCGTTCAAGCGGTGGTGGACCGCTGGCGGGGAGCGTCCAGCCAGCGATCGGCCGTCAAGCCGGACGAGGCCGCGTCCGAACAGGCGCCCGCGCCCGAGCCCGCCGCGGCATCGGTGGCGTCCCGCCTCGAACAGGCTCGCTACCAGCTCCTCCGGCGCTGACGCGCCGTCCTTTTCGCCCCGAGGCGGTGGCCGTGGACCAGGCCAGACCTCACTTGGCCGACCCCCGATTTTTGGACATACCGATCATGATCGAATGTTTCGACACGGTCCCACCCAAGACAGGCCCGGCCGCCGCCGACCTCACCTGGCTGCAACGGATCGTGGACGATCTGCCGGTGGGCCTCGCGGTCACCGGTCCGGACGGACGCCGCCTTTACGCCAACCGCACCGCCGACGTCCTCGCGGCCGAGGCGGAAGCCGCCGAGCAGCCGAGCCGGGCGGTCAGGACCACGCGGCAAGCCGTCACGGTCGACGGGCTGTCCTACGACGTCGCGGTCTCGGCCGACGCGACCGAGCAGCAGAAACGCGAGGACGACCTGTTCCGGCGCGCCTATTTCGACGACCTGACCGGCCTGCCGAACCGCCGCCTGATGGAGCGCAGCGTCGACACCCTCGTCGAGGGCGACGGATCGACCCGCTTCGCGCTGGCCTTCATCGACCTGGACGGCTTCAAGCACATCAACGACTACTACGGTCACGAGGTGGGCGACCAACTCCTGGTCAAGATGGCGGCCCGCATCACCCAGGCGATCCGCGCGTCCGACCTGCTCGCCCGCGTGGGTGGCGACGAACTGCTTCTGTTGCTCGCTCCCGTGACCTCGGCCGAGGCCGTCACGGACACGGTGTCGCGCATCCTCAAGCGGCTCAAGGAGCCCTTCTTCATCGACGGCCACGAGATCTTCTCCTCGGCGTCGATCGGCGTGAGCCTCTATCCGGACCACGGGGAAAGCTATTCGGTGCTGCGGGTCAACGCCGACAGCGCCATGTACCGCATCAAGAGCGACACGAAGGGCGGGGTCAGCCTGTTCGATCCGCACATCGGCCACGCCGTCACCGAGCGGATGAAGGTGGAGCAGCGCCTCCGGACGGCGATCCGCGATCGGCGGCTGTGCTGCGCCTACCAGCCCAAGGTGGACTTCCGCTCCGACCGGGTCGTGGGCCTCGAGGTGCTGCTGCGCTGGCGCGACGAGGGCGGCGTCATCCAGGCGCCGGGCAATTTCGTCGACCTGGCGGTGGAACTCGGGCTGATGAACGACATCACCCTGCAGGTGCTCGAAGAAACCGTGCGGATGACGGACACGATCAACGACGCCTTCGGACCCGACACCTCGATCAGCCTCAACGTCGCGGCCAAACAGGCGACGGACGTCCGGTTCATGCGCCAGTTCGCCGACGCGCTCGACGCCACCGGCGACCCCACGCGCTTCATGGTGGAACTGACCGAGGAGGCCTTCGTGGCCAAGACCCAGTTCCAGACCCGCGTGCTCCCCATGCTGCGCGAGGTGGGCGCCAAGGTGTCGATCGACGACTTCGGCGTGGGCTTCTCCTCGCTGTCGGCGCTGGCCGACATCACGGCGGACGAGATCAAGGTGGACCGCTCGTTCATCACGTCCGTGCACAAGCGGCCGCGCAGCCAGAGCATCCTGGGGGCCATCGAGTCGCTGGGCCAGTCGCTCGGCATGAGCGTGATCGTGGAGGGCGTCGAGACGTTCGAGGAACTGGCCTACCTGCAGAGCGCCACGCGCATCCGCTACGCCCAGGGCTACTACTTCTCCAAGCCCGTGGTGTTCGACGAGGACGCGCAGGGAACGCCGCTGCCGGTGCCCTCCCGGCACCACCAGGCGGCTCGCGCCGCCGTCATGAACCGGGATGGGCTCAACCGGGCCTGCTGAAACGGGCCGCCCCCGGTCAGGCCGCATGGACGGTGCGTCCCCCCCGCACGTCGACGACCTTCGAACCGAGGCGGGACGGCAGCGGCGCGCCGCACTCCTGATCGATCCCCGCTTCGAGCCCTTGGAGGCGTTCGCCGACAGGCTTGCCGGCCGGTTCGGCGCCACGCCGCACGTCGATCCGCTGGACGGTGGCACCGGAGCCCGGTTGCTGCTGCTGCTCGAAACACCGGGGCCCGGCCTCGAGCCGCTGCGCTTCGTGTCCCGCGACAACCCGACCGGCACGGCCCGCAACCTTCGCCGCTTCCTGTCGGAGGCGGCCATCGACCGCCGCGACAGCGTGGTCTGGAACGCGGTGCCCTGGACCATTCACGCGGCCGGGGCACGCAACCGGTCGCCGACGCGGGCCGAGATCCTCGCGGGTCTGGCCGAGTTGCCGGGCTTCCTCGCATTGCTGCCCGACCTCCGCGTCGTCGTGCTGGCCGGGCGGGTGGCCGCCGAAGCGGAGCCTGCCGTGCGCGCCATGAGGCCCGGAACGGCGGTGTTCCGCATCCCGCACCCGAGCCCGACCTACGTTTGCACCAAGCCCTCGATCGCGCCGGGCATCGTGGCCGTCCTGCGCGAAGCCGCCGCGCTGCTGCGGTGACGGCTCCTAACCGAGCCGTTCCAGCGTGGCGGGGTCGGGCTCGCCGTCGAAATAAAGCGTCAGCGCGGTCTGGAACTCCTCGCATTCGGGTTCGGCCCGCGCGAACAGTGTCATGCACGAGCGGAACTTGAGATCGTCGGGCTGGCCGAAGATCGCCCGGGCCGACCGACCCCGGACCGCGTTGGCCAGCGCCGTGCACTCGAGCAATCGCGGCCCCAGCGTCGGATGGTGGAGGTAGACCGCGGCCTCGTCGAGCGAGCGAAGCGCGTAGCGCCGGGCCATCGAACTGAAGCCCAAGCCCGCGACCTGCGGGAAGACGAACCACATCCAGTGGCTCGCCTTGCGTCCATCCCTGAGCTCGGCCTTGACGCGATCGTAGACGGGAGCCTGCGCGTCGACGAACCGTTGCAGGTCGTAGGGATCGTCCACGGGGTGTCTACCAGTGGCCGCGCGCGTCGGCCGAAGGGAGGTGGCCGTCCGGGGTAAGCTTGTCGACGACCTGGGGCAGCGCCGTGGACAACTGGCTCATGAGCTGGTCGCGCGGCAGGCCCGATTCCTGCTGCAACTGGTTGATCGTGTCGGACCCGAGGGCGGTCTGCAGATCGTTGGGCGCGATCGGCGCGTTGGAACCGTGGCCGATCCACGACTGAACAGCCCCGCCGTGGCCCGCGCCCGTCAGCTTGCCCAGGATCGCGTCCAATCCCGGCAGGCCCGCCAACATGCCGCTGTTGATGGTGCCGTCGGACGCGGGCTGCGGCGCCGTTCCCGCCGGGGCTGAACCGCGCGAAAACTGGCTTGACACCGCCTTGGCGGCGAGCAGCACGAGCAGCGCCTTAACCATCGGCGACATGGCCGAGGGCGCGGCCCCCTGCTGTCCGCCGCCGCCGAAGACGCTTCCCAGCACGTTGTCAAAGAGACCCATGGCCGTTCCCTCCGCTTCGGGAACCGCGCCGTGCGGCCCCTCAGTCCGTCAACGCGAGCGCGACACCGACGGTTCTGGGCGCGCAGGGATTTGCGGATCGCAGGCACGCACCCTATCTTTCACTCTGTCCGAGGGGTGTCCCGCGTCGCGGGACTGAGACGGAATGGGCCGAACCCTTCGAACCTGATCCGGGTCATGCCGGCGAAGGGACGGGACCGTGCAGCGCCTTTCAAGTCGATTTTTATTTAGCTCCGCTCGGTGGACCGCCTCGTGAGCCGCCCGCACGTCGTGGTCGTGGGTGCTGGCGTCGCGGGGCTCGTGGCTGCCCGGCACTTGGCTGACGCGGGTGCCTCCGTCGAGGTGGTCGATCGTGGCGACGCCCTAGGGGCAGCGGCCTGCTCCTGGTACGCGGGCGGCATGCTGGCCCCCTGGTGCGAGGGCGAGAGCGCGGACGCCGCGGTCGTCGACCTCGGCCAGCGGGCGCTCGGGTGGTGGCCGCGCCAGCATGCGGGCACGGTGCAGGCCGGCACGCTGGTCGTGGCCCCTCCCCGCGACGCCTCCGAGATCACGCGCTTCGCCCGCCGCACGACCGCGTTCGAAACCCTCGACGAGGCGGGCGTGGCGGCGCTCGAACCCGATCTCGCAGGCCGTTTCCGTCGCGCCCTGCTGTTTCCGCGCGAAGCGCACCTCGACCCGCGTGCGGCACTCGCCGACCTGGCCAGGGGTCTCGGGCGCGACGGCGTGGCGATCCGCTTCGGTACGGAGGTGGACCCGCGCACGGTCGAGGCCGACCGGGTGGTGGACTGTCGCGGTTTCGCGGCTTCGGCCGACCTGCCCGACCTGCGCGGCGTCAAGGGTGAGATGCTGCTGATCCGCACGCGCGAGGTCACCCTGCATCGCCCCGTGCGGCTGCTGCACCCCCGCATCCCGCTCTACATCGTGCCGCGTGCCGACGGCCTGTTCATGGTAGGCGCGACCCAGATCGAGAGCGCCGAGCGCCGCCGCATCACCGCCCGCTCGCTCATCGAACTGCTCAGCGCGGCCTACGCGCTGCATCCGGCCTTCGGTGAAGCCGAGGTGGTGGAGATCGGCACCGACGTCCGCCCCGCCTTTCCCGACAACCTGCCTGCCGTGCGCCAACAGGGTCGCGTGGTCCACCTGAACGGCTTGTTCCGGCACGGCTTCCTGCTGTCGCCCGCCTTCGCGGCGCGGGCCGCGGACCTCGCCTTATCGCCCCTCCTCCGATCCGAGGTTGCCCATGCGGCTCACGCTTAACGGTGAACCGGCCGACCTCGCGGCCGAAACGCTCGCCGCGCTGCTGGGCGAGCTGGACCTCGCCGACGCGGTCGTGGCCACGGCCCTGAACGGCGAGTTCGTGTCGGTCCGGAAACGCGCCGAGACCCCCATCCGACCGGGCGACCGGGTCGAGATCGTCGCCCCGATGCAGGGAGGCTGAACCTTTGTTCTACGGCTACCATCCCAAGTCGCGCTTCCTGCTCGGCACCGCGCAATATCCCTCCCCGGCCGTGCTCGCCGAGGCGATCCGCGCTTCGGAGGCCGATATCGTCACCGTTTCGCTGCGACGCGAATCGGGTGCCGGCAAGGCGGGCCAGGCCTTCTGGTCGCTGATCCGCGACCTCGGGCTCAAGGTGCTGCCCAACACGGCGGGGTGCCATTCGGTCAAGGAAGCCGTCACCACGGCCGAGATGGCGCGCGAGGTCTTCGACACGCCCTGGATCAAGCTGGAGGTGATCGGCGAGGCCGACACGCTGCAGCCCGACGTGTTCGGCCTGGTCGAGGCCGCCCGCATCCTCAGCGCCGACGGCTTCGAGGTTTTCCCCTACTGCACCGAGGACCTGGTCGTGGCCGAGCGGTTGCTGGAGGCGGGCTGCAAGGTGCTGATGCCCTGGGGCGCGCCGATCGGCTCGGGCCGCGGACTCAACAACGTCTTCGGCCTGCGCAGCCTGCGCGCCCACTTCCCCGACGTGCCGCTGGTGGTTGACGCGGGCCTGGGCCTGCCGTCGCAGGCCGCCGCCGCCATGGAGCTCGGCTACGACGCCGTGCTGCTCAACACCGCGGTCGCCAAGGCGGGCGACCCCGTCGCCATGGCGCGGGCCTTCGCGGGGGCGATCCAGGCCGGGCGGCTGGCCTACGAGGCCGACCCCATGGAGGTCCGCGACATGGCCGCCCCCTCCACCCCCGTGCTGGGCCGGGCGGTCCTGGCGTGATCCTGGATCCCTTCTACCCGGTGGTGCCCGACGCGGCCTGGGTGGCGCGGGTCGTGGCCGCGGGCGCGCGGCTGGTGCAGCTCCGCGCGAAGGAAATGGAGCCGCATCGTCTGGTCGCGGACGCCAGGACCGCGCGCGACACCTGCAGGGCCGCGGGCGCCACGCTGGTGCTGAACGACTTCTGGGCGCTCGCGCTCGAGCAAGGCATCGGCTTCGTCCACCTCGGCCAGGGCGACCTCGACGGCGCCGACGTGCCCGCGCTGCGCCGCGCGGGGGTCCGGGTCGGGATCAGCACGCACGACGAGGCGGAACTCGACCGGGCCCTGTCGCTGGGCCCCGACTACGTGGCGCTCGGGCCGATCTACCCGACCACGCTCAAGGTCATGCCGTGGGCTCCGCAGGGACTGGACAGGATCGGGACGTGGAAGCGACGGATCGGTGACGTGCCGCTGGTCGCGATCGGCGGCCTCACGCTGGACCGAGCCGAGGCCGTGCTGCGGGCCGGCGCGGACAGTGCCGCGGTCGTGACCGATATCGTGAAGGCGAGCGACCCGGATGCGCGGACGCGGGCGTGGCTGGCGCAAACGCGAACGTCCTGAAGAACGGCGCGAGCGCGTTGCGGAAGGTCGGCCCCTTGGTTGACCCGACTTCCACCGCTCTCTATATCCTCGCCTCCAACGGCGGGGTAGCTCAGCTGGTTAGAGCAGCGGAATCATAATCCGCGTGTCGGGGGT